>CAZGQL010000073.1:13430-20451 GCA_964527905.1 uncultured Syntrophobacteraceae bacterium
GCACCATGCCGGACTTTTCCAGAGGAATCAGGATCAAATCGGAAAAGAGCTGCCGCCCAAGGCTGTCCATCTGGCTCACGTCCCGTGCCAGGGCGGCTTCCGCAGCCTCCAGGTGGTGTGCATCCACGATTCTAAACCGGTGATGGCAGGCCACGGTGGGGACAACGGAACGCCGCAGATCGTCGAGGACCTTCTTGGCGCCCCCGGGCATCTCCACGCAGGCCTTGACGATTTGATCGTGGTCCTCGTCCTGGGTCACGAAGCACAAAACGGTGTCGACGAGCTTCTCCCGGAGCATGTCCACGAAGGGGCTCACCCATTCGGCCTCCCCGGCGATCAGGATCCCCTGGTGATCTTCCCGGTCGCACACCAGGAGGTCGTGGGCAAAGCCCTGGTACTCGATGCCGAACCGTTCCCGGATGAGCGACGATGGGTCCACCACCACGCAGTCTGCGTCGAGAACGAGCTTGGTGAGAGCGGTGCTGTAAATGCCTCGGATCTTGATTCGAGCCTTCATCGCATGCCTCCCTCTGTCGTCTCTCAAACCGCCGGCGGGGCGTACCCGACTCCTCGGATTGTCAGAAGGTCCCCCTCCAGCGTGGACTTCGCCCCCAAGATGCGCTCCACCAGCCACAGGTTGGATTGAACATGCTCCGTCATCCTCGGGATGCGGTAGGTCGTCCGGCCATCGGCGAGCGCTGCGAACAGGATCAGCTGATCGGCGAGAAAACGGTCCACGGTCGCCCCCGTGGCGAGGTCCTCCATCAGCGAGCGCACCACATACGCCGCGATGGATTCGGAGCGTCGTCCCCGCTTTCCGGCCTGATCCGCCCCCAGGACGGCTCCCGTACTCGTTTTCGCCCAAAGGATCAGGGCGGCCCCTTTCTGAACGGCGCTGGAATCCTCCACACACTCAACATGCGCCTCAAATCCTTCTTTTGCAAGCAGGAAGCGACTCTGTTCGGTCATTCGCGGGGCGACGCGCTCGGGGCCGAGATGGGAAGCCAGCGCTACGCCGCGGATCTGGAGCACCTTTCCCTGCTCGCGGCAGTCGAGGGGCGCAAGGGGACCGTTCAGGGCCTCGACCCGGAGACTCAACCGGCCCTGCCCCTGAGGCACATAACCGGGGCGGACCATTTGGAGGTCTGCATCGGCTCCCATGCGTCGGATCAGAGGAAGCAGCACCTCCCTGAGGTGAACGGCCGTCGGGGCGTGGTCCTGGAAAAGCCCCCCGGTTAGAGTGAAGCGGCAGGGCGCGCTGGAAAAGAGGGCCGGGGGCAGCAGACAAAACGCCAGCATGGTGGCCGACCCCGCCGTGCCGATGTCAAAGTGATGGCTGCCGCCCGTCGGGCGGCGTGTCGGAGTGTAGACAACCTCCTGGGATCCGACCGCATCCCCCTCCAGGCGACCGTGCGACAGCGCGCAGCAAGCCCGCAAGGCCTGGAGATGCTGGGGCCTGAGCCCGGGCTTGTCCCGTCGCGCCCGAATACGCGTCAGATGCAGGGGTTCGCCGAGCACCGTGGCCAGCGCCGCCGCGTAGCGGACCAGGGTGCCGCTCCCGGAATGCATGGCGCCGTCGATTTCGATCATGGGAAAACCTCTCGGTGAGCGCTTGCTGTCGATCTCCATTATGGGGTGTTTCGAATCGGTTGGTAAAGAAGGATGTTGCGCGCGCTCGACCCGAATTCGAGGTCCTAAACGCCCGCGATCGTCGCCAATGGTTTCTGGTGAACTCGCTGCCCGGTATGGTGTAGGATAGGTTCCGCTTGCGATCTCAATGTGGGGATGGCCAAGGGCCGATGGCCCGGGAAATCGGCTCGCATGCACGCGATCCGCGTCGGTGGGACACCGTGACGCGGTCGATGGGAGACGGGGCGGAAGCCCGAGGATCAATGTTGGAGATGAGGAGCGGCCATGCAGAATTTCACGTTCTGGAATCCGACCCGGGTGGTGTTCGGCCGGGATACTGTGAAGACGGTGGGTAAGGAAGCCAGGGCATTCGGTGCCAAAGCGCTCTTGGTATACGGGCAGTCGAGTGTCAAACGGAGCGGGGTCTATGACACCGTGACGGCCAGTCTCAAAGATGCGGGGCTCGAGGTGGTCGAGCATCCGGGCGTGAAGTCCAATCCGGTGCTCTCCCATGCCCGCAAGGGGGTGGATCTGGCCCGAAGCGCGGGGGTGGAGGTCGTCGTGGCCGTCGGCGGTGGAAGCGTGATCGACGAAGCCAAGACCATTGCGGCCGGAGCCGCGGGGGAGGTGGACGTTTGGGACTATTACGCGGGTACGGCGAGTATCCGCGGGGCGTTGCCGCTCGTCGTGGTGCTGACGCTCGCGGCCACGGGGTCCGAAATGAACAACGGGGCTGTCCTGACCAACGAAGAGACGCTCCAGAAGTTCAACATCGGCTCCCCCCACCTCTTTCCGAAGGTTTCCATCCTGGACCCGACGACGACTTTCACCGTTCCGGCCCGCTACACGGCCTATTCGGCGGCGGACGCCATCACCCACTTGCTGGAGGGCTATTTTACGGGCGCCGATCCCTACACCCCCATCCAGGACCGGTTCGTGGAAAACCTCGTTGAGACCATCATGACCAGTACCGAGCAGATCCTGAAGGACCCGCGGGATTACGAGGCGCAAGCCACGATGATGTGGGCGGCGGCCTGGGCCTTGAACGGCTTTCCCGTGGCCGGCATCGGCCTTTACGGGTTCCCCAATCACATGATCGAGCATTCCTTGAGTGCCCTCTACGATGTGCCCCATGGGGCGGGGCTGTCGATCGTCCTGCCGGCCTGGATGCGCACCACCGCGCGCACGCGCCCCGAGAAGTTCGCCCGCTTTGCGGCAAGGGTGTTTGGCATTCAGGGCCGGGACACGGAGAACGCGGCCCTGGCGGGCATCGAGGCCCTCAAGAACTGGTTCGAGCGCATTGGAACGCCGACGAGTCTGAAATCCGTAGGCATTCCCGGGGAGGACATCGACCGGATCGCGGCAAACGCCACGATGCTGGCCCAAAAATGGCGCCTCAAGGACTACACCCAGGACGTCATTACCGATGTGCTGCGCTTGTGTCTGTGACGGCGCGAGGAAGGCTGAATGCTCAAGATCACGGAGGGCCTCTGGATCGACGAGAGCGAAATCATCGAGGAATTCGTCCGGTCTTCGGGGCCGGGAGGGCAAAACGTCAACAAGGTCGCGACGGCGGTCCAGCTCCGATTCGATGCGGCGGGCTCCCCCTCGCTCCCCGAGGACGTCCGGGAGCGCCTGGTGCGCTTGGCCGGGAAGCGTGTCACCCGTGAGGGTATCCTGGTGATTCAGGCGCAGCGATTCCGCACCCAGGAGCAAAACCGCAGGGATGCGCTGGAGCGCCTCATGGCGCTCATCCGTGCGGCCGCCGTCAAGCCCCGGAACCGCCGCCGGACCCAGCCGACGCAGGCGTCCCAGGAGCGTCGCCTCGAAGCCAAACGCCGGCGGAGCCGTCTCAAGGCCCAGCGCAAGGAATTCCCTTTGTAATGGATCGAAAGGAACCGAACAGCTCATGCTAACCATTCTTGCAATGTATCTCGGGGTCGGGGCCGTGGCCGGGGTCCTGGCCGGCCTGCTCGGAATCGGCGGCGGACTGGTGATCGTGCCGATGCTCGTGTTCTGCTTCACCCTCCAGGGGGTGCCCCATGAAACCATCATGCACCTCGCGCTCGGGACCTCCATGGCCAGCATCATCTTCACGGCCGTTTCGAGCTTCTTGGCTCACCATCGGCGCGGGGCCGTCCATTGGGACATCGTGAAGCGCATCACGTTGGGGATTCTGACCGGAACGTTCCTGGGCGCGTGCATCGCCGCCCGCATGCCGACGGATGCCCTCAAGGGCTTTTTCGTGATTTTCCTCTACTACGTGGCGTTTCAGATGCTGAGCAACCGGAAGCCGAAGCCGTCCCGCGGGTTGCCCGGATGGCTCGGCATGTTCGGGGCGGGAAACACCATCGGGGTCGTTTCGAGCCTGGTGGGGATCGGCGGCGGGACCCTCTCGGTCCCCTTCATGGTCTGGTGCAACGTCCCGGTCCACCACGCCATCGGGACCTCGGCGGCCATCGGTTTTCCCATTGCGATCGCCGGAACGGTCGGCTACGTTGTAAACGGCTTGGGCGCGCAGGGACTGCCGGAGCTGTCCTTTGGCTACATCTACCTGCCGGCTCTGTTCGGGATCGTCGCGGCGAGCGTCCTGACGGCTCCCCTGGGGGTGAAGCTGGCTCACAGCCTGCCGGTCGACCGGCTCAAGCGCGTCTTTGCCGTGCTGCTGTTCGTCGTCGGGACGAGAATGCTTTACGACCTGGTCAAGAGACTGACCTGACCGTTGTTTGGGGCTTTGTGTCAGACTGTTTCATGACAGTTTGTTGAAAATCGGTCTGGATCACCCGCGCACACATCGCCTGAAACACTGCTTGAAGGGAAACCGCCACAAGCCTGGGCCTGTCGTTTATCAAGGAATCGGTGTGACGCGAATGCCATCGGTTTGAATCCTTCCGCGGAAAGGCCGTCGCCCCATGCACGATGAAACCAACGGGAAGCGCTCCATCGAGGATGCCCCCATCGATTTGTTCAAGTACGCCGTGGACCGCGAGGACTTGAAGGGCCTGCTGGCGGCGTTTCCAGAGGGGAGCGAGGCGAACCTGAGCCGGGTGGAATACGAGCTGCAGATCCTCAAGTTCATCGGGGTGGGCTGGAGTATTTCCTACTTCTTGCAGGATTCTCCCTTCAAGGATCAGATCGCCGGGGATTACTGGAGCGCCGTGCATGAGCTCTCCCAAACCATATCATCCAGCGCCGGGATGATGGCGGGCAAGCCGATCGACTATTTTCAGGAGCTCAGGGACCGCCTGGATCTCTATATCGCCGCCCTGGCCAACCGGCCCGACGCGCCGGAGCCCGCGGTGATCATCGGTCCTGAATTCGCCAAGCTCTGCGGCAGCGCTGATGACATTTACACGGTCATGGCCGGCTCCAAGATGTTCATCGTGTTGTTGGCGGCCGTGAAAGAATACCTGGAAACCCTCCAGCTGATCGGGACCGTCAACTGACCGAGGAAGGAGGGGCTGAGGCGCCATCGTTCCGCCCTTGGATACCCGCTTCTTCTCGTCCCCCCAAGATTGCTGCCTGCTCCCGCCCCCCTTGTGACTGGGAAGTGGATCGGTTCCTTTTCTTGTCATCATTGGATACAGATCACTGCAACAGTTTCTCGCCGTCAGAGCTTTCAATTTGGTTTCTTGTATCGTAAAGTTCCCGTTGTAGAGCAAGGCGATGGCTGAATCGACCGTGCAGCGTGAGAGCGCTGACGGGCACAAGCGGCTGCATCGACAGCCCCAAGACCTCTTGCCGCGTGGGGAAGGCAATGATGGAGGCTGAATCCTTCGGATAACCGGATGATGAGAGGAGGGTTCCATGACGAGGCGAGAAGTTGGATTCATGACAGCAGGTCTCTCGATGCTCCTGATCTTTTTCGGTTCCACAGTCCTCGCCCAGGACCAGGCGGCTTCCCGCAGGGTCGAGGGGCGGCAGCAGGCAGCCGGAGCGCAGGTCGTCATCAATCAGATCGAAACCTCCGCGTTTCCCAAGGTCACGATCTTTGCCCTGGTCACCAAGGACGGGGTGCCGCTCAAGGGGCTCGGCCCGGGGGATTTTCGCGTGCGGGAAGATGAGGTCGACCAGGAGCCCCTGACGGTGGTTCCGCAGCTCTCTCCGCTCAATGCCGTCGTCACCCTGGACACCAGTGGCTCCATGAGGCAGCGGATGAAGGACGCCCAGGCGGCCGCCAAGAGTTTCATCGACTTGCTCGGTCCCGAAGACAGAGTTCAAGTGGTGGGCTTTGCCCGTGAGGTGAAAGTCTTGAGCGGTGGAGGAGACCGCTCGGCCGCCAAGGCAGCCATCGATGCCACGGTGGCTCGGGGCGATACCGCCCTTTACGATGCCCTCTACAAGTCCGTCGAGCTGTTGCGGGGGATGCCGGGCCGGAAGGTGGTCACCCTCCTGAGCGACGGGGCGGACGATAACGGCCAGGGAAGACCCTTGAGCAAACATTCCGTGGAGGAAGTCCTGGCGCTGGCCCGTGAGGTCAACGTGCCCATTTACACCATCGGGGTCGGGACGGAAATCGACGAGGCGGTGCTCCGCAGGGTCGCCCTTGAAACAGGGGGAGCCACGCTCATCACCCCGCAGCCGGGCCAGCTCAAGGAGCTCTACGCCAGGATCGGGGAGCAACTGGCCGGTCAGTACAACATCTTCTACACGTCGAACCTTCCCGGAGACGGGACGGAGCACCGGGTCCAGCTGAGGTATGGCGATGCGTGGGGTACCAAGGAATACAAGGCGCCTTTGCTGCAGGAAGCGAAAACCCCGCCGCAGCCCGTGCCGGAGCCTGCGGCACCGCCTCCGGCCCCTCCAAAGGCCGCCGAGCCCGAAGTGAAGCGAGTGGACGTTCTGACACCGCAATATGCGGAGCTGGTCATGGCGCCGTCGGGGAAGTGGGAAGGGGTCTTGACCGGTGGTGTGGAATTGAGGACCGATGAGAGCGACAAGGCCGTGTTCGGGTTCAAGGGGGACCGGCCGGCCACGATCGACACGGTGAGGATCTGCATTCAGGAAACGCACGCGTCGAACATCAAGTCGCTGGAGCTCCTGACGGGGGATTCGCCGACGGGGCCCTTTCAGTCGGTGGGGACGTTTGAGCCGCAAAACGTGCGCCTCCATAAGACGGAGGGCTGGCAGGAATTCAGGTTCGCGCCCGTGACGGCCCGGTACGTGAAGCTGAAGGCCACAGCGGTCCAAAGCACCTACTTCAGGGTGGACAAGGTGCCAGGCGGGGGAAAGAGCGTGCAGCTCCTAGGGAAATTGGAAGAGCCTGGGACGGCGGCCGCGCCCGCCGTGGCCGCACCCCGCGAGCCATCGGGAGTGGACGTTCTGACGCCCCAATACGCGGAGCTGGTCATGGCGCCGTCGGGGAAGTGGGAAGGGGTCTTGACCGGTGGTG
>CAZGQL010000073.1:20551-21106 GCA_964527905.1 uncultured Syntrophobacteraceae bacterium
TTGAGGACCGATGAGAGCGACAAGGCCGTGTTCGGGTTCAAGGGGGACCGGCCGGTCACGATCGACACGGTGAGGATCTGCATTCAGGAAACGCATGCGTCGAACATCAAGTCGCTGGAGCTCCTGACAGGGGATTCGCCGACGGGTCCCTTTCAGTCGGTAGGGACGTTCCAACCGGAAAACGTGCGCCTCCACAAGAGCGGGGGCTGGCAGGAATTCAGGTTCGCGCCCGTGACGGCCCGGTATGTGAAGCTGAAGGCCACATCGGTCCAAAGCGCCTACTTCAGGGTGGACAAGCTGGAGGGCGGCGTCAAGAGTCTCCAGATTCTGGGGAAGGTAGGGCCGTAGCCGGGCGGCGTCAGCGCTTTTTCATCGCTCGTCATATTGACTCGTTCTCAAACAATGGGCGCTTGGAAACACCGGGCTCGGGCGGGGATAAACCTCGCCCGGTTTCCGCATTTTGTCTCTTGAGGATTCCTGATTACGGCGCCCCACAACTAGTTACAGCGCCACACAAAAGGATGTCCGAATCCCCATCGTCATCCCCGCATGCTC
>CAZGQL010000074.1:0-11790 GCA_964527905.1 uncultured Syntrophobacteraceae bacterium
AGCTGCTGGTCTATCCGGTTCTGTTTGAGATCTGGAAATGGCATTTCGATCTGAAGCGGGAAATCGCCATGAGCCCGGCCGGGGATGGCGGGCACTAGAAGGCCGTCCGAGAGCTCACGAAACCATCATCCCCGCAGGCTCCTGACGGGGATCCATGAGCCTTGAAGCTTTCGGGCTCCCACCGGAATGTCGCTGGAGCGGCGAAACCTCCGGGGTACTTGCCGGAGTGACCTTCTACGGACTCATTCCTTTCATCTTTCTATCCCTCACGCACGCAAAATCCCACATTAGTCCCTTGCCTTATCCCGGGTCATCCCGGGCTTCCTCGACGATGGAGGCTTCAAGCACGGCACCGCCTTGCTTGCTCGGGACGATCCGGCCTTCGATGCGAAGGGTCTGTCCGATGTAGGAAGCCATCGTGCGATCACCTTCCTCGGATCCGGATCCGTGTTCGCTCGCGCCCGCGGCCTCTTCAGGAGCCCACGGCCAGACTTCGAGGCTTTGTCCGGATCCAGATTCGAGGGTGTAATGGATGCGCTGGACGCCCTGCCTGCGGTAAAGGGTCCCCTGGACGGTGATTCGGCAACCGATGAAGCGGTCCGGGTCACTCAAGACTTGCTCCAAAGCGGTGGGCGAATCGTTTTCGGGGCAGTCCTGCGCCGATGAGGCGTCGAAGCCCGGGCCCACGGGGATGATCGATCCTGTCCACAGGAGCATTCCCGTCAGTACCGCGACCAAAGTCCGTGCTGCCTGCTCGTTCATGCGAAGCCTCATGAACCGCTGTCTCCCTGGAACCCACCTTGCCGCCGCGTCGCTCAGCGGATGCACTCGCCTAGCTCCAATCCGCTGAAGGGTCGAGGTCCAACCGGGTCCATTCGGGATGGCCGCGCTTTCGCAGTCAACCCACGTTGCTCGGAAGCCCATGCCCGATCGGTCGCGTGGCTCACACGACCGGATTCGAAAGTCAGAGGGGTGAGGTTACCATAGCTGCCTGGGGATCTCAAAGTTCGGATATGTGAATGGAGGAACGAGTCGTTTGAAAGTGAGCGAGGGCTCAGGCCGAACCGAGCGCCATGCGCATCCAGCGGGCCACGATGGCGGGGTAGTCGGGGTCCGTGATCACGGTTCGGGTACGGCCGGTTTCGGTCGAGATCAGTTGGACCTGATCCGCGGCCAGCCAATTGATACACTGGGCGTAAAGCTCGTATTCGAGACTCAATCCCCGGCTGCGGAGGGATTCCAGGGTGTCGGCCGGCCAGACGGGAAAGGCCGCTTGGGCGAGAATGGGTCCCGTGTCCTCCCCTTCGTCGACGAAGTGCACCGTCGCGCCTCCCCAGCGGACGCCGTAGTGGTAGGTGTCCTCGTATCCGTGGGGGCCGGGAAAAGAAGGCAGGAGCGCCGGGTGTATGTTGAGCACCCGCCAGATTCCATCTCGGTTGAAGTGGGAGAGGAAAAATGGAGTCACCAGCCGCATGAATCCCGCGAGGCAGATGAAGTCCGGTCGATGATCCTCGAGGATTCGGATCATTTCCTGTTCCGCGAGGACCAAGCGTGCCAGACGCGCCCTTCGCACCTCGGAGTCAGAGACCTTGAGGATCCGTTGCCGTTTTTCGAGGGCGTCGAGGTTCACTCCGGATCCGGCGAGCAGGGAAACGGGATCCTCGCGTCTGAAATGGGCACGGTAGTCGACCACGTAAGCCGGGATGCCGGCGGCCCTCGCACGGGTCAGGCCGTAGGCGTCTGGATTGTCGGCAGCCACCACAACGATCTCGGCGGATAGCCCGCCACGGTGGGACCGGTCGATGAGGGACTGGAGATTGGTGCCTCCCCCGGATACAAGGATGCCGAGGCGCAGCCTGCGCGTTGGGCTCATCCCAAAGACCTTTCCTGCGCCATTGGCGTTCAGTGAAAGTGGTTTACGGCATTTCGGAAGAGTTGCACCCCGAGTCCTTCGCTGGGATACGACCGTCCCTCACGACGGCAGCGCTCCCGGTGAAGGGTCCAGTCCGGATGGTTCGTCCAGTGGTTGTAGGCTTCGGGGTGAGGCATCAATCCAAACACCCTCCCGGTCGGGTCACAGATGCCGGCAATGTCTTCCAGGGACCCGTTCGGATTGTCGGGAAAACGGCCCGAGGCCGGGCTTCCGTTCGATCCAGCATAGCGCAGGACGACCTGCCGGTTGTCGATCAGTTTCCGGAGCGTGGGCGGCTCAGCGTAAAACTTCCCCTCACCGTGCCGAACCGGAAGCTCCAGCCGCTCGATCCCGAGCGTGAACACACAGGGGGAGCTGGCGTCAACCGCAAGATGCACCCACTGGTCGCGGAAGGAGCCGCAGTCGTTGTGGATGAGGGCCACTTCACGTCGGAAGGTGTCGGGCTCGAAGGCGGGGAGGATGCCAAGATTCACCAACACTTGGAATCCGTTGCAGATTCCCAGCACTAACCCGCCTTTTTGGACGAAGCCGAGGCGCTCGTCCTTGAGGCGCTGCTTGATTCGCATGGCCATGATGACGCCCGCTCCATGGTCGTCGCCCCACGAGAAACCGCCCCCCACCACGAAGATCTGGAAATCTCGCAGGGAAACGTCACGCCGAAGGAGACTGTTGAGATGCACCCGCTCGGCTTTGGCACCCGCCACCTTCAAGCAGTAGGCGGTTTCGAGATCGCAATTCAACCCAAACCCGGTCAGAACCAACGCCCTGACGCTACCCATGGCAAGCTCCAAGATTCATTAAGAGTTCTCACGACGCGCCGGCCGGCTCCAGGCAGCCTTGAAACCCGCCAAGGGTGCGTCGACCAGCATCCGTCCGGTTTTTCCGATAAATGTCAGCCGCGGTTCCGGGATAACCTCGCCGACGCATGCGCAGGCCAGCCCCTGGAAGCACCGTTCGAATTCCTCCCGTCTGTCGGGGCTCACTGTCACCAGGAACCGCCCGCAGGATTCGCTAAAAAGGATCTGGTCGTCCCGGAGGGGGCGTGCCGTCGGGACGCGCCCCAAATCGATGCGCAGGCCCATCAGGCAGCCGAAGCCCATGAGGGCCGCGTGAACGGCCAACCCGCCACGATAGATGCCGTGACAGGATGCGAGGAGCTCCGAAGCGATCGCCTCCTCCAGGGCCCGATAAAGGTTCAGGGCCGCCGTCGGGTCGAGAACCGGCACATGGAGCCCCGTGTGCCCAAACGATTCGTAATATTCGGAGCCACCCAGTTCGTTGGCCGTGGTGCCGAGGAGATAAATAAGATCCCCGACGGCCTTGGGCTCCATGGTCAGACACCGCGAAACATCCGGGACGATGCCGGTCGCCGTGAACTGCATGGTCGGAAGGCCGGACACCTTGTGGCGCTCGCCGTAAGTCCCGGCCAGGTGGCCGTCCACGTACATGCTGTCCTTCCCGGACAAAAGCGGAATCGCGTAGGCACGGCAGATGTCCCGTAGGGCCCAGTTGGCCCGCACCAGCTGGGCGGCCTTGTACCGTCCGTCCGGGTTGGTTTCGGGGTGGTATTGGATGCTCGGCCAGCAAAAATTGTCCACACCGCCGATCTCGTCCAACGAGGCCCCAACCGACAGCAGCCTGCGAACGGCCTCGTCGATGGTGGCGGCCACCATGGCGTAGGTATCGATGAGCGAATAAAACGGGATGAGGGCCTGGGACACGGCGAGGCCGCGCGAGGACTCGAGCACGGGGCGGAGGACGACGGCGTCGTTGGGCACGTCCCGGTCGCGCCCCACCAGGGATTTCACGGTGCTGCCCCCCTGCACTTCGTGGTCGTACTGGCGCTGAATCCATTCCCGGGAGCACACATTGGGTCGTGCGAGGATGTCCCCGAGCAGACGCACGTAGTCCTGGGGTTCCGCCAGAACAGGTTCATGGAGCCCCCGAAACTCCGGCGGCAGCCAGTGCGCGTCGAATTCCCACTGGGGGAATTCTTCGGAGAAGAAACTCAGGTCGAGGTAAGCGGCCGTCTTTCCCTTGTAGCGCAGGTGGAGCTTCCCGCTCGTATCATAAGTCCCGATGACGGTGCTCTCGACTTCGTGCTTGCGGGACAGCTCCAGGAAGCGGGCTTCGTGCTCGGGCGGAACCGCGACCGTCATCCGTTCCTGGGATTCGGAAACCCAGATTTCCCAGACGTCCAGGCCTTCGTACTTGAGGGGAACCCGATCGAGGTCCACCAACGCTCCCCCGACGAACCGGGCGGACTCCCCGACGGATGACGAGAGTCCGCCTCCACCGTTGTCCGTGATGAAGGTGATGAGGTCTTCGTCACGCGCCTCGAGCAGGAAGTCGTGCATCTTCTTCTGGGTGTAGGGGTCGCCGATCTGGACATGACCGGCGGGCGTGTGCTCGCTGTAAATCTCGCTGGAGGCCGTCACACCGTGGATCCCGTCCTTGCCCACGCGACCGCCGCACATGACGATGAGGTCTCCGGGGCGGGGGCGTTTCCTCTCGGCGGGTTCTCCATGGATTTCCCGGGGCAGGATGCCCAGACAGGCGACGAACACCAGACACTTGCCGAGGAAAGAAGGATGAAGGGTGAGGCTTCCGAAAGGGGTCGGCACTCCGTGCTTGTTGCCCCCGTCCTTGACCCCCTCCACAATGCCGTCGAGGAGCCGCCGAGGGTGCAGATGCGGCTTCAAGGGCCCGGCGTAGTCCCGGGGCCCGACACAGTAACCGTAAAGCCCCGCGACGAGTCGCCCGCCCTTGCCCGTGCCCATGATGTCCCGATAGATGCCCACGATACCCGTGAGAGCCCCACCGTACGCCTCCATGTTAGACGGGCTGTTGTGGGTTTCGCCGGTGACGGCGTAAAGGTGGTGCTCGTCAAAGCGAGCGGCCCCCGCGTTGTCCCAAAGAACGGAGACCACCCAGTCCTTTTGGGCTTGGAGCTCCAGGGTGGGGGCTTCGATGCAGGTCTTGAACAGGTTATCCACCGTGCGGGCTTCACCGGAGGCCAGATCCAGGTAGTGGAAACGCCCCCGGAAGGTGTTGTGGTTGCAGTGGTCGCTCCGGGCTTGGGAGATGGCTTCCAGCTCGACGTCGGTCGGTTCGTCGAGCCCCACCGCACGGCGTGCCGTTCGGACCTCCTCCCGCAGAAAATAGGCGCGGATGACCGGGATATCGTTGGGATTCAACGCCAGGTTACGCTCCCGGCTGAGAGCCGCCAGCGCTTCGTCCGAGGGAATCGGGATGGTGGTGATCGACGGGGAATGATCCAGGTGCACCTGGGGCAGGATGATCCCGATGCCCGTTTCCCGGTCCCATTCCGATGCGCTATACAGGCGCCACTGCTGGATGATGTCGTTGGCCAGGAGTTCCCGGGCAATGGTTTCGACTTGGGCGCGTTCCAAGGGGGCGTTTCGGAGAAGAAAAATCTTCGACGTGTAGGCCGCGGTACGGCCGGTTAGTGGACGCCCCAGGTAGTCCGCCACGGCTTCGAGGGCTACGCTGCCCGCCGTGTCCCTCACACCCGGGCGAAATCCGACCCAGATCGCCCAATCGAAAAAGCCAGCGATGGGCGAGAAGCTCGATACCTGAGTCACGGGGTTTGTGAAGATCTCCGTGCGGATGGCTTCCATTTCCTCATCCGAAAGGTCCAGGTCGAGGGTGAGGACATGGATGACCCGGGCCTGCCCCACGTGCCAGCCGAAATAGTCTGCGATCTTCCGGCAGAGGCCGGCTCCTTCGGGATCAAACAAGTGTTCCTTCAGAGCGACTTCGAGTCTCTTGGGCATGGGTGGTCCCTTGCTTCAGGACAATAGGAACTTGACGGCGATCGCCAGGAGGATCACCCCCCCTGCGATTTCCATGCGCTTACCGAATTTTTCCGAGAGGCGGTTTCCGAGCTTCATGGCGGCCCAGGTCATGGCGCACGCCGTGATTCCAATCCAGACGGCGGAGATGAGTAGGCTGTGGCCCAGAATGCCGATGCTGAAGCCGACTCCCATGGCGTCGAGACTGGTGGCCACGGAGAGCGCGATGAGGCTCATGCCCCGGGTCGGGTCCGGGCAGGACTCGTCCCGCTGGGTCTCTTCGCCCCACAGGCTCTCATAGACCATCTTGCCGCCGATCAGGGCGAGGAGGGCGAAGGCGATCCAGGGAGCTCCCTGGCGCAGGAAGCCCACGGCATTCTGACCGACAAACCAGCCGAGGAGCGGCATGATAAACTGGAAAAGCCCGAAATGAAATGAGAGCCTGAAAACTTGGCGCGGGTTACAAAACCTGGTGCCGACGCCCATGCCGACTGCGAATGCGTCGCATCCGAGGGCGACGGCGACGAGAGCGGTTTCGAGTGCCTGCAATCAAGACCCCTTAGAGGTGGATAGGTCACGGAGCACGGGGATCGGGGATCCCGCGAAGCCACCACCTGGCCCGGCTAGGTGTAATAGCAGCTGAAAATGCTGCTTAGCGCCTCATATTGACCCGATAGGTCCGTCAGCAGACGCTCAGTGTCCCGGTCGGTGTTCACGAACTTCACGCCCATCCCCCTTGGGCAGAGTGGATCGTTGGGTCCGTGGATATTGGTCCAAACCACCTCGCCCTGCAACTCGATGTCGTTTTTCAGGCCCGGAAATCGCAAGATCAGCCGAAGCTTCTGATTGAGGGGGGCGGGTTTGTCGCACTGAACCAGAATCCCACGCTCGTTGAAATGCATGGACGAACCCTGACCCGGCTGATCCCCGATGTAGAAGATCACCTGGCACGGGCTCAGCTTGTCCTGGCCCTTTTCCTTGGTGAGCTGGCTGTCCGATTCGGCCATGGAGCGTTACACCTCATCGCAGGGTTGCTTGGAAGGTCTGGAGCACCTTGTCAGTCACTCGACCGTGAAGGGCGTTGACCTCTTCATCCGTCAGGCTCCGATCCGGGGCACGGTAGACGAGCCGGTACCCGAGACTGCGTTTGTTCTTCCCGAGCCGTTCGTGCATGAAGATATCAAAAAGCTCGATGTGCTCCAAGAGCGGTTCCCGGAGCTCTTTCATGTAGGTCAGGGGAGCGAGCACGGGCACCGTGGCGTCCAAGACAATGGCCATGTCCCTTGCTACCTCCGGGTACCTGGGCAATGGGCGGAACATTGGGTGAGGCTTGCGCAACGCGTAAAGGCGATCGAAGTCCAATTCGAAAAGGTACAGGAACCGCTTGATGTCAAACGCTTCGGCCACTTGGGGATGCACCGGACCGAGGGCCCCGAGCCGCTGTTCGCCGCAATACACCGATGCCCCGAAGCGCGCATCCAGGTAAGGCGGGATATCGGCCGCACGATAGCTCACCTCATCCAGGTGAAAGGCTCCCAGTACCAGGTCCACAATCCCTTTGGCGTCCGTGAAGTCGATCTCCTCCTCCCGTCCGTACAAGGGGTCCGGGAGCCTCCTGCCCGACAGGGCACCGACGAGCTGATGGGGTTCATCGGGAAGCGGGGAGTTCGGCTTCGGGACAAACACCTTGCTCAATTCGAAGATCCGAAGGTCGTCGTTGCGATGGTCGAAGTTGCGGCAAGCCGTGCCGAGTATACCGGGAACGAGGCTGGTGCGCATGACCGCCTGCTCTTCGCTCAACGGGTTGCGAATCGCCACCGGAGACAGCCTCGGGTCGTCCGTCGGGAGGTTCAGCTTGCGAAGGCTCTGTTCCCCGATGAACGAGTATGTGATGACTTCCGTCAGCCCGATCCCTCGAAGGAGGTCCTTCACGTCCTGGCGGGCGCGCTGGTAGGGATCCTGAGGCGATCCGCCCAGGCTGGTGACGGGGAGCGTGACGGGAACCTGATCGAAGCCCACCCGTCGGGCGATCTCCTCCTGCAGGTCCACCTCGCGGGTGATATCGGGTCGAAACGAGGGAACCGAGACGCTCAACCGGTCAGCGTGCTCTTCTGTCACGTCGATCTCGATGGACCGGAGCGCTTGTGCCATCTGGGCCGCGCTCAACCGTGTCCCCAGGAATTGGTTTGTGCGCCCCACACGCAGGGTGAGGTTCACAGGTCGGGCGTCGATGCGCCCCCGCGCGATCACGCCGCCACCGACCTGCACCATGAGTTGCGCGGCGCGGTCCAAAGCACGCAGCGTCCCTTCCGGGTCAACGCCCCGCTCGAAACGGAAGCTCGATTCGCTCCGCAGTCCAAGCTTCTTGCTGCTCCGGCGGATGCCGGTGGGATCAAAAAACGCGCTTTCGATGAGCACACGGGTGGTCCGGTCCGTGATTTCGGATTCGAGGCCGCCCATGATGCCGGCGATGGCCACGGGGCCGACGCCGTCACAGATGAGCAGGGTATCGTCGAACAGGGTTCGGGTTTCACCGTCCAGGGTTTGGAACGTCTCCCCGGCTGCCGCCCGGCGCACCACAATTCGATGCTCGCGCAGCAGATCGTAATCGAAGGCGTGAAGAGGCTGGCCGAGCTCCATCATCACGTAGTTCGTCACGTCGACGATGTTGTTGATGGAGCGGATGCCGACCGCTTCGAGTCGCCTGCGGAGCCACTCCGGGGACGGACCGATCCGTACGCCCTCAATCACCCGCGCGGCATACCTGGGACATCCGACGGGGTCGTCGATCGCCACGGCGGCAAGGGTGTCAATGGGAGGCCCGGATTCTTCCAGCGAAACGTCCGGGTATCGGAGCACCGTGCCGCAGATGGCGGCCACTTCGCGTGCGATGCCCACGTGGGAGAGGCAGTCGCCTCGGTTCGGCGTGACACCGATCTCGATCCGGGCGTCGTCACAGCCGAGGGCGGCGGCGAGCGGACTTCCGACCGGGGTTTCCTCGGGAAGGATCCAGATGCCGTCGGCATCTTCTCCAAGGCCCAGCTCTTTCTGGGAGCACAACATGCCCTCGGACGCCTGACCGCGGATCTGAGTGGCCCGGATGGTGAGTCCGGATGGAAGCCTGGCGCCGGGAAGAGCGAGGGGAACCAATTGACCGGCCGCCACGTTGGGGGCGCCGCACACGACGCGAATGGTCGCGGCTCCGTCCCAGACGTCACACAGGCGGAGCTTGTCGGCGTTCGGGTGTGGCGCGACAGTCTCAACCCTGGCCACGACGATGCGCTCCAAGGCTTCATGGTGCCTGTGGACGGCCTCCACTTCCAGACCCACCATGGTCAGGCGGTCGGCCAGTTGGTCGAGAGTGATGGCGACGTCGACATAGTTTCGGAGCCACTCCAGGCTGATGATCATGGTGCTAACCCCTGTCTGGATGTCGTGCATCTATCGGGCCGGCAGGAGGTTCCCGCCGGGTCCGCGGCCGCTGTCGGCATGACGGCCATCGGGCTTCGGAGCCCGAGAGTTGTCCTGAACCTGGGAGAAAAGATGCGCTGATTCACAGCGCGGCCGCGGAACCCGGGCTGTGAATCGGCTTAGAACTGGCTCAAAAACCGGAGGTCGTTTTCGAAGAAGAGGCGAAGATCGTCGATTCCGTATTTGAGCATGGCAATCCGTTCGATTCCCATCCCAAAGGCGAACCCCGTGACTTCCTCGGGGTCATATCCCACGAACTTGTAAACTTCCGGGTCCACCATGCCCGATCCGAGGATTTCCAGCCAGCCCGTCTGCTTGCAGACGCGACAGCCTCCCCCCCGGCACATGACACACTGAATGTCCACCTCGGCACTCGGCTCGGTGAACGGAAAAAAGCTGGGCCTGAAGCGGAGTCCCACCTCCGAGCCGAACATCTGGTGGACAAAGGTCGTCAGGATGCCTTTCAAATCCCCGAAGGAAATGTCCGTCCCGACCATGAGTCCCTCGACCTGGTGAAACATGGGCGTGTGGGTCACGTCCGAATCGCAGCGGTAGGTCCTGCCGGGAGCGATGACGCGGACAGGCGGCCGGCGCTTCTCCATGGTTCGCACCTGGAGGGGGGAGGTGTGGGTCCGCAAGACCACTTCCTCGGAAACATAAAACGTGTCTTGCATGTCCCGGGCGGGATGGTCCTTGGGGATGTTCAGAGCCTCGAAGTTGTAATAATCCAGCTCCACTTCGGGGCCCTCGACGGTCTCGAAGCCGAGCCAGTTGAAGATCCGGCAAATTTCAAGGGCTGTTTGCGTGATGGGATGCAGGCGACCCTGGGGTGGTTTCCGCCCAGGTACGGTCACGTCGAAGACGTCCCTACGCTCGAGTTCCGCCGCCATTGCCCTTGCCAAGGCCTCATCGATGGCCGTCTCGAGCGTCGACTTGGCCTCGTTGAGAACCCTGCCGAGGGCGCGTCGCTCCTCCTCTCCGGCCTTTCCCAACTCCTTGAACAGCCGGGCGAGCTCCCCCTTGCGGCCGAGGAACCGAACACGCACCTGATCCAGGGCCTTCGGATTGCCTTCTGCCTCGGCGATGGCTTCGACAGCCGCCTCGACGAGTCCGCGGACGGTCTGCTCCATGGGCGTCATGCAGCCTCTTTGGCGAGTTGGGCCAGCTTGGCAAAGGCTGCCGGGTCGGTCATCGCCATGGCGGCCAACACCTTCCGGTCCACGGTGACGTTGGCCTTCTTGAGACCCCCCATGAATCGCGAATAGCTCAGACCATTTTCCCGGGCGGCGGCATTGATGCGCATGATCCACAAGGCGCGGAAATCCCGTTTCTTGCGCCTGCGGTCGCGATAGGCGAACTTGAGCGCCCGATCCACCGTTTCCGAGGCAGTGCGCAGGAGCGTTCTCCTCCCGCCTCGATATCCCCTCGCCAGGTCCAGGATCTTCTTGCGACGCTGGCGCGACTTGACAGCCTTCTTTACCCGCATGGGACGATTCTCCTTCCAGATTCATACGTGGGCGCCGGCCGGGGAGCCGGCGGGCCCGATCGCAACCGATTACAGATAAGGCAGCATCCTGCGCAGCGCGTGCTCGTTGGTCCCGTGCACGAGGGCGCTTTGCCGCAGACGGCGCGTTCGCTTGGAGGGCTTCTTGGTCAAGATGTGGCTCTTGTTGGCGCGTGCTCGCGCGAACTTGCCCGTGCCCGTAACTTTGAAACGCTTTGCCGCCGCGCGGTTGGTCTTGATTTTTGGCATCCGGTCCTCCGTCATGGCCTTACGAGGCTGCCACGGGGCCCCATGAGGGCACGCCGTCCACAGGCTCCATCAATTGGTGCGACTTGCAGATTCATGGGAGGCCCCCCATGAGCGCAGATTGCCGGGGCACATCCTTCATTTGAGAATACAAACGAGGGAGTGTATTGGTCTACACGGAGAGTGTCAAGCTTTTTCTCTCGGCGTCTCACTTGGGGGCGAGGATCATGATCATGTTACGACCCTCCATTTTGGGCGCCTGCTCGACGACGACCTCGTCCTTGAGCTCCTGCTGGATCCGCTCCAGAACCTTCGTGCCCTGGTCCGCGTAGGCGATCTCTCTGCCCCGGAAGAGGATCGTGATTTTTGCCTTGTCCCGTTGGGCGAGAAACCGCTTGATGTGCTTGATCTTGGTCTGAAGGTCGTGCTCGTCGGTCTTGGGGCGGATCTTGACCTCCTTGACCTGGATCACGGTCTGCTTCTTCTTGGCCTCCTGAGTGCGCTTGCTTTGCTGGTACTTGAACTTGCCGTAGTCCATGATTTTGCACACGGGAGGATCCGCGTTGGGGGCCACCTCCACGAGGTCCAGCTCGTCAAGCGCCGCGAGCTCCAAGGCCTTTCTGATGGGGAGGACGCCAAGCTGCTGCCCCTCACGTCCAATAACCCGGACCTCGGGGGCGCGGATTTTCTCATTGACGTTGACTTGCTTCTCCAGTTGTCCATCCTCCTGTTGTCTGAATCACGGTTTTTCTCCGGTGCGGTCCAAATGGACCGTCTGCCGGTCTTGCCCGGGGACCCCATTGTCCCCGGCTCAGTCCATG
>CAZGQL010000074.1:11828-12054 GCA_964527905.1 uncultured Syntrophobacteraceae bacterium
AGGCATTCCTTCTCCACCAATGCCGCGAATTCCGCGGGGCTCATCAAGTCCAACTGGGTCCCGTCGCGCCTCCTGGGACTGACCCCACCGGCGCCCACTTCCTTGTCTCCAATCACCAGCATGTACGGAACCTTCTGCATCTGGGCCTCGCGTATCTTATAGCCCAGCTTCTCGCTGCGGTCATCCAATTCCACGCGCATACCGGTCTCGCGCAGCTGCTCCCAGA
>CAZGQL010000074.1:12091-19335 GCA_964527905.1 uncultured Syntrophobacteraceae bacterium
CTGGCTGTCCGTCACGGTGACGACCATGGCCTGCACGGGGGCGAGCCAGGTGGGAAACGCGCCCGCAAAGTGTTCCACGAGCACCCCCAGGAAACGCTCAATGGCCCCGAGGATCACGCGATGCACCATGACGGGGCGGTGCCGGTTGCCGTCTTCCCCGATGTAGGTCAGGTCGAAGCGGTCGGGAAGGGTGAAATCGCACTGGATCGTGGCGCACTGCCATCGACGTTCCAGGGCGTCGCGAAGCTTCACGTCGATCTTCGGGCCGTAGAAGGCGCCCTCCCCCTCGCAAATCGTGTAAGGGATTCCCTTTCCCTCGAGCGCGCCGATGAGCG
Organism: uncultured Syntrophobacteraceae bacterium; assembly: GCA_964527905.1. Lineage (GTDB taxonomy): Bacteria > Desulfobacterota > Syntrophobacteria > Syntrophobacterales > Syntrophobacteraceae > CALBZH01. The sequence goes on from CAZGQL010000074.1 coordinate 12,427, forward strand.
CACGGGTCGCCCTCTCCCAATCCTCATCCGTGCCGATGGATTTTTCCGGTCGCGTGCTGATTTCCATCTCGTAGGAAAAACCGAAGATCGACATGACCTCGATGACGAAATCGATGATGCCTTGAATCTCCGCGTTGAGCTGGTCCGGCCGGCAAATGATGTGGGCGTCGTCCTGGGTGAACTGACGGACGCGCAGCAGTCCGTGGAGCACCCCGGATTTCTCGTGCCGGTGGACCGTTCCGAGCTCGAAATAACGCAGCGGAAGATCGCGGTAGCTGCGGATCTTGGACTTGTAGATCAGCATGTGCGCGAGGCAGTTCATGGGCTTGATGCCGTAGGATTGCTCATCGATCTCCGTGAAGTACATGTTCTCACGATAGTGATCGAAATGACCGGAGCGCTTCCACAGCTCGGTCTTCAGGAGCGTCGGACCCATGACGATATGATACCCCCGACGCAGGTGCTCACGCTTCTCGAAGGTTTCGAGGACGTGGCGCAGCAGCGCACCCTTGGGGTGGTAGATCACCATGCCGGCGCCCACCTCGTCGGAGAAGCTGAACAAGTCCAGCTCCTTCCCCAGCCGTCGATGGTCCCTACGCTGTGCCTCTTCGATGAACTTCAGGTACTTCTTGAGCGCATCCTTGTCCGCAAACGCGGTCCCATAGATGCGCTGGAGCATTGGATTGCGCTCATCGCCCCGCCAGTAAGCTCCCGCGACACTGGTCAGCTTGAATGCACGAAGCCAGCTCGTGTCCGGGATGTGGGGCCCCCGGCACAAGTCCACGAAATCCCCCTGCTCGTAAAGGGACACCGTCGGGTCATCGAAAGACTCGATAAGGTCGACCTTGTAGGGCTCCTGCCTCGAGCTGAAGAAGCGGATCGCCTCATCTTTGGGCAACTCACGGCGTCGGAAAGGCAGCCGGGCGGCAACGATTTCCGCCATCTTCGCCTCGATTTTTTCCAGGTCCTCCTGCGTGAACGGCTCCTTCACATCGAAGTCATAGTAAAAGCCGTTCTCGATGGCGGGCCCGATCGCGATCTTGGCTTCGGGGAAGAGGGCTTGGACCGCCTGGGCCATGATGTGGGACGCGCTGTGCCTGAGGATCTCCAACCCCTCGGCCGTCGCGGGGTCCACCCCCTCCACGCGAGCGTCGGATTCCAGGATCCGCGAGAGATCGGCAAACTGGCCGTCCACTTGAGCCGCGATCGCCCTGCGGTCCGCCTGGTTCGACTGCTTCAAGGCTTCTCCCACGCTGATGCCCTTGGGAAACTCCCGCTGGCTCCCATCGGCGAAGGTGATTCGAATGGTCTCACTACTCATAGGATTGCCCCAATGTGCTCAACGGCTCTCAATTCTAAATTCGCAGTATAGCCCGATTTCGGCGGGTTGGAACAAAAAAAGCATCTTGCCTCCAGGCGAGGGAAGATGCCTTTTGCCGAACCGAGCGTTCTTGCGGTGCAGAGGTGCGCCCGACTGGTTGTCTCGTGATCAACAACGGTTGAACCAAGCGCTGCGTCTTGTCCGATCTCTCTCCGCCCCTGCCCGTGTGACACCCTTTTGGTTGAGGCTGGTAGGCACGGGCGGTTTCGAACCGCCGACTTCTACCGCGTCAAGGTAGCGCTCTCCCACTGAGCTACGTGCCTACAACTTGAGTGTCTCTATAGCCGCCTCTCCCCCGTGCTGTCAAGAGAAATGCTGGGCCGCTCAAGCGATCCGGGGAGGTTCCTCCCTGCCAAGTCATCGCCGTCGACGAGGCGCGTTGGGTCCCGAGCATCCCGTCCGTTCACGGGGGAGACTCCCGTGGAAAGTAAACGCTGAAACGGGTTCCGACTCCGGGCTCGCTTTCCACTGTGACCGCCCCTCCGTGGTTGACCACGATGGCGCGAACGACCGCAAGCCCGAGACCGGTCCCCTGTCCGGCCGGCTTCGTGGTGAAAAAGGGATCGAAGATCTTCTCCCGCGTCTCCGGATCGCTCCAATCGATGCCGCACCCCGTGTCGCTTACGGTCAGCTTCACATAGGATCCCGGCCGTAAGGTGGGATGAGGCCCAGGGGTTCCAGGAGGGATCGATTCGAGGTCGAGACTCACCCGCAAAGTTCCCCCCGTGGCCTGCATGGCGTCGAGGGCATTGGTGCACAAGTTCATCAGAACCTGCTGGACCTGCGTGGGGTCCGCGGAGATCGTGAAGGCCTCGGGATCTTGGGGCATTACCGTCTCGATCCGCACGTCTGGCGGAAGGGTCGGTTGAAGAAGACTCATCAGATCCTGTACCAAAGCCGGCAGGGATACTGGGATTCGATCCACCGCCTCGGTGCGGCCGAGCGCGAGGAGCTGTCGGAGCAGATCCTTGGCGTGGTAGCAGGCTTGCAACACCAAATCCAGATTCCGCAAGGAGGCGTCTTCCGGTGGGAGGGCGTCGGCCATGAGCTCGGCCTGCCCGATGGCGATTGAGAGCATGTTGTTGAAATCGTGGGCCATGCCACTTGCCAGGGTCCCGATGACCTCCACCTTTTGGGCTTGAAGCAGTGCTTGCTCCAACTGCACTTCCCGGGTGACATCCTGTTCGACGGCAACCAGGTGGGTGACGGCACCACCACGGTCGCGGATGGGATAGAAAGTCGCCTGAACCAGGAAGTGCTTTCCGCCCTTCCCCTTGTGGAGCACGCGCCCCTTCCACGCCTCGCCCCGTTCCAGGGCGGCCCATGCTTCCTCAAATCGTGACTCGGACTGGGCATCCCCCTGGACCATGTGAAAACTCCGACCAATGAGCTCGCTCTGACCGAACCCGCTCATGTGCTCAAAAGACGGATTGGCATAGAGGATGTTACCCGTGGCATCCATGATGACAATGCCATCGGAGGACTGTCGGACGGCGGTGGCCAGCAAGGTCCGCTCGGCTTCCGCGGCTTTGCGCTTGCTGATGTCGCGGACCATTCCCTGAATGGCCGGAGAGCAGCCTTCTGCCTCGGGAGGCAGGAGAGACGTGTAGGTCTCGATGGGGATACGATGACCGTCAGCACGGCGGATGACCAGCTCCTCAGGTTCGAGGGTGCCTCCCTGCATCACCCGTGCGAATCGTTCCTCAACAAGGGGAAGGTATTCCGCGTCCACCAAGTCACGATAGTGCATCCGGAGCAGTTGCTCGCGAGTATACCCGGTGAGTGCCTCGGCCTGGGGGCTGGCAAAGGTGAACCGGCCTTGGTCGTCTGCGATGTAGACGGTGTCCGAGATGTTTTCCACCAGAGTCCGATACCGATGCTCGGACGCGCGGAGTCGCTCCTCGGCCGACTTGCGCTCCTCGATCTCACGGTGCAGCCGTCGGATGGCGCGCTCGAGCTCTCGCGCCCGTGCGCCGATTCGTTCCTCGATCCGATCATGGATGTTCCTCGACGATGCGGCGGTGGTTTCGGTGGCCCCGAACGATTCCAGCAGGTCCTGGAAGCCCTCGAAAAAGGAGCGAACCCGAACGATGGCCGCCAGCATCAGAATCGGTGTAGCCAGGGACAGGATCTGAACGGTCCAGTCCTTGGCGGCCCAGGAAGCGTCCGAAGCCGCTGGATCCAGGCACAAACCTTCCCGAAGCGCCATGATGGCCAGGGCTGCCGCGATCAGCGTCCATGCTGCGCGCTGACCCGTGAGCGGGGCCAGGCGCAGGGTAAGGAAGGCCGCGACCATGGCAAATCCCATGGCGGCTGCCGTTAGGGTCAGCGTCAGGTAAGCCATCGTTGGTATCCTCAAATGGAGTCGGCCAAATCGGGCATGTGGAGCCGGCAATGGATCCAACCGGGGAATCCTGGCGTCCCCTCCTTTCTTGATGCAAGGGAACGTGCCTACTTGAAAAAACGGTGGGGCGGCCATCGACGAAACGGGGAGGCGGATCCCTGCGGCCCCGCATCAAGTCTTGCGCATATCCAGGAGACTCACGCCTCTGAGAAGATAGTGGACACCGCTTGCAATGGAAAAGCCGGCCGTGACCAGGTACAGAATCCAGTAAAAGGGTGCGGGCAGCTTCACCAGGTTGGACCCCATCGCCGCCAGGATCGTGATCAACTGGAGCAAGGTTGTCGCCTTGCTCACGCCGGAGGGTTTGATATCGAAATGAATTTCGTGGAACATGAGTGTCAGGATCCCCAGCAGGATGATCACATCCCGACTCACCGCAATGATGACCAGCCAGATGGGGATCACCTGAAGGTGTGCCAGGAGCAGGAAACTCGAAACCAGTAGGATCTTGTCGGCAAGGGGGTCCAGGTACGCTCCCAGGGTCGACTTCTGGTCGAAGAGCCGGGCGATCAACCCGTCCAAACCATCGGTGAGACCCGCGATGAGAAAAACGAGCAGGGCGAGCTCGAGGTCTCCATCGAGCAGCAACCACACCAAGAGGGGCGTGAGCAGAATTCGCGTGAGGGTGAGCACGTTGGGCAGGGTCATGGCCCGGACTCCGTGGGGGTTGCGCCCCCGGCCGGTGGTCCCTGGACGGAAACCTCGATCCGCCGGGCATCCGCCGACACTTGATCCACGCGGACGCGGAAACCGGGCGACGGGGCAAGTTCCTGAGACGGATTGAAAAAGGTCGTCTCGATTCCCATTATGGCAACCTGGGTCTCGACCGTGCCGACATCGACCCGCCTGACCTCCATCGTTGGATAGCGTGTCCGGAGCGCATGTTGCAACGCTTCCCAGGCGGCAAAGTGTCGTTCGCCCCGAACGGTGAGCACATACTCCTCACCTGGACGTCCGACCGATTCCGACCGAGTAACCTTGGCTTGGGCCTCCCCCGGGTTCCCTCGGTCATTCTGAACCGTTCGGTCGAGCTGAACAGCCACGGCTTCAGCCAACTTCATAACCGCATCCTGAAGGGCCTCGTCTTCGATCTCGGTTTCCTTGTGAACCTCCGCCAGCAACGCCCCCGTTCGAACCTCAAGAAGCCGCACATTCAGCGAAATGCTGGACTCCCCGATCCGCCCCTCGTGTTGCGCCGTCGCCACCGATCCCACGACGGCGTGTTGTGCTCCGGCCTGCCTGGCGAGTTCCATGACCCGATCCACGGGTAAGTCACCCCGGAAATCCAGGCCGATAGCGTTGGGGGCGGGAAACGTGAGGGTCCAATCATAGTCCTCCGTCTCCTGGAGCAAGGTGCGTGCGAAAAGCGATTGACGACCATGGCCGTTTTCAGGCAGAACCCATCGGTCCTCCCATCGTTCGGCCACTGCCCAAAAGAGAGTCGGTTTCGCCAGAACGATGCCCCGAGCGGGGGGGGCCGCCGCCCCGATCACCGGTCCGGTGGGCGTGGCGGAGATGTCCGGCTTTTGGACGGACTCCGAAGGCGGTTTCGCGGGTGGCTCGGGGAGCAGCGGCTTGGTCGTGGAACCACGCAAATCCCTCTTGAGCGCTTCCATGTTGACGGTGACCTGCCCGGAGATGCGGTAGACACCCTTGGAGGGGCCCTCCGAGAGGATCTTGTGGGTTTCCACGTACCGCTCGGGTTGCTTGAGGATTTTCTCCCGCGCCGCACGGGTGGCCTCCGTCGACTGGGACGGGCCCATGAGTGAGGCCAGCGCCTGAGTCACTCCGTGGGTCAAGAATGCTTGGAAAGCCTGTTTCTGGCTTCTCGCCCGCTCCTCCATCCGGTACGGCGCCTGACCCTGGCTGGAAAACACCGTGCCCTTCTTGGGCGGGACGGCCGCGGAAGCGGCGGTGTGTAGGATCCCCGTCAAGAGGACAACGGGAAGCAGCATCCTGGAACGATATCTCATGGGTCCATTTCCTGATATTGGCCCGAACACCGAGGCCTGCGAAAACCCGGTCAAGGGGGTGCAGTCAATCCGGCTATTTGGTATCATAAGTCGCTTGTCGAGCAAAAGGAGATTTCATTGCAACACCCCCTCATGGCTTCAACGGTTTGCCACGTGCTTGTCAGCCGTCCCGGCATCGCTCTCCTTCGCTTTTTCCTCGAGGGGTACGAGGGAATCGCTACGGTGAGCACCGTCGACTCGGCCTTGGGGCTCGTCCTGCTGCGCGTTGCCCCCGGATGCGAGGAGGAGGTCGACCGAATCCTTGATGCGGAAAGGGAGCGTTTGGGCTTGAGGGTTGTCCAGTGGCCCAGAATGGAAATGGACACGGATCGACAGGAATGCGTGCATTGATGCCCAACAAGGAAGCTCTGGCCGGTCGGCTCTATGTCCAGACCTTCGGCTGCCAGATGAACGAGTATGACTCCCTCACGGTGGAGAGGCTCCTCCAGGCCCGTGGATATGTCCCTACGGCGGACATTCGCGAAGCGGACGTCGTCTTTCTGAATACCTGTTCCGTTCGGGCCAAGGCCGAGCAGAAGGTTTACTCGTTTCTGGGCCGATTGAAGCGGCTCAAGGCACGCCGCCCGCATCTGAAGATCATCGTCGCGGGCTGTGTCGCCCAGCAGCTGGGGGAGGCACTTCTCGATCGGTTCGCTCACTTGGACTTGGTCCTTGGCACCCGGGCGATACCGTCGGTTGTGGAACTGCTGGACCGCATCGGACAGGGTGAGCCCGGGCGCCTGGCTTCGGTCGACATGGAAGAGGACGACTCCTGGACGGGGCTGTTCCATCAGTCCGAATCCATTGCCAGCGCCGTCGTGGCGCCCGTGACGATCATGCAGGGGTGCGAGAACTTCTGCACGTACTGCGTTGTTCCGTTCGTGCGCGGCAGGGAACGGAGTCGCCCGAGCGACGACATTCTGCGGGAGATTCGCCTTCTGGTGGCCGGTGGGGCACGCGAGGTGCTGCTCCTCGGACAGAATGTCAATTCCTATGGCCGGGGACTTGCCGAAGGCCGGCTGTTCGTCGACCTGCTCCGCAGAGTCCACGACGAGACCGACGTTTCGCGCATCCGTTTCACGACCTCCCACCCCAAGGATCTCTCCACAGCC
>CAZGQL010000074.1:19366-20657 GCA_964527905.1 uncultured Syntrophobacteraceae bacterium
TCATGGAGGCCTTTCGGGCGCTCCCCAAGCTTTGCAAGCACCTTCACCTTCCTGTGCAGGCCGGTTCGGACGAGGTCCTTTCCCGCATGAACCGGAAATACACGGCGTCGGACTACCTGGAAAAGGTGAATCGATTGCGGGATGTGTGCCCTGAAATCGGTCTCACCGCCGACGTGATGGTCGGATTTCCGGGTGAAACCGAGAAGGATTTCGAAGCGACCCTGAGGTTGCTCGAGGCGGTCCAATACGACAATCTGTTTTCGTTCCGCTATTCTGATCGACCCAACACGCGTGCCCGCGAGATGACGGACAAGGTCCCGGAAGCGGTCAAGGCCCGCCGCTTGACGGAGCTTCAGGCGATGCAGGCTGAAATCACGTTGAAGAAGAACCTGGCCGAAGTGGGTGCGGTTCGGGAGGTCCTGGTGGAAGGCCCAAGCCGGGCGTCCAACGGTCAGGTCATGGGCCGCACGTCGCAAAACCGGATCGTCAATTTCCCCGGAGATTTGGCCTGGGTCGGGCGCCTCGTTTCGGTTCGCATCGATGAGGCATTCACGCATTCCCTTCGGGGGAGGGTGCCTTCGGAGTGAAGCCTTAGGACGATGGAAACGGTCGCCGTTCCCCGAGACGGGCGGTGGCTCGTCGTCTGAAAAAAGTGATCGTTGTCCCGTGGTTTGGATGGATAATCGCTTGATCCAACGCATGCATTGAAGTAGTATGCTGCGTTTATGGGATTCCAGCAGGCAAGCGACGAATGCCCGGAAGCAGGGGCCCGGAGACAACCTTCTTGACGGCGATCCGTCCGGAGGGCACGGGAGCGGCTAAAATAAGCAGGTTTTTTCGAAAGGCAGGTGAAAACTGAATGCCGGAGGCTGAAGTCAGGGAAAGCATCGAGAAGAAAATTCGCAAGCTCCGCAAGGATTTTCAGAAAAATGTTCAACCCGTCCTTCGCCGCCACAACTATTACCTCTCCAAGGGCGAGCGCAGGCGGATCAAAAAGAAGAAGGCCATCAAGCGGATCCAGCGACGGGAGCGCAGGCTCATGCGCTCGGGCTAGGTTCGTTGACGGATTCTTTAACATGGAAGCATTATGATGTGGGGGCGTGAAATGAAACGTGTCACCACACCTCAGCCGGGACAACGTTGACTTGCCTGCACCCTCCCATGCGCTGACCATGCCTGGACGAGCTGCCGGGACCTTCCGGCGGCAGTACATAGAAAGCCCCGGATGCGGAAAGCATCCGGGGCTTTTTTTCGCAGTGCGGCGCCGCATGCAATGCGTCGGGCGGTGGGG
>CAZGQL010000075.1:0-7439 GCA_964527905.1 uncultured Syntrophobacteraceae bacterium
GCCCTGCTGGCCTGCGTGATCACGAGGCTGGTCCCGGCTGGGGAGGCATTTTCCGGATTTGGGCACCCGGCGGTCATCACCGTTGCGAGTGTGCTGATCCTGAGCGGTGTTTTGCAGTCTTCGGGAGTTGCCGATGTCCTCACGCGCACGGTGATCCCGGGCAACGCCGGACCCAGCCTGACCGTCGCCGTGCTGGTGGGGCTCGCCGCGGCCATGTCGGCTTTCATGAACAATGTGGGCGCCCTGGCGCTCCTCATGCCGGTGGCGCTTCAGCTTTCCAGCCGACAGAACCTGCCGCCCGGTCGCCTGCTGATGCCGCTGGCCTTCGGCTCCCTCCTCGGAGGCATGACCACCCTGATCGGCACCCCTCCCAATCTCATCGTATCCGGGTTTCGCGCCCAGGCCGGCGGCGACGGCTTCGCCATGTTCGATTTCACTCCGGTGGGACTGGCGGTGGCCGCGAGCGGGATCGTCTTCATGGCGACCGTTGGATGGCGGCTGGTGCCGATTCGCAAGGGGGCGGGGGGCCAGGACTTTGAAATCGGCTCCTATCTGACCGAGGCGCGTGTTCTAGAGAAGTCCAAGGCCGATGGCATGACACTCGAGGAAATCGAATCGGCCCTGGAAAACGCCGACGCGCAGGTGGTGGACTTGGTGCGCAACGACGCCCACATCCCGGCCCCAAACCCGAAACGTCGGATTCGTGCGGGCGACATCCTGGTGATCGAGGCGGATCCCACGGCGTTAAGGAATCTGCTTTCGGTACTCGGGTTGAAACTCGAGGAGGACACGGGGCTTAAGTGCAGCGAGGAACCGGGTGCCGAGGTCCTTCGCTGCGCCAAGATGGAGCGGGCCGTGCAATCCGAGGACGTGGTTTTGGGTGAGATGGTGGTCTTCCCCGATTCCAGTCTTGCCGGCCGAACGGTTGCCGACATCCGGCTGCGCACCCGTTACGGTATCAACCTGCTGGCGGTTTCACGCACGGGGAGACGCAGCGTGGCCCGGTTGCGGTCCATGCCGCTTGCCGCAGGCGACGTCTTGTTGCTGCAGGGGGAACGGGATGCATTGAATGAATTTGCGCGGCGGTTCGGCTGTGCGCCTCTCGCTGAGCGCGCGCTGACTCTCCCGCGCAGGCGCGATACGATGCTGGCGAGCATGGTGATGGTGGGTGGGGTTGGCGTGGCGGGCTTCGGGCTGCTCCCCGCCTCCGTGGCCTTTACGGGGGCCGCCCTGGCGTGCGTGCTGCTGAAATTGATCCCCCCACGCCGCATCTACGATGCGGTCGACTGGTCCGTGGTCGTGCTTCTGGGGGCCCTCATCCCGGTGGCCCAGGCGGTCGGCAGCACGGGGACGGCGGGCCTGATCGCGCAGGCCTTGGTGGAGGGACTCGCCCACGGCCGTCCGGTCATTGCCCTCACCTTGATCCTCATCGCCACCATGACCCTCTCCGATGTCATGAACAATGCCGCGACCGCGGCCGTCATGTGCCCCATCGCCATCAGCACCGCGCAGAACCTGGCGGCGAGCGCCGACCCCTTCTTGATGGCCGTGGCCGTAGGCTCTTCCTGCGCGTTTCTGACCCCCATCGCACACCAGAACAACACCCTGATCCTGGGCCCCGGAGGGTTTCGCTTCGGGGATTACTGGCGTCTAGGACTGCCCCTCGAGCTCCTGGTCATCACGGTCGGAATCCCAATGATACTCCTGATCTGGCCCCTGTGATTCAATCGGCCGGCCGGTGTGCCGCATGGGCCAGAATCGCGGGAAGGACCAAGATGGCGCTCAGCAGGATGCAGATGCTCCCGGCCCACGCTACGAAGCCCAGGCTGAAAATCCCCCGGTGATGCGAGATCATGAGCGCACCGAATCCCACCGTCGTCGTCAGGGCGGCCAGGATCACGCCTTTGGCGGTGCTGAGCGGAAGGTGACCGGGGACCATGCGTCCCTCCCTCCAGCGGCTCAGGATGACCACGGCGTATTCGACGCCGGCCCCGACCACGAGGGGCATGAAGATGCTGTTCGCCAGGTTGAACTGGATGTTGGCGAGCCCCATGATGCCGACCGTGAGGAGGGTGCCGAGAAACAGGGGCACGAAGGCAATCAGACTCAGGCGCAGGTCCCGAAGCGTCACGAGGAGCAGCACCAGGATCGCGATCACGGCGTAGATGGAAGCTTTGATGCAGGCAGTCTTGAAGGCCGAAGCAAAGACATACAGGGAAACCGGATCTCCCACGACTTCCGGGTCAACGCTCTGAATCTCTCGAACGAAGCGCGTCAGAGCATGTTCTTCCCACACAGACTCCCTTGGAAAGACCCGAAGGAGAAACGTCCCGTCCTGGTAGAACCAACGCCTGAGTTTTTCCGGCAGGTCTTCCACTCCCATCGGAGTCGCGTGGATCCCCTTTTCCAGCGTGTCCCACTTGTCCTTCAGGTCCTCGTGAAAGCGAACGCGGTATGCCAACAGCCGGTCCATCGCGTCGGGGGCCCCCTGGAGGGTCGCGATGATTCCCGAAGCCAACTCGCGCACGCGGGCCATCTGCTCGACCACGGGCTTTTCGGCGCCCCATTTGGCGGCCTCTTCGTCCTGGAGCTTGAATCGGATCCTCTCAAGCACCCGCACAAACTCCACTTGATCCGAAGGCCTGCTCTCGAGCCTGAATGGCTGCATCGGAGGAACGAGGGGCCCAAGGGCACGCAGGAGGGGAATCTTTGCTCCCTGGTCTTCCGGGAGGAGTGAAAAGGCGGACTCCACGGAGGCGACGGAAGGCAGTGCGGCAAACGCACGGGACTTGGTGCTCACCTCTTCCTCGGACATGGCGAAGGAGCTCGCAAACAAGGCCGAGCGCTCGGCGTTCTCGATCAGGGTCTTTTCCCAAACCACTGATTCGGCGTCTGCGGTTTGAAGCCGGAGCGGATTCAGGTCGAAGTACACCTGGCTCGCACTCAGGAGGCAAACGAAGGCCACCGCCCCGGTTGCCCAGAGCACCAGGCGGGCCGAGGCCGGATTGAACCGGATGAGATCCCTCGGTATCGTCTCCGTTTGGGTGAGCACGCGCGTCTTGCCCCGCCCTCCCAAAAGAAGCGTCAGGGCCGGCAGGACGCTGAAATCGGCGAAAAGATTCAGGAGAATACCGACCCCGGTGATGAGTCCAAGCTCCATCAACCCCCGGAATCCCGTGAGCACGAAGGGCAGAAAGGCCAGCGTCGTGCCCAGGCAGGCCAGGACGATCCCCGGTCCCGAGCGCTCGACGACCCGGCGGATCACAGCATCCATGCCATCCGAGCCGGCGCGCTCCTCTTCCTCGAGCCTGGAAAACCAGTGGATGGCCGAATCAATGCCCAGCCCGCACAGGAGTGGCGCGAACACCACGGAAAGCATGTTCAAATGGCCGACCAGGAGCGTTGCGGCCCCAAAGGACCAGCAAAGCCCCACGCACAGGGAAACGCCTTGAAGCAGCGGGCGGCGGAAGCTGCGCCGGAACGCGACCAGCAACAGGAAGACCCCGAGGATGGACAGCCAGGTCGCAATCGCCATGTCATCCATGACGGTGCTCATCTCATCGTTGTTGAGGGCTTCCTGGCCGGTGACTCCCGCCTTCACGTCCGGAAAAGACGCCTTGATCTCCTGAATGTTCTTCCTCAGGCGGTCCAGGGAATCCAGGGTCACCAGCATCCCCTCGTCGGATTTCCTGGGCGTCACGAAGGCAATCAGGTACCGCTTGTGGCTTTCCCAGAAGTAGCCCTCCAGCTCGGGGTCCCAGGAAGAGCCCGTGAGCAGAGAGCTCCACGGGGATTGGAAGCGGGGAGCCCCGTTGAGATAACTCGACAACCCCTCCAGGGTGTCGATGAGGAAGCTCAGGTCGAACGGCTCCTGGGAGCTCTCCTTCGCTTCGTCCTCCTTCAGGAAGCCCGTGAACAGCTCCCCCACCATTCGGGAGGCCATCTGCTGATTGAGAAGCCTCAGGAAGCTCAGCAGCTCCGGCTCCTCGGCGATCTTACCGATGAGGTCCGCATGGGATTCGATCTTCTCCTGGAGCGCGACGATGTCGGGCTTGTCGAGATAGAGCAACTGCCAGGCCTTGAACGGCTCCGGGTCGACCCGATAGAAGATGCTTTCGAAATGATCCCGGTCCTTCTCAATGCGCGAGGCAAGCTCCTTGACGAAGGAAATCGCGCGGGGAGGCGATGCCGCCTCGATGACGACGTGCAACGTGCGCTTGCTGTGCTTATTGAAATCGTCCAGGCGGTCGCTCAGGGCAATGAAGGGGTGGTTTTCGGAAATCAGTTCGAGCTGGTCCGTCAACATCTCGAGCTTGGAAGCCGTCAGGGCGACGGATCCGATCGCCGTCACGAAGGCGACTCCCAAAACGAGACGCGGCCAGGATAGCACCCAATTAATCCAAACTTGCAGCAGTCGTGAAAGAACATTCATGTCCGAGTGAAAATTCCTCCCTCAGGGAATAGCATCGTGCGCCTGGATATCGTAAACGAACACCATTGCAATTTGTCAGCCAAGACAGGTCCTATGGCGAAGAGACCGCGGGCGAACACACGCGAAACTTTCACCGACTGGATCGACATCCCTGTGCCCGAGTCCTTCACTATCCATTATAAACCGCTGTGTCGGGAGTCCCAGCCCCAAGGATGGCCTGGCTCGGCAAGACACGACGACGTACGCGACAAGGCGAAAGCGTATCATCCGTACGTTACGGAATCCAGAAGGATTCCTCAAGTTGTCGCCGGTGTCCTCTTCTCGGACGGCTTACGGGTCTCGAAACTTGACTTGAGTTGACTTGACACTCATGCTGTTGTGGCTGTAGGCTCCCGCACAAGTCCAGCACGCTCGCACCGATGACGGAAGCCCGAGGGATGCTGTGGTGCGGCCTGCCACCCGGACCGGAGCCGATGCCCGCTCCTTTGCACCTTCGGGCGTCGCGCGGTAAAACGGTATGGCTCCACGCCTTTTTCCACTGGAGTGACTTTGCCCCACTCATGACCGGAACGCGGTTGCTTATCCGCTCTGCCACTGCAAAAGACGGGTGGCTCCTTACGGTTCGAACCACCCCCTGGGCGAATGAGACCGTTAGACCGGGCCAGGCGGCATGGAGTGTAGTCAGTGATTTCCCTGAGCGATATCGAGAGAGCCGCTTCGAACCTCACCGGCTGGATCCTGCGCACGCCCCTCATCTACTCGGCCAGCTTCAGCAAAATGACGGGAGCCGAGGTTTACCTGAAGCTCGAGAATCTCCAGGAGACTGGGTCCTTCAAACTCCGCGGCGCAACGAACAAGATCCGCCTCCTGTCCTCCCGGCTCAGCGGTGCGGGCGTAGTGGCGGCCTCCGCCGGAAACCACGCCCAAGGGGTCGCGCTGGCTGCCAGACGGGCGGGTCTGGAATCCACCATTGTGATGCCTGAATGGGCCTCTATCACGAAACAGGAGGCAACAGCCGGCTACGGCGGCCGCGTCGTGCTCGAAGGGCAAAGCGTTGGGGACTGCATCGAGAGGGCCCGGGAACTTGCCGCGGGCGGCATGCACTTCATCCACCCCTTCGACGACCCCGACATCATCGCCGGTCAGGGAACCATCGGGTTGGAAATCCTGCAGGACCTTCCGGACACGGACATGGTGGTGGTCCCGGTCGGGGGCGGAGGTCTTATCGCCGGCATCGCGACGGCCGTTAAGGCACTGCGGCCCGACACCGAAATCGTGGGAGTTCAGGCGGCCGCCTGTCCTTCCGCCATGAGAGCCCTCGATTCGGGACGGCCCGTGCGCGTCGATGCGCAGCGTTCCCTGGCAGACGGGATCACCGTGAAGCAACTGGGGGAAATCCCGTTCGGCATCATCCGCCGTTTGGTGAACCACGTGGCGCTGGTGGAGGAAGACGAAATCGCCATGGCCGTGCTGACCCTGCTCGAACGCAAGCGCATCCTTGCTGAGGGCGCCGGTGCCGTAGGCATGGCGGCTCTCATGCATGGTCTGCGGGCTCGGGCTGCAGGCAGGCGGGTGGTTCTCGTGGTGAGCGGCGGCAATGTGGACAGCCCGTTGCTGGATCGGGTCATCCGTCAAGGGCTCTTTCGCAGAGGCCGCTATATGCGCTTCAGCGTCACGCTGAGCGACTCCCCGGGCAGCCTCCACCGCATGCTTGGAACCGTGGCGAGCCAGAAGGCCAATGTGCTCCACATCCATCACGATCGGGGCGGCACAAACCTCCCGGTCCACATGACCCGCGTGACGCTGGAGGTCGAAACGCGGGGTCCGAAACACATCCAGGATCTACTTGAGGCCCTCGGACAGGCCGGCTACGTCGTCCAGCCGTGTTGATGGGACCGCTTCCCTGTCGGGAGGTCCACCGGTGGATCCCTCCCACCAGGAGATCGTGCGATGCGCATGGTGCTCGCGTCGGGACTGGTGATCCAGATCTCGCCAATTCGGCCGTGGCACAGACGGGATTGTGACCTGATTATCCAGTGTGGAAGCGCCTTTCATCCGCGTCACGTGACCTCAAGACTCTGCCTGGAATTGCTGGACGCGTCCCTGCCGGGTACCCCATGCCGGCTCTTCCTGGACGCGGGGTGCGGCTCTGGGATTCTGGCCCTCGCGGCGCTGCGACTCGGAGCGGCGGCATCCGTTGGAGTGGACATCGATCCGAGGGCGATCCGCATGGCATGCCGCAACGGGATCACAAACGGTTTGAAGGATCGGGCGTCCTGGGTTCTGGGACCGGCGTCGGTGGTGCGGGGAGCCTTCGACATGGTGGCGGCGAACCTTCCCGCTTGCGTCCTGGCACCTCATTGGGCCGAGCTGATTTCCAATGTGAAACCCGGGGGGCGACTGGTCCTTTCGGGGATCCATGACACGGACGAGCAGGCTTTCCGGGAGATGCTTCGCGAGGGCGGCTTCCACGTGGAGCGCTCCATCCGTGGCGACCTGTCGTTCCCGGAACTGCCTCCCGCTTTCAGCCATACGTGGGTGGCCATGAGCTCGGTTCGAACGCGCTGAGCATCCCACTCAAGGCGGGGTGCCCAGGCGGATTTCGAAGAGCTTGGGCCAGAGTTTTCCCGTGACGAAAAGCCTGTCCCCCGCGGGATCATAGGCAATACCATTCAGCACATCAGGCCCCCGCACGGGTCCGAGGGCCGCCCGCAGGTTGCGCAGATCCACCCACCCAAGAACGGCCCCCGTTTGTGGCGAAATCCTCACGAGGAAATCCGTGCCGAAGACATTGGCCCACAATTCGCCCCGGACCATCTCAAGCTCGTTGAGTCGCTCCAGCGGTGTTCCCCCGCAGCGCACTTCAACCCGCCGGCGCACTTCAAAGGTTTCGGGGTCCAGAAAGGTGAGGGACGCGCTGCCATCCGTCATGATCAAGGACTCGCTGTCCGCCGCGAGCCCCCACCCCTCCCCCTTATAGCGGAATTCCCGGAGCAGTCGAAGCGAT
>CAZGQL010000075.1:7449-12404 GCA_964527905.1 uncultured Syntrophobacteraceae bacterium
GCGCGCCTGCGCCACCGGCAGTTCCTCTCGCTGGGTGAGCTGAACGAGGCGATCCCGCCAGAGCACCAGGCCTTCTCCGAAGAGGGATGAGGGAAGCGCCGTCGACTGAAGCACGGTGCCGGTCTCGAGCTCCACCTTCCGCAGCGAAGACTTGCCGTGGAGCCCCGTGCTCTCATACAAATACCCCCCATGAAACAAGAGCCCCTGGGTAAACGCTTCGGGGTCATGGGGAAGACTCCGGACGATTTCGCCGGAATGGCTTGGTAGGCCCCGGCACTCGGTCGGCAGCGCGGACGTCCGCACCGTCTCCGCCGCAATGGCTGCGGCATGCAAAGCCGGTGAGGCCGCTGACACCCCGAAGACCGTCAACATCAGGATGACACGACGCAGTGGCTTCAGCAAACGGGGGCTCTCCCCACACTGTAGTAGCAGAAGCCCGCCTCCATCATCGACGCAGGAGTGTACACGTTGCGCAGGTCGATGAACACGGGCGCTTTCAACTGGGCCTTTAGGCGCTGGAGGTCCAAGGCCCGGTATTCGTTCCACTCGGTGAGGAGCACAACCGCATCCGCCCCCTGGCACGCCTCATACGCGTTGGAGCAATAGACGGCGTCCGGAATGATCTTGGCCGTTTCCGCCATGGCCTGAGGATCATGGGCACGCAGCTTGGCTCCGTGCTCGAGCAGGGTCGCCATGATGGTCAGTGCCGGGGCGTCGCGGATATCGTCGGTTTCCGGCTTGAAGGACAGTCCCAGGATCGCAACGGTTTTGCCGGCTTCGTTGCCTCCCAGGGCTTGACGGATCTTGCGGACCATGCGGGCCTTCTGGGCCGCATTCACTTCGACCACCGCCTCCACGATGCGGCAGGCCACCCCATGCTCCTGGGCAATCCGCAAGAGCGCTTGCGTATCTTTGGGGAAACAGGACCCGCCATAGCCGGGGCCAGCGTGGAGAAATTTGCGGCCGATCCGACCGTCCAATCCGATTCCTTTGGCGACATCCTGGACGTTGGCGCCCACCTCTTCGCATAGGTTCGCAATTTCATTAATGAAGCTGATCTTGGTGGCAAGAAAGGCGTTGGCGGCGTACTTGATGAGCTCCGCCGTCTCAATGGTAGTGATCACAAACGGAGTTTCGATCAGGTACAGGGGCCGATAGATCGCCTTGAGGACTTCTTCGGCCCGCTTGGAATCGACCCCGATGACCACCCGGTCGGGACGCATGAAGTCGTTGATGGCCGCGCCTTCTCGCAGAAACTCGGGATTGCTTGCTACATCGAAATCGGCCTGCGGACTGACCTCTTGAACGATGCGTGCCACCTGCCGGGCCGTGCCCACCGGGACCGTGCTCTTGTCAACGATGACGGTATAGCCTTTGAGATGGGAAGCGATCTGGCGCGCCGCATCGTAAACGTAGCTCAAATTCGCATAGCCGTCCCCGCGACGCGACGCCGGTGTTCCGACGGCGATGAAGACCACTTCCGACTCGGAAACTCCCGGGCTGTAGCTGGTGGTGAACACCAATCGGTCGGCTTGGAGATTCTTATGCACCAGTACGTCGAGCCCTGGCTCATAAATGGGGATCTCCCTTTGTTGGAGCCGGGCGATCTTGGCTTCATCCACATCGATACAGGTCACCTCGTGACCGAACTCGGCGAGGCACGCCCCGGTCACCAATCCCACATATCCAGTGCCAATGATGGAAATCTTCATGAATGTTCTGCCTCTAAAAAAAGGGTGAGTGAAGAGGCGCTCACGCGTTCGGGAGTCGCCTTCAGGCCGACCGGGCCTCCACCCACCGCTCCAGCCGTTGGATAAAGTCCTTCGGAATGACGGTGGGCTGTCCCGTGAATCGGACACAAACCATGTGGAGGGTAGCTTGGGCGCACAGCTCGGGCTCGGCTTCGGTCCCCGCCCGGGTAATGGTCTGCTCAAAGGCGAGGCTCCGGCTACGCCACCAGGACACCGCCGAACGTACCTCGATCGAATCGTCGTAGCGAAGCGATTTACGGTACTGACAGGTGAGCTCCACGACCGTCAGATGGAGGTTCTGCTCCATGAATCGCTTGTACGGATAGCCCAAATCCCTCAGGAAGGATTCCCTACCCAGCTCGAATAGGTGGAAATAGTTGCCATGATAAACGGCCTGGCCGAGGTCCACCTCGAACAGGGGCACCCGCAGAGCGGTGGCGTGCCAGACCAGCGGGACATCGGGCGTCGGGTGTGTCATGAACGGCGGTTTCCTTTCGTTGTCAGCAAGGACCATACTGCTTGGCTTTTTGCGGCCGATGCATTAATAGTACAAATCCATACCGGTGATCAAAATAGAAATACAATGAGGACAACCAGTTGGGAACATTTTCATGGTCGCGGCGCCGACGCGGGAAACGCAAGTCGGGGGAAACGGGTGAGAGCGGTTCCCCGTCCCCAGCTTTGGACACGCCCGCCCTACCCTACCGGCTCCGCATCCACCGGATGGTGCGTCAAGCCCTGGATCGAATCGGGATTCCGGAGCCCCGCCCTTTCGTTCCTGACCCGTTCCAGGTCCAAGCCCTCGAAGCCCTTCGACAGACGGACGTGCTGGTCACTGCCCCCACCGGCTCGGGGAAGACCTATATTGCCGTAAAGGCCATCGAAGAGACGCTCCGGAGCGGGGGAAGAAGCTGGTACGCCTCCCCGCTCAAGGCGCTCTCCAACGCCAAGTACGACGAATTCGGCGAGGTTTTCGGTCCCGATAACGTGGGCATCCTCACCGGGGATCGCAAGGAGAATTCACAGGCCCCGGTCATCGTGGGCACCACCGAAATCCTGCGCAATCAGCTTTACGACACCATGCACGAGGGCATCGATCTGCCCGTCGACCTCGTGGTTCTCGATGAGGCGCACTACCTGGGCGATTCAGACCGAGGCGTCGTCTGGGAAGAAGTCCTCATTTATCTCCCCGCACGGGTAAAGCTCCTGCTGCTGTCTGCGACGATCCGCAACGGTCAGGAGCTGTGTGACTGGCTCCAATGGATGCGGGAGAGGCCCTGCACTTGGGTGACCAGCTTCGAGCGCCCCGTGCCCCTGTTTCCCCTCTACCTGTTCCCGGACGGTGAACTGAGCTGCTTGAGCGGGCGCCGGGGCCTTCTCCCGCGCATTCGGCAGGTGGATCCCAAATCGTTTGCCAGGGCGGATTTCATCCCCGTGCGACGGGTGTTGGACGCGTTGCGCCAGGCCAACTTGCTTCCGGCCATTTTCTTCCTGAAGTCGAGGGCCGATTGTGAAAAGGCCATCCACCTTTGCGGAGCCGCCCCGGGCACCGGAGGAATCAGAAGCGCCGAGGAGTTCCACGCCCGGCTGGATGAGCTGCTCGAAGCCTTTCCTTTCCTCGACCATCATCAGCACTTGCCCATTCTGCGGCGTTCCCGGGTCGGAGCCCATCACGGCGGACAACTGCCTCACTGGAAAATCCTGCTGGAGCGCCTCATGCAAGAGGGGTATCTCGAGGCCATCTTTTCCACCTCCACCGTGGCTGCGGGTGTGAACTTCCCGGCTCGGACGGTCGTGGTGCCGCAGAGCGATCGTTTTAACGGCCGAGAGTTCGTGGACCTCACGGCAACCGATCTGCTCCAGATGACCGGGCGGGCAGGGAGACGCGGCATGGACGAAATCGGCTTCGTCCTCGTCCTTCCGGGGGCTCATCAGGACCCTCTGCTCATTCATAACCTGCTCCGCTCTCCCCCCGACCCCATCGTCAGCCAGATCCGCATCAACCACTCGATGGTGCTGAATCTGCTGCTTTCCCATTCCCCCGAGGAGGTTCGCTCTCTGTTTGCCGCCTCCCTTGCGACGTTCCAGAATCTCGCCCAGGAAGCCGAGATGACGAAGGCGTTCGAACAGCTTCGGGCGGAGGCGAAAAGCTGGCACCCGGACATGGCCTGCGGTTCCATGGAGGCCCTCGCGCAGGTCCGCCCCCGTTATGGAGTGCTCCAGGAGAACATCCGGAAAGCCAAGAAGCTCCTCAAGAGGCAGGGAGGTTACCACGCTTTCCAAGATTTGTTGACGCCGGGGAGGGTTTTTCGAAGCAAACGGGGAACGCCTTACGTCGTGGTGGCGGACCCTGAGGTGGAGCTCAAGACGGTTCGTGCCGTCCGCCTTGGCTTTCCTCTCTGTTTTCGCAAGGGACGCATCAAGCCGTTTCGAGTCCATTTCAAGCGGATCCGTGCCTTCGGGGAGTCGATCGCGCAACTCCCCCACCCAAAGGACCGCGAGGGCTGGACCACCCTGGCCCTCGCCTTGTCCGGAAAAGAGCCCGCGACTGGTCCGGTGGAGCCTGCGCCGGGAGAACCCGCGCCCGCCCTGCAGTTGCTGAAGGATCCAGTGCACCTCGAAGCACCGCCAGGGGACGCCTTGGGTCCTTCGGATTCACGACCTGCGGAGGCTCCCGAACGCCACTCCATGTCTCGGTCTGCGGTTTCGACCGATTCCCCGGGAGAAGGGGGGGCTGCGGAGCTGGGAGGACGCCGTGGGGAGCGAATCGAACTGCCGCTGCCGCAAGAGGCGGCGAGCCAGGAATTGGCCGGACTCCTGGAGCAGCTGAGGAACCTTCCATGCAACCGGTGCACCTTGTTCGGACCCTGTCAGAAGGGAACGGCCCACCCCTTCGCATCGTTTCTCGTGACCTATTTCGAGGGGCTGAACCGAGTCCGTACGATTCAGGAACAGCTCTGGCAGGAGTTCCTGCGCCACTATCGCTTTTTGCAGGATGAGGGCTACGTGGATGCGGAAGGTCATCTCACCGAGGACGGACTGTGGGCTTCGAAGCTGCGATTGGATCAGCCTTTGCTCATTTCAGAATGCATTCGAGCGAACGTCTTTCCAACCGACGATCCGCCATTGCTCGCCGCCCTCATCGCACCGTTCGTGATGGACCGAGATCGTCTTGATGTCGCTCGAGCGCTCGTGCATGGCATC
>CAZGQL010000075.1:12414-20587 GCA_964527905.1 uncultured Syntrophobacteraceae bacterium
CCAGGCGACACCCAATTGTCCACCTTGATCTGGAAAAACCAGGAGGTCGCGCAGCCCTTTTTCGCCATGCTTCGGAGTCTCCAGACGCTGCGGGAACACTTGCAGGCGGCGGGGTTCCCGACGCCTCCCCTTCCCTTCTGGACGGTCGTCACGGTCTATCATTGGGCTCGTGGGGTCACGTGGGAGGAACTGCGATCCCTTTCGGGCATGGATGAAGGCGACCTCGCCATGGTGATCCTGCGCTCGGCGGACCATCTGCGGCAAATCGAAGCCCTGCAGGACACGCATCCCCGGCTTGCGGCCTCTGCCCGAGAGGCCATCGGACTCATTCTACGGGAACCGGTCGCGGTTTAGTGGATTGGAACGGCATGGCACGCATCGCGGTGATTTCAGATATCCATGGAAACCTTGAAGCCCTTGAAGCGGTCCTCGAGGCCATTGTGGAGGAACAGGTCGATCATCTGGTGCACCTCGGTGACCTGGTGGGCTACAACGCCAACCCGAAGGAGTGCATCGAACTGATTCGGCAGCATCGGGCCATCTCGGTTCTGGGAAACCACGACATGGCGCTGATCGAGCCCAAGTTCGCACAGAACTTCAACGTCATGGCGTTTCAGGCCCTTCGCTACTCCATCAGCCAATTGACTGCGGGCGAGAAGCGCTATCTTCAGGGATTGCCCCGAAGCGAGGTGCTTTGGGACCGCTATCTCATCTGCCACGGAACACCGGAAAGCCTCGAATCGTACATCTCGAACCTCTTTCAGGCCAAGCGGACGTTCAACTTGTTGCGCAAGTACTATGGTGGAGTCCGGGTGTGCTTCTACGGCCACACCCACGTTCAAATCGCTTGGATCAACGATCCTCGAGGAAAAGTGCTCATGGTGGAACCCGCCGGGGGACAGCTGCGCCTCGAAGCCGACCATCTATACCTAGTCAATCCCGGAAGCGTGGGACAGCCCAGGCAGCGCGACAACCGGGCCCATTATCTACTCTTCGACACGGACGGTGAGGTGGTCACTTTTCGAGCCGTCCCCTACGACATAGAGAGAGCCCAGCGCAAGATTCTCAATGCCAGACTGCCCCAATACCTCGCCATGCGCTTGCAGGACGGGATCTAGCAGGAGGAGAACCGATGTTCGGAAGCAAGGAAGGGAAGCTCAAGGACGGTTCCAAAGTGATTGTGAGGCCGATGGTCAAGGAAGACGAAGAGGCTTTGTACGAGTTTTTCAAGTCGCTCCCGGACGAGCTTGTGCTTTTCATCCGCCACAACGTGAAGGACCGGGAAGTCATCCGTGAGTGGGCCGCGAAGCTCAACTACGATCGCGTGCTGCCCCTCATCGCCCTCTCGGGCGGTCGGATCGTGGGCGACGCCACCCTTCATCGGGTCTCCCACGGGTGGAAGCGACACATCGGGCGCGTGCGCGTGGTGATCGCACCCGAATACCATCGGCTGGGTCTGGCCACCTTCATGCTGAACGAACTGGTCACGCTCGGGCATGAACTGGGTCTGGAAAAGCTCTGGGCGGAGGTCCCGCTGGATTCGACCGGGGCAATTCGAGCGTGCCGTAACGCCGGTTTCGCTTCCAAGGCCGTGATCGAAGGCATGGTCAAGAACGCACGGGGCGAGAACATGGACGTCCTCATCATGGTATGCGACATCCCGACCTTTTTCGACCGGCGGTGGGAGCTTCAAGAACTGAGAAGCCCTGGCGAACACTGATCCCGCGTGGTCCCTCCGGTCTGAATACCCATCAGGCGGCCCTCTCAGGTGGACGGCAGCCACAGTCCGTCCCCAAATCCGGGGCAGCGCTCCGATAGATCCTGACGGAGTTCGATCGCTGTCCGGTAACGCAGGGTCCAGTCCTTTTGCAGGCAGCGCAGGATGATGTCCTCCAGGATCTCGGATAGGTCTGGTTCGATGTTTCGGGGCTTCTCGGGATTCGACTCCAAGATAAGATCCATCAGCGTCTTTTCGTTGTCGTCATAAAACGGAAGACACCCTGTCGCCAACGCGTAGAGAATCACCCCCAAGGCCCACACATCGCTCGCCAGACGGCTGTTGCCCATGATTTGCTCGGGAGCCATGAAAGGACGGGACCCGATGACCGTGTTGCTGATACTGCGCCGAGTGAGGTCCTTCCCCGTCCCGAAGTCCAGCAGCTTGAGCGTCCCCGTTCGGGTGATGATGATGTTTTCAGGCTTCACGTCTCGATGCATGATCCTCTGCCCATGGGCATGGGCGAGAACCTCCAGGAGCTCCAGGAACGCGCGCTCCTTCTGGACCGCGTCCATTCCTTTGTTCAAGAGATCCTGCAGTGTGGGTCCCTCCGCGTATTCCTGGATCAGAATGACCTTGGCCTCTTCCTTGACCACCTCCAACAATTGAATCGCATTGGGATGGTCGGCCAACCGTTTGAGGATCGCCGCCTCTCGAAGAAACTTGATGTTCATCTTCTCGGTGTGAGGGATTTTCGCGACGGCAATCCGCTCCGTCGTGCCCTCTCGAACCAGCCACACCTCACTGTAACTCCCGAACCCCAGTCGCCGAAGCTTTTCCCATTTGCCGGCGAGCATCGGCTGCTCCAGGCGCATCACCTCACGCTTTCCCGTGGCCAGGGCTGCCAAACGCCGCAATCCCCGCCTTAGGATCTCGGACAGGCCGCCGACAATCTGCCGCAACCAGGTTCTTGGTCCCCCGTTCTCCGTGGTGTCGGAAAGCGTCGAATGCCCCCATTCGAGGAGAACGAGCAACCGAGGAGGGAATGCGTTGGGATCCAGGGGAAGGATCCAATACTCATCCGCGCCCGCCCGCAAATACTGACGAATATGACCCGCATGCTCGGGAGGCAGCAGGACCAGAATTGGAACAGGTTTTTTCAGGGCCTTGCGAATGCGGCGCACATCCTGATCGGCACGCTTGCGGTGCTCGCCGACCTGAAGGATCACGAGAAGAACGCCGGACTGGTCGAGGAAAGGGAGCGCGTCATCGGGGCCGGAAGCCGCCGCGAGACCGACCTGGAAGTCCGCCTCGGATAGGAGCCGTCGGATGAATGCGCTCTCGGCATCCTCCACTCCCACCAGCACAATCTGATAGGTGGATCGAGTCGGCATAGGATTGGCCGTGACGGATTCCGTTCCGATCGCCTGGGTGAAAAAAAAGGGCGGAGCAAGCGTGCTCCGCCCTGAGCCTCCGGTAGGTTAAGCCTCGGTGCGGCTCATGCCCGATTACTTGGCGGCCTGCGCGGCGACACTCTCGCTGGCGGCCATCGGCCGTTTGGTCATCTTACACACGATGACCGAGGCGACGAGAATGACTCCCGAAAGATAGAACGCATAATCCAGGCTGCCCGTGGCATCCTTGATGAACCCAGCGGCCTGGGGTACGAAGAAGGCGATGCCCCACCCGATGAACACCAGACCGTAGTTGAATCCGAGGTTCTTGGGACCGAAGAAGTCTGCCGTGAAAGCCGGCATCAGGGACAGACCACCGCCGTACTGCCAGTAGGCGATGCCAACGGCCAGGAACAGCAGAAACACGTTCCCGGATCTCATGATCGCGGGCGTCAGGAAGAGGCAGATCGCGGCAATGCTGCAGTTCAACATGTACGCATTGGCGCGGCCGATCTTGTCCGAGTAAAGTCCGGTGCCGATACGGCCCGTGGCGTTCACCAGTCCTCCGTAGGAGGCGAGCAGCCAGGCATTCGCCGCGAAGAAAGCCAGCGTTCCCGCCGTCTTGTTCAACATCGGCGTTGCGTTGGCGATGACCAGCAGGCCCGATTGCGCGGTGCCGATGAACATGAAGACCAATGCATAGAACTGCGCGGTCTTGATCATGTCCGCAGCCACCCAATCGACCGCCGTTAGACTGGTCGCAACGGGCGCGCCCGCCTGGGCCTTGAGCGGGGATGGAGGCGGAGCCGGCGGCACATAGCCTGCCGGCGGCCACGCCAGCAGCTGGCCGGCGATGATGACCACGATCGCGAAGAGGATACCCAGGCCGATGAAACTTCCCGAGATGCCGTACTGGCCGATGAGGTACTTGGCTAAGGGTGAAATGTAAAGCGCCGCACCGCCATAACCGCCGACCACCAACCCGACGATGAGACCACGCTTATGGGGTCCAAACCACTTGACCGCCGCCGGGGTCGGAGCGGCATAACCGATCCCCATGCCCATGCCACCGAGGATGCCGAAGCCGATCACCAATCCGGTGTAGCTTTTCATCAAACCGGAAATGATGCAGCCGGCCGCCAGCAGCAAGCCACCCAAAGTGGCGCCCACCTTCGGGCCGTATTTGTCCTGAATACGGCCTCCCGGAATCATGAACAACGCAAACACAAAACCGCAGATGGCGTAGGCCCAGGTGGCCTGCGCGTCCGTAAGATACACCCAGCCCTCATTGATCCCGGTCATGGGCGTTCCGGCAGGATTGTCTTTCGTGGCGAGGAGGCCCGCTTTCCAAACGCTCCACGCATAGAGAATGCCAAGGCACAGGTTGACCGCCGTACCCGCGAACGTTACGACCCACGCCTTTCCTGGAACTTTCTCAGGTGCTGCCATCGTTGTCTCCTCATGGCTGACTGTTCGTCACACTTATGAGTTCAAAATCATTAAATCGAAAAGATTACACTTGATGACTTGGCTCCCTGGCTGCATTCGCCGGACCCACGCCCGGGGTACGGACGAAATGAAAGAATGCTCTAAAAACGCGATAAGAGAACCTTTGCAAGGATGAGTGAGGAGATGCCGCGTGTGAGAGTGAGCTGGCTCAAGGGAGATGAGTGGGAGATGCAGCAGCAGTAACAGTTGGTCGCCCGTCACACGCCGTGACGCGCCGCCGGGCTGGATTTCGAACCATCCGAACGATCGCTTTCCTGTCCTGCTCGAAGGATATGGAATATGAATGCTCTTGCCGCTCCTCCAGACGAAGGAGCTTCGACTTCTAGGTGTGGTTCCTCCCTCCTTTCCGGGTCAACGCTTCGACCCCGTCGCGAGGTGGCATCCTGAGTGGCCCGATCAACACGTCCCTCTGTGCACTTTCGCCTAACTTATGCCACGCCCCGGCAACGGGTGTCAAGCTGAATTGTCTTTGATTTTATATTGTTACGAAATGCACAAACCCTTGGCGCCCACCTTCGCCACCCGATGGGCTTGTGGGCCGTTGCACAAGCCCCGATCCCACTCGCTTGCATCCCCCACGACCTTCGGTCTCGAATCCATGTGCCCGCCGGAGACCACAAATGATGATAGAATTCACAAGGTGCGTTCAAGCCGGCGGATCGAAGGGTCTCAAGTGAACATGCTCTATGTCCGGTTTCAAAAAGAAACGACTCTCCTTGACCTTTTTCTCCAAATGGCTCGTCGTGAAAACCGCCTTGTGCGCCGCCTCGAAACTGCTCAAACTCTTAACGGCCGCCAAGCTCACCACCGTGTCGATGCATAGGGCATAGACGATCTCAAGGTTCTCACCGACGGCGATCAGGTCCACGGGACGGTCAGAGATCCTGGGGGGCAGATAGTCGGCGACCACCTTGAAGCCGGCTGCTTGGAGTCGCCCGTAGAGGTGGCACTGCAACGTCCGGCGCACCGTGTGGTCGTTGCGGAACGGCTTCGGGATGCTGCGCCAAGCCTTCTCCAGGGAATCCTTCCACTGGTTTAGCTGGTCCGTGAACAGTCCTTCCATGTGTTCCCCCGTTAGCGATGACGTTACTATCAAGCCGACCTGCGGCGTCTGTCTCATGATGACGCCCTCCATTAATGGAAGGGAACATGGTCTGTCAAACCGAATCGATCGCGGGGCGCACGCGTGCTTGCACCCGGCCGCGCCCTGTGCTACTTGCTCAGCACATCAATTCAAATGGGGAGGGTGGAAACGATCATGCGCGTCACGTCAACTGACCTGGCCGAGGTCCTCGTCCTGGAGCCCGATGTTTTCAGGGATCCGCGCGGTTACCTGCTCGAAACCTACCATGGCAAGCGCTACCCGAGTCTGGGCGTATCCACGGCGTTTGTCCAAGACAACCTATCCGTTTCCAGGTCCAACGTCCTCAGGGGACTCCATTACCAATTGGGGCACCCGCAGGCAAAGCTGGTTTCCGTGATGCAGGGCCGCATTTTCGACGTAGCCGTCGATATCCGGCGGGGATCCCCCTCGTTTGGCCAATGGGTGGGGGTCGAGCTTTCCTCTGATGACCATCGTCAAATCTATGTTCCCGAAGGCTTCGCCCACGGCTTCTGCGTGCTCAGCGAAATCGCTGTGGTCCTCTACAAATGCTCAAACTACTACGCGCCTTCCGAGGAACGCGGAATCCTGTGGAACTGCCCCGCGCTTTCCATTCGGTGGCCAATTTCCAAACCGATCCTTTCCGCCAAGGACGAGGCGCTTCCATGCCTCGAGGATGCGGATCCCGGCGAGCTGCCCACCTTTGATCCGGCCCTTAGTCGCGTTTCGCCTGCAGACAGGATCGGCCCCGCCGAAAGGGAATAGGCGCGGCGAAGGGGCAGCCGGCCACCCATTCGAGGAGGAAGAACGCATGACCCTGTCCTGGAGCGATCGAGTCCATTGCGTGGCGCAGTCTGAAATCAGGCGCATGACCCTGGAGTGCGCGCGAGTCGGAGGGATCAATCTTGCCCAGGGGGTTTGTGATACCGAAGTCCCCGCAGTTGTTCGGCGCGCCGCCCAGGAAGCCATCGAGGCCGGCTACAACCTCTACACCCGCTATGACGGGCTGGAAACCCTGCGGGAGGCCATCGCCTCCAAGCACGAGCATTTCGCAGGCCTTGCGGTGGATCCCGAGCGAGAGGTGATCGTCAGCGCCGGAGCGACGGGTGCGTTCCTGACGGCATGCATGGCGCTGCTCAATCCTGGGGACGAATGCATCCTCTTCGAGCCCTTTTACGGCTATCACGTGAGCACCCTGGAAATCCTCCAGGCTGTTCCTGTCTTCGTACGAACGTTCCCTCCTCAATGGACCTTCACGGTCGAGGACTTGGAACGGGTCCGCACCCCGCGCACCAGAGCGATCCTGGTGAACACGCCGGCAAACCCGTCGGGAAAGGTGTTCACGCGGGAAGAACTGGAAAGCCTTGCCGAGTTCGCCATCCGGCACGATCTATTTGTGTTCACGGACGAGATCTATGAGCACTTCGTTTACGACGGCCTGCGACACATTTCACCCGGCGCGATTCCTGGCATGAAAGGACGCACCATCACGATCTCAGGAGTCTCCAAATCGTTCAGTGTCACAGGTTGGCGCATCGGCTATTGCATATGCGATGCACAATGGGCCGAGACGATCGGTTTCTTCAACGATCTTGTTTACGTTTGCGCGCCGGCTCCACTCCAGATGGGCGTCGCCAGAGGTCTGATCGATCTGCGGGAGGATTATTACGCAGCGCTGGCGGCTGATTTCCAACTGAAACGTGAGCGACTCTGTTCGGCGCTTCAAAGCGCCCGTCTGACACCACGCGCCCCGCAGGGAGCTTATTATGTGTTGGCGGACCTCACCAATCTAGTTGGACAGACAAGCAAGGAGCGGGCAATGGATCTGCTGCGCCGCACGGGAGTGGCCTGCGTTCCGGGATCCGCGTTCTATCGGGGCGATGCTGGAGAAAGCTTCGGAAGGTTCTCTTTTGCGAAGCGGGACACAGAACTCGAGGAGGCCTGCCGCAGACTTGAACGATTGAAGCCGTGACCCCGCGGCGATTGGAACGAATAGGAAGGGCCTACCCCCCTGGGGCAGGCCCTTCTTCTTTGTGTGCGATGAGATCACCCCAGTTCGGTCGCAAGCCGTGCCAGGCAGCGGCCGAACCGGCGATACATGTCAATTGGGCTGGTTGGGATCCTGCTGCCCGCGCCTTTTCTGTTGCTGCTGTTGCTGCTGTTGCTGACGCAGTTGTTGCTGCTGCTGGCGCTGCTGCATCTGCTGTTGACGCTGCTGCTCCATCTGTTGCTGCCGTTGCTGTTGCTGCTGCTGACGCTGCATTTCCATTTGCTGCTGGCGCTGCTGCATCTGCTGTTGGCGCTGTTGCTCCATCTGTTGCTGCCGTTGCTGTTGCTGCTGCTGACGCTGCATTTCCATTTGCTGCTGGCGCTGCTGCATCTGCTGTTGGCGCTGTTGCTCCATCTGTTGCTGCCGTTGCTGTTGCTGCTGCTGACGCTGCATTTCCATTT
>CAZGQL010000076.1:0-20263 GCA_964527905.1 uncultured Syntrophobacteraceae bacterium
GTTGCTCACGGAGGCGCGACAGTTGGCACATCGCCCCTTCGTCGCCGAGCGGATGACCCAGCGTCTGGCCCGGGCCGTCACCCGGGGCGAGGTGTCCACCAACGAGATCATCGACATCGAGTGTTTCGACGGGACGCGTAAGACCATTCTCAATTCCGCGTTCCCCATCCACAACGAGCGCGGTGGCATCGCGCGGGCTATCGTCCTCAATCAGGACATCACGGACCTGAGGCGAGTGGAAACGGAACTGAGGCAATCCGAAGAGCGGCTCCGTCACAACATCGATCTGTTGCAGAAGGTCGTCGACGGGATGACCGAACCGCTGATCATGCTCGACAAGGCGGGTCGGGTCACGACCATCAACCGGGCCGCCATGGACTACTACGCCGCCGCCATGGGATCCGATTACCTGGGAAAGCCCTGTTTCGAGGGACTGCGGGGGCGAGAGGCGCCCTGCCCGGGCTGCGATCATCCGTTTCCTTCCGTCGATCGCCTGCCGTTGACCTTCGAGCGGGCCAGCCTTCTGGACCCCGCTCGCGTCGAGAGCGTGACAATCTATCCCGTTCTGAATGACCTTGGCGAGCGGGAAGCCGTCATCATCCGATGCACCGACGTGACCCAGGCCAAGCTCCTCGAGCGCCAGATCGTCCAAAACGAGAAACTGGCCGCCCTCGGGCTCATGACGTCCGGAATCGCCCACGAAATCAACAATCCCAACAGCTTCATCACCTTCAACATCCCCATCCTGAGGCGGTACCTGGAGGAGCTGATGCCGATCCTGGACGACCACGCGGCCCGGCACCCGGACTTCGAGGTGTTGCACCTCTCGTATGACGAGCTCAAGGAGGACGTCTTCAAGCTGCTCGAAAACATGGAACACGGTTCCCAGCGCATCAGCAACATCATCGGGACCCTGAGGAGCTTCGTGAAGAAGCGCGGCTCCGGAGAGCTGCACACCTTCGGCCTGGGGGCCCTGATCGACAAGGTCGTCACGTTCTGCCAGGCCGAAATCCGCCGCAAGGTTCGGTCCCTCGATCTTGAGATTCCCACGGACCTTCCGCCCATGCACTCGGACCCGGAAGCCCTGGAGCAGGTCCTGCTCAATTTGCTCATCAACGCCGTCCACGCCTGCGACAAGGACGATTCGCGGGTTGGCCTGAAGGTGGAACGTCTCCCCGCGACCGGCGAGGTCCTCATTGCCGTTTCCGACAACGGATCCGGGATCGAGGAGGCAATGCTGGGGAAGGTGTTCGACCCGTTTTTCACGACAAAGCCCGCTTCCATGGGGACCGGCTTGGGGCTTTACATCTGTCACCATCATGTGGAATCCTTGGGGGGAGTCATCGAAGTGGAGAGCCGGATCGGCCAAGGGTCGACGTTCCGCGTCCGGCTTCCCCTTAAGGAGGTGGGGTAGATCCAGACAAACCGCTGCGGCCGCGGAGGGGGCAGGTCAATGTTGTTGCGTTCACGTCAACCCCGCGAAGGCTGGGGTCCGGAGGGCCTCATGAGAACTGGATTCCCGCTTGCGCGGGAATGACGCTGGCGCGCTAACTCAACGGTATTGAGGGGGCAGGTCTGCCGTGTACCGCCCCACGGAACAATGCGCGCCGTGAGGGTCCGACCATGAGCCATTCCTTTCTGATCGTGGACGATGAGCGGGACTTTCTGGAGAGCGTGAAACGGGGGCTCCGGATCGCCGGTTATCGGAATCTCACGCTGCTCGCCGACCCCATCGAGGCGGCCCGCCTCGTCGAGGGAGGCGAACGCTTCGACGTCGCCCTGCTCGACATCACCATGGCCGGGATGGACGGATTGGCGCTCCTCGATCGGATCAAGACCGTCTGTCCCGATACCGAGTGCATCATGGTCACCGCCATCGACGAGGTTGGGACCGCCGTTGAATGCATGCGAAAGGGCGCCTCCGACTACCTCGTGAAGCCGTTCGCGCAGGAAGAGTTGCTGGTGCGGATCCAACGCGTGCTGGAGCGAAAACGTCTGCTGGAAATCGTCGAGGCACGGCAGGCGACGACACCTCCCGCGTTGAGGAACCCCGAGGCCTTCCGTGACATCCGCACGCAATCCCCGTTGATGCAGCGTGTGCTCAAGGAAGCCGAGCTGCACGCCGCGAGCGATCTGCCCGTTCTCATAACCGGAGAGAGCGGCACGGGAAAAGAACTGCTCGCCCGTGCCATCCATCGGGCCAGCTCGAGAGCCGGCCACCCGTTCCTGGCCGTCAACATGGCGTCGCTTTCGGAAACCCTTTTCGAGGCGGAGTTTTTCGGCCACACCAAGGGGGCTTTCACCGGCGCGGATCAAAAACGCTTCGGTTATCTCGAATGCGCCCACAAGGGGACCCTTTTCCTAGACGAGATCGGCACCCTCCCGGCCGGGTTGCAAGGCAAGCTCCTAAGGGTCCTGCAGGAGGGGGAGGTGCTCCGGATCGGGTCCAGCAAACCCGTGGTGGTCGACATCCGGTTTATCGCCGCAACCAACCAGGACCTGGAGCGCCTCATGGCCCGGCAGCAGTTCCGACGCGACCTGTTTTATCGATTGCGCGGCGCCTGGCTCCGTCTTCCTCCCCTCCGAGAGAGGCGTGAGGATATCCCGCTGCTGGTCGATCGGTTCATAGGCGACATGGAGCCGGCCCGTCGGCCCAGATCGGTCGAACCCAACGTGCTTCGCATCCTGTCTGAGTACGACTATCCCGGAAATGTCCGCGAGCTGCGCTCGATCGTCGAATCGGCTGCCAATCTGGCCCAGGGTCGAGTGCTTTCCGTATCCTGCCTTCCCGATGACATCAAGCCCAAACCGGCCCGCAGGGAACTATCCCCCGAGACCTCGACGTCCGTATCCGGATCGCTGGCCGATGTGGAGCGAGTGTGCATCCTGTCGGCTTACGAATCTACGGGACGCAACAAGGCTCAAACCGCCCGACGGTTGGGCATCGGGTTGAGCACCCTCCGCAGGAAGCTTGAATCCTTCGGCATCGACTGATCCAGCCGACGCACCTGCCAAAATGAACCGTTCCAATATGGCTCTCCGCCCCTTTGGATGCTGATGGGGCGGTGAACGGATCGACTCGAGCCGTGCCGCCATGGCACGCTCCGGGGTCCTGCCGCCCATGGGAACGCATCGCCATCTTTTCCGGTGCCGATTCGGGATCCCTTCAGGAAACCCACAAAACAGGCTTCCAAGCGCCCGTGGACCGCTTCGGCACAGTCCGTGCTCCAAGAGTCCGGACAGGAATTCGCCGGCAAGGCGCCCGGTGGAGCGCGAGGCGGTTCGTTGTCCGTGAACGGTTGATGGGGCGGTTGTGCAATGGGGGAAGGTGGCGTGATGAAACTGCTCCTGATCGATCACGAGGTCTACCGGATCCAGAGTCTGATGCGTGGCCTCAGGATCGCCGGGCTGCAGGCGTTCGAGGCCGCAACGGCCGAGGAGGCGCTGGCGCACATCCGGCGGGAGGACGCGTGCATTGATTGCATTGTCACCGACAGTTCGACGCGGATTCTTTCGAAACCCGAGGTGGTCGACGCGTTGCGCGAACGATTTCCGGCTCTCCAGGTGGTACTCATGACGGATCGATCTTCGTGGGATCTGGGGATGGAGGGATTGCCCTGGACGACCCATCTGCTCCACAAACCGTTCACGGACGCGGACCTTATCCGGTTGATCGATGCCCTGCGCAGGGAATCGGGCGCTCCGTGACGATCGGCGCGGACGGTATTCGGCATTGCACGACGGCCGTCCGTTACCAATAGGAATGCCCAGGGAGGTCGGGCTTCAGCCGTCGACCGGCTTTCGAGAGGGCTGAACGCAATGGGTCTTCAGCCGTCCTCGTCCGGTTCACTGCAGGAAAGGGGGGGATCGCCATGATGCGAGCGAATCTAGATTCCACGGAGGCGTTGGGTGAGTGGGAGTTCCGGGTCGGTTACGTGTATGAGTCACCCTGTCTCAAGATCCTCAAGCTCAGGCTCGAGCCCGGCCAACGCCTGATAATGGATTCCGAGGCGCTGCAGGGCAAGGTCAGCCTGCTGGTGCTGCGGGGTAGCGGCGAGTACGAGGGATGCGGGAAGAGACGCTACTACCTGGAAGAAGGAGACATCGTCATTTCTGAAATGAGTGACCCAAGCAGTCTGCTGGCCACGGACGAGTTGTTCGTGCTGGTCACGGTCGCCACCTCACAGAAGATGTCTTGTGAAGTGGAAAGGGGCGTGTCCTGGTACTCCTAAGCAGGTCGAGAATCCATTGGCATTGAGATTGCTAATCTTACTAGGCCGCCATGAGGGCTGAAGGCCAAGATCAGGTCTCGGTTCGAGACGTGGATGGGAATGGAGGCATACGCACAGATGTGGAGCCGTACGGGGCGGGCCGTTGCGTCTCGCTGGAAAGGAGCACGGGGATCATGATCATGGGGCAGCCTGCCGGAAGAGGATCGAACCTGTTCAGGGAACGGTCGGCGACGCCGCTGGGACGGGCCATCGTCCTCATCACCGCCCTGGCCCTGGCAGCCTCGGGGGGGTTGGTGCCCGCCACCGGAAGGGCTCAGCCCGCCGCCCCGAATTCCCTCAAGGACACGCCGCGGCCGGTGCCCACGGCCGCCGTCATCGTGGCGCCTGTCTCGAACATCCCAGGTCCCGGAGTGGATCTCAACTTCCAGCCGCTGGACCGGGCAACGGCGCTTCCGGTTGTCGTGGCCCCCGGGACCACCGACCTGGGGATTGGAATCGTCAAGGACCAGGCCGCACTCGTCGCCCTGGGTAAGGCCTTGTTCTGGGACATGCAGGTGGGCAGCGACGGCGTCATGGCCTGCGCCACGTGCCATTTCAACGCAGGCGCGGACATCCGGTCAAGGAACCAGATTGCACCCGGAGTGAAAGACGAGAATTTTCTCAACAATCCCCTGGACGGGGGAGCGGGGGACACGCGGTTTGGCAATTCTACGGTTCCCTTCACCGCTCGGGACGCGAACAATCCGGCAGGGCCGTTGGATCCTCCAGACCCTGACTTCAACGTGCCGGGCCTGCCGCAATTCGTGCCCAATTATCAGCTGGCCGTGAGTGATTTTCCCTTGAACGGCTGGTTCAATCCCACCTTCCTGGTGCCTCGTGGCCCGGGCGTGACGGTGTTTGAGGAGTTGGCCCTGGTGGATCAGGACACCAACGACGTGGTGTCGTCCATGGGCGTGCGCCGCACCGAATTCGTGTCCGTCACTCCCGGCAAGGCGGTGGATGCGGGCAGGCCTCTCCCCGATGTGTTCAACACACGGTTTCCCGGGAGCCTGGACACGGTGAGTCGGCTGCGGCGGGTGGAGCCCCGCAACGCCCCCAGCGTGATCAATGCGGTGTTCAATTTCGAGAATTTCTGGGACGGGCGGGCCAGCTTCATTTTCAACGGGGTGAATCCATTCGGCTTCCGGGACCAGGAGAGCACGCTCAAGTTGAACACTCAGGGGGGATCGGTCGACGTGTTCGTCCGGGTGACCAACTCGAGCCTCGCCTCCCAGGCGGTGGGCCCTCCAGGGAGCGATTTCGAGATGTCCTGGGCGGGGCGGACCTTCCCGGACATTGGGAAAAAACTGCTGTCCATGCAGCCACTCGCCAAGCAACTGGTTCATCCCCAAGACAGCGTGCTGGGGCGTATGTCGCGGGCGAGGGTGTCGGGTGGACGGGTGATCGGCTTGAAGGGATTGAAGGACCCGACCACAGGCCGGCCGACCACCTACGCCCAGATGGTGCGGGAAGCCTTTCAGGATCAATGGTGGAATGATACGGCGAGCGTCTTCACTCCGGTTCCCGGCACGGCATCCCTGCAAAGGTCCTCGGCCACCGATCCCCGCACCGTCAGGCTCAATCCCGGGAGGGCGGTCGTGAGCCGGCGCGCGTCGGCTCCGACCTTGGCAACCAACGAGTACACCCAGATGATGTGGAACTTCTCCCTGTTCTGGGGTCTGGCGGTGCAGGCCTACGAGGCGACCCTCATTTCGGACGATACGCCTTTCGACCGTTTCATGGGGGCTCCCGGATTGGGGATTGCTCCTGACCCCACGGCCCTGACCCCCCAGGAGCAGCTCGGCCTTTCCATTTTCATGGATCCCGGAGTCGCGGGCACCCCCGGCAGTGGGGCCAAATGCAACAACTGCCATCTCATGCCCATCTCCACCAATCACAGTGTCCTGCACATCAACCCGGACGCCCAGGGCGTGCCGCAGGGCATCGACGGCATCATCGAGCTCATGATCATGGGGGACGGCCAGCCCGCCAACTATGACAACGGCATGTACAACATCGCCGTACGCCGCACGAACGAGGACCTCGGACGCGCCGGCAACGCACCGTTCGCCAACCGCCTGAACGGTCAGCCGCTCCCCCTGTCGTATGTGGAGCTGACGGCCCTGAACCAGAACGGGGGCGGTCCGAGCCTGCTGCCCCCGGATGTGGCTCGATTCGTCCCCAACGTGCCCATTTTGGACCGCCGCGTCACGAGGGGCGCCTTCAAGGTGCCGAATCTGCGCAACGTGCTCTACACCGGTCCCTACATGCACAACGGGGATTCGGCCACCCTGCGCCAGGTGGTGGAATTCTACGTTCGGGGTGGGAACTTCCCCAACACCAACTTCCATGAGTTGGCCGTGGACATCGACGGCATCAATTCCCTACGGTTCCCTGAGTTCGATCCCAACGCCCGGCAGCGCGTGGAAGCCTTGGTGGCCTTCCTGGCCAATGGCCTGAGCGATCCACGGGTAGCCCTGGAACAGGCCCCCTTTGATCATCCCCAGCTGTTCGTTCCCAACGGGAGTCCCCGGAATGCGCCGGCCCGGGACACGATGCTCGAAATCAGGGCCGTGGGCGGCGCGGGACGGCCTCCCGTCCGGGGCAACCCCGACCCCATCCCCACGTTCTTGAAGCTCGATCCGCAATTCGGCGGATGATGACGCCAACCCGGGCGGTCGCACAGCGATGCGGCCGTACCGGGTTTTCGGTTCACGTCACGAGCCCCCGCTCTCCCTTCGGCCCGCATCCTGCGTACGCCCCTCATCCAGTTTTTCAACACGTACGGCACACACCTTGAACTCGGGAATCTTGGCCGTGGGATCCAGGGCGTCATGGGTGAGCAGGTTCACCGGAGACTCACTGAAGTGGAACGTGGCGAAGACCATCCCCCGGGGCGACCGTCCCGTGAGGCGAACCCTTGAGGTGACCGCACCCCTTCGGGAAACCAGCCGGACCCGCTCGCCATCGTGCACCTCAAGCGCCGCGGCATCCTGAGGGTTCATCTCGACGAATCCTTCCGGCGCAATCCAGTTCAGCCCCCGGGATCGGCGGGTCATGGTGCCCGTGTGGTAATGGAATCGGATGCGGCCCGTGCTGAGGAGGAAGGGAAAGTCTTCGTCGGGCACTTCCGCGGGCGGGACGTATTCCACGGCGTGGAATTTTCCTCGGCCGCGGACGAAACGGTCGGTGTGCAAGACCGGAGTGCCGGGGTGATACTTGTTGGGGCAGGGCCACTGGAGTCCGCCGCGTTCGAGCCGGGCGTAACTCATTCCCGCGTAGGACGGGGTCAGGGCGGCAAGCTCGTTGAAGATCTCCGACGGTGACGTGTAGTCCCAAAACCCGTGTGAGAACGGTCGCAAGAGGGGCAGCCCCCCCTCGGCCGTCCGCATCGTCGCCTGCCGGGCCTGGAGCCGGTGGCTCACCCTTTGGGCCAGCGCGCACAAGATCTCCCAATCGGCCATGGCTCGGCCGGGTGGGTCGAGGGCCTTGCGCACCCGCTGCACCCGGCGCTCGGTGTTGGTGAAGGTTCCGTCCTTTTCGGCGAAGGAGGCCGCCGGGAGGACCACGTCGGCCATCCGGGCTGTCTCGGTGAGGAAGATGTCCTGGACGACCAGGAAGTCGAGGGCTTCCAAGGCCTTCTTCACATGGCTTGCGTTGGCGTCGCTCAGCACGGGGTTTTCGCCCATGATCAGCATGGCGCGAAGACGCCCTTGCAGGGCGGCGGGAAACATTTCGGTTGCGGTCAGCCCGATCCGGTCGGAGAGGCGCACTCCGGTGTTCCAACCCTGCTGAAATCGGGCCAGGACGTCTTCGTTCGTCACCTGCTGATACCCCGGGAGGACGTTGGGAAGGGCTCCCATGTCACAGGCTCCCTGAACGTTGTTCTGGCCCCGCAAAGGATTCAGCCCGCCGCCTTCGATCCCGATGTTGCCGCAGAGCATGGCGAGATTGGCCAGGGCCTTGACGTTTTCGGTTCCCTTTGTGTGCTGCGTGATGCCCATGGCATACAGGATCATGGCCTTGGGGGACTGGGCATAGCGCCGGGCGGCCCGACGCAGGTCCTCGGCCGGAATCCCCGTGATCTCCTCGGCGCGCTCGGGAGAGTAAGCGGCGACACACGCCCGAAGCGTCTCCAAGCCCTCCGTGCGACGTTCGACGTATTCCCTGTCCCACAGGTCTTCTTCGAGGATCACGTGCACCATGGCGTTGATCCAGGCGATGTCGGTCCCGGGGCGGGGTCGGAGCCATATTCGGGCGAACTTGACCAGCTCCACCTCGCGCGGGTCCACGACGATCAGCTTCGCCCGTTTGCGATCCACGGCCCGTTTGACCATGCGTCCGATGATGGGGTGGCATTCGGCCGTGTTGCTCCCCGTGATGAGGATGCAGTCCGTGTCCTCGACTTCCCCCATGGAGTTGGTCATGGCGCCACTTCCGAAAGCCGCGGCCAGACCGGCCACTGTCGCGGAGTGTCAAAGGCGGGCACAGTGGTCCACGTTGTTGGTTCCGAGGACCGCCCGCATGAATTTTTGAAAGAGGTAATTTTCTTCGTTGGTGCAACGGGCGGAGCTCAAGCCCCCGATCGCTTCGGGGCCGTGCGCGTCGAGGATTTCGACCAGCTTCTCGGCGCAATGATCGAGCGCCTCGTCCCAGTGCACTTCCACAAAGGCCCCGTTGCGCCGGATCAGGGGTTTCTTCAAGCGGTCCGGGTGGTTGATGAAATCGTATCCGAACCGCCCCTTGGAACAGAGGGCCCCGTTGTTGACGCCCCCTTCGCAGGGGGTGACGCCGGTCACCTGGTTTTGGGTGACGTTGAGTTCGAGCTGGCAGCCGCAGCCGCAGTACGTGCAGATGGTCTTCACGCGGGTGGTCTCCCAGGCCTTGCCACGGGGGCGCCCCGCAGCCTCCGTGAGGGCGTTGACCGGGCACACGGACATGCATTCCCCGCAGGAGATGCATTCGGGCTTGAACTCGGCGGTGGGCGTCACGGGGGCGATGCGGGTGCCGGCGCCGCGCCCCTTGAAGTTGATCGCCCCCACCTCGCTGATCTCCAGACACGCCTGGATGCACCGGCCGCAAAGGATGCACCGCTGCGGGTGGTACTTGATCAAGGGCGTCGAGTAGGGTTCGGGCTCGAATTCGATGGGGCGGATGGTGTAGGCGTGCAGATCGTTGTGACTGATGTCGTAGGCGTGCACGAGGTCCTGCAGCTGGCAGGCGCCGTTGATCTCGCACGCATAGCAGTTGAGCGGGTGCTTCTGCAAAATGAGTTTGAGGATTTCACGGCGCAGCCGCTCGATCTTTGGGGAATGGGTCGTGATGACCATCCCGTCGGCAACCGGTGTGGTGCAAGCGGCGACGGGCGTCGGGGTGCCCTCCACCTCCACCACGCACATACGGCAAGACCCCAACGGTCTGAGCTTCCGAATGGTACACAGGGTCGGGATGGAAATGTCGTGACTGCGGGCGGCCTCGAGGATCGTTTGTCCCTCGACGGCGCGGAGCGCTGTCCCGTTGATGATCACCTGGAGTCCTGTGGAAACCTCGTTTGGGTTCGTCGTCATGAGCATGATTCCTTCTCAGTCTATCTTTCGGCGGCAACGAGGAGGATCCGGTAACAGCGCAAGC
This sequence comes from uncultured Syntrophobacteraceae bacterium, assembly GCA_964527905.1. Classification (GTDB taxonomy): domain Bacteria; phylum Desulfobacterota; class Syntrophobacteria; order Syntrophobacterales; family Syntrophobacteraceae; genus CALBZH01. The sequence continues at coordinate 9,903 of CAZGQL010000076.1, forward strand.
AGCGGTCCGCTTCCAGCAGGGCGTCCTCCGGAGCAAGGCCCATCTCGACCTCTTCGAAATCGTCCACACGGTCCTCGACGGCGCGCATCGGCATCTTGATCCGTCTCATTCCGGCACCGAGGCGGTCGACGCGGTCTTCGTCGATGGCGGCCACCGCTCGGAAAACCTTACTCATCCGTTCGTCTTCGGTGAGGGCGACGCGCCCTTCCCGCAGGTACTGATCGATCGAATGGCTCACCCGAAACCCAGCCGCCATGGCCTCGATCAGGGTCGCCGGCCCCGTGACGCAATCGCCCCCGGCGAAAATACCCTCCAGGCTGGTCTGCAGCGTGTCGGCGTCCGCCTGCACCGTGTCCCAGCGGGTGATCTCCGGACAGCAGGCGCCTTGCAGGCAGGAGGCGTCGACCTTCTGGCCGATGGCGGGAATCACCGTGTCGCACGCCAGGACGAATTCCGAGCCTTCGACCGGCACCGGACGGCGTCTCCCGCTGGCGTCCGGCTCCCCCAGCCCCATCCGCACGCATTCGATCCCCACGATCCTGCCGGATTCGATGAGCAGCCGGGTGGGGTGACTCAAGAAATGGAACGTGACCCCCTCTTCCAGGGCGTCGTGGATTTCCTCCTTGTCCGCGGGCATTTCGTCCCGCGTGCGACGGTAGACGAGGTGCACTTCCCGAACCCCGAGGCGCAAGGCTGACCGGGCGCAGTCCATGGCGACATTGCCGCCCCCCACCACGACGGCCACCCTGCCCACCGGAATGGGCTCGTTGAGATTGACGCGACGTAAGAAGTCGATGCCCGAAAAGTAGCCTTCGGGGTTCTGGCCTTCCCCCTCGATCCCCAAGAGGGTGCCCTTCTGGGCGCCGATGGCCAGGAAGACGGCCCCGAATCCCCGACGTTTGAGGTCCTCCAGGGTGAAGTCCCGACCCAGGGTCTTGCCGTAATGAATCGTCGCTCCCATGTTCTGAATGAGCTCGAATTCGGCGCGCAGCACGTCGCGGGGCAGGCGATAGTCGGGAATCCCCATGGCCGCCATGCCGCCAGGCTCGTTCAGGGTTTCGAAGATTTCCACAGGGTAGCCCTTCAGCAGCAGGTGGTAGGCGGCGGTCATGCCGGCCGGGCCCGCGCCGACGACGGCGATGCGCGGCGCACCGGGCTTTAGCGTGACGACGGGGTCGACCTTCTTGACGGCGGCGTCCATTTCAACATCGGACACGAAGCGCTTGAGGTGCTTGATGTTGACGGGGTCATCGAGCTTGGCGCGTCGGCAGGCAAGCTCACAGAAACGCACGCACACCCGCCCGCAGACCGAAGAAAGCGGATTGCGCTCATGGATCACCGACAAGGACTCGGTGTAGCGGGCCGACTTGATGTACTCGATGTAGCGTGGGATATCTAGGCGTTCCGGGCAAGCTTCGATGCAGGGCGCCGTGACCTTGATGTGATAGGTCCCCCGGGGGTGGTGCCTGCCTTCGATGATGGCCCGGCGGAATTCGTTTTCGAAACGGTCGAGCAGTGCCAGGACGGCGTTCATGGAGGTGTGACCCAGCTCGCACATGGAGCCGGCCCGAACCACTTCCCCGATCCGCCTAAGGGTGTCCAGGTCTTCCTCGACCCCCTTACCCTCCCCGATGCGCGTCAAAATGTCCGCCGCGACGCGGGTCCCCATGCGGCACGGTACGCACTTGCCGCAGGATTCCCCTTGCACGACGTCCAGGTAAGCGCGCGCCATGTCGATGAGGTCCACGTCCGGGTCAAACAGAAAAAACCCGTTCCAGCCGAGGACCGCCTTCACCCGATTGCCGGGCTCATAGTCCCGGATGGCGTCAAGAGCCTCGAAGCCTGCCGGGGCACTGACGTCCTGACGCGCGTCGACCACGCGATCGCCCCAGACTCCGACCATCATTGCGTTCACGTTGTTCACTCCTGGATTGTTCGGTTGCAAGGATGCCCCGTGGGGTCTCATTTCCGTCTCCATCACAACCCCACTTTAACCGACGGCGGTCGCCACACCCAAGGACCATTTCATCTCGTCTCCGGGATCCTCGGCCTTCGAATCCCTTGGAAGTCGGTACATTTTCGTGCTGCATCACCAGGATTGTGCCGGGCTGTTCCCAATTCTATCAAGAACGGAAGCGAAGGGGGCACCCCTTGGAGCACGGCGGACGAAAGGCCCGTTGGCTCCGAAGATCAGGAGGGCGTACAGTCGAGGGAAGGCGGCGGATAGAGAAGCTGCTGCAGGGCCCACACGTGCCCCACAAGCGTCATGCCCGCGCAGGCGGGGATCCGGTTTTTCGATGGCGCATCGGCCCCCGCCTTCGCGAGGGTGACGGGATCCAACCGTATTGCAAAAACCTCCGTCAGGGAGTTCATCGCTCAAGACATGAAATAGAACCCGAGATCTTTCCTGGATTGCGGGTCGAGGTTCGTGAATTCCGCACCGACCCGGGCCACTGAAACGGACCGCACCACGACCTCGCCTCGGATGAGGGACCGCTTGTCGTCGTCCAGTTTGAACTCGACAAACACCACGTCGGCCGGCTTGAGGTCGCAGACCCCTTTGAGGGGCCCCATGTCCTCGGCCAGCACTTCAAAGCACAAACCGCCTCGTGAGACGTCCTTAACCAGCATGGGCTGCGGGTCCACGCGGCCCTCGGTCTTCCACCTGCCATACAGCTTCGTGGGTTTGCGAAAATATCGCCTTCGCTCAAAGAAAGCCACGAAGTCCATTCCGCAGGGGCACTTCACGGTCCTCGACCCGTTGAGGCCCTGAACGTGTTCGGCAGGGAAATCGCCTATGAAACCGCACCCCGGGCAAGCGATTGTAGCGCCCCGCCCCGCGTGGATATAAACGTTCACCAACTTGCCGGACTCGCAGGCTTCGGCCGGGGGAGGGCCCAGGATGGAAAGCCCGCTGGGCGGCTCCTCTTGGGGTCCCGGCGCTCCGTACGGGTCGAAGCCGTGATAGAAAACGGGTGAGGCGGACTCGTGCGCGCGGTAGACCAGTTCTTCTTTCATGCTGTCCACTTGGGCCACCAGGGCGCTGTAGTACCCGAACTGGAGGTCGAACTGCGTGCTTCCGAAGATCCCCGGGAAAAGCTTCTTCAACTCCAGCAGGGACTGGTACAGAAATCGAAACCTGGGCTGAATCCGGACCCGTTCGGTCATCCGGTGCCGGGGCAGGAGGATGGACCGCCGCACCGCGGCCATGACGTCCGGTTCGAGCAGGAGGGTATCCTCGTGCAGGCCGATGAGGGTGCAGCCATATTCCCGGAACAGATCCATGAAGAAGTTGGAAACGGAGTCCAGGGGAATGGGATCGTTGTCTTCCAGGTCCCATCGACCGAAGCGCACGCCGGAAGCGGCCAGCGTGGACTGCTCGAGGTCCTGGATGGTTTCGTACTGGATTTCGGTTCCCCTGGCGAGGTCCCATAGGGACGCCAGGACATCCCGGTATTGCAGGCGCAGGGCGTAAAGCAGGGCGTATCCGGTGTAGGCCGCCGTCGGGTTGCAGGGATTGAGGCGTCCGGCCTTAAGACTGGAGACGAGAAACCGGACCAGGTCCTCCCCCAACTTGGCGACGCGGGCCATGAGCTCAGGGCTTTCATACGCGACCGGATCGAAGATGACGCCGCCCCGACCAAGCGGGGGTGTCTGCTGACACCAGCTGAACTGCACGGGGAGGGTGGTCTCTCCCATCCGGATGGATAGCGAGTGGTTCAGGAAATGAGCCATATCCTTGCACGGGAATTGGATCTGCATCCCGCGCTCGGAGAAGTCGACGATGTGAAAGGGCTTCTGGAGGTCGACGGCCTGCGCGTCCTCTTCGTCGAGTTCGAGCACCTTCAAGCCCCGTTCGCGATCGCAGAGCAGCCACCCGTCGGGTTCTCCAGTCTCCAATGTACCCAGGAGGGCCGCGGCGGTCGGGAACCGCGGAAAGAGCCTCCGGGCGCTGGGAGGACGGAACGCGGCAATGCTTTCGATCATTTCCTGAAAGCTTTGCTCGTCCGTCAAATGCTCTTCCGGTGCGGGGTGGGTCAACCTTCCTCTCCTGTTCAGCGAATAACGCCATCCGAGCGAGGCCCTGGACGTCAAGGGTTCGGACGGTCGGAGGGTCAACGGTTTGGCCCGGGCCTGTCAGGGTCGAGGTCTCCCGGGCCACATCCGTCGCCCCTCCCCGATGGCGCGGAGCCTCTGTTGGCATCGTGGATCACTTGGAATAGCGCTTAACGATTTCTTCGGCAGCCGCCTCATAGGCCCGGGCCTTGAGTCGCGACACCTGGCCCTGGTCCGAGGCTTCCCGCGAGACGTGCGCGCTCACGGTCGTGTCCACGAAAGGCTCGGGGGAAAACATGTCCCATTGCCCGCTCTTCACGTCGACCACGGCCACTTTGAGCCGAATCCGCATGTCCTGGGCTTCGTCCGGGATCACTCCACCGACGATGGGTACCCAGGATACAACTTTCGTGCCGATGCCCTGCTGGGCGGACTCCAACAAACCCCAGTACGCCACGATCTTCTCGATGCCCGCCCGGGCGGCGGCAAACCGCAGCAGCATGGAATAGTCCTTGGCTACGCCGGACTCCGGCACGCCGGAAAAGACCGACACGTTGTACACGCGTTCCAGCGCCTTCACCATGGCGGCGTCGGGGATGAGGGCACCGGATTGAATGAGCAGAATGGACGATCCCTTGGGGACGCTGAGGCGCTGCACGGACCCCATGGCGCGTTCGATGGCTTCCTGGCTGACCGCGGTTTCCGGGTTGATCCCCAGGACCTGGAATTCGCTCAGCTCCCCCTTGTAAAACGGGTTGCTCGACGCCGTGCTTCCACGGGCATCCTCTTTCCGGTATCCGGAATCGGAAATGGAGCGCGTGGCGCATCCGCAGACGGCGAGGAGAGTCAAAAACAAGGCCCCTGCAAATCGGATCGAAGACACTGTTCCGGATTTCATGACGTTTGTCTCCCTTGGTGGATGGTTTTGCTCGGATCATGATGCATGGCTTTGGCCAGGAAGCCGGTTGCAGCCTTTGAGGCTGGGGTCTCGACTGATGGATGGCGACCTTTCGGTCAGTATACAAGCGAACAGACTCCTGTGCCAGAGCCCTTCGAGGGCAGGCGGCGGTGGGCCAGGCTTCCGCGGACTCACGGACACGGGAGCGCCAGGGGGGGCCGTTGGCGGGGGCGACCCGCGTGACGATGAGGGGAAGCATCTGCGGAGGGTGAGCGCTCGGGAATGATCTGGAAGGGGACGCTGGTCGCCGAGGTGCGAGAAGAGGGGAGGCGACTTCGTCCCACTACGGTGTGATGCAGGCGAGGGGGCCGGTGACCCCCAAGCGCTTTTCCCGCAAGGCTTGGGGGGCTGAACCGGCTGGACTGATTGGATTGGGGTCAGGGCATGGGCGGGACCGGCACGGGACCGAACGGGGAGGGGCCGACCGTGTCCGTCAAGGTTTTGAGGAACGCAACCAGGTCAGACTCTTCGGTCGGACTCAGCCCCAGATTGCCCAGTTCCTCGGTGTTCATGTTCTGCGCCACCTCGGGTGCAGGCCAACAGTTCCTGCCGGGCAAGGGCCGGGCCAGAGCCTCGCATTTGGGCAAAACGTCGCGGGTATTGTAAAAGTGAACGATCTCCTGCAACGTCTTGAAATAGCCGTTGTGCCCATAGGGGGCGGTCAAGGCGATGTTGCGCAGGGTCATGACCTTGAACTTGCCTTCCTCGTCGGGATCGTTGAGGCGTTCCGGTGCCCCCAGGCCGAGATCGGGGTCGAGGCTCGCCAGACCCTGTAGGGCCGCGACCTGGGGATTGGCCGGGATGCCCAAGTTGTCGTAGGTGAAGTCCGTGAACAGGGGAGGAATGAGCTTGACTCCCTCCGCCGTCTCAACAGGTGTGGCGGTGCTCACGTGACACAGCGCGCACTTCGCCTTCCCGTTGAACAACTCCCATCCCCTCAGCTCGCCGGCGCTGAGCTTGCCTTTGCCGGCGAGAAAATAGTCGAATCGGGAATTGAACTGATTGAACAGAGGAGTCCGTTCGAATTCGCCGATGGACTGGGCCATGGCCGAGTAGGCGCCGTCCACATTCACATTGGAGGCGTTCAGGTCAATGCCGAAGAGGGATTGGAATGCCCGGACATAACGCGGGTTTTCCGCCAGCCGGGCGACGACGGCAGCCTTGCTCGGCATCGCCATCTCCTTGAGGTTCAACGGAGGACCCGCGGCCTGATCCGCAAGGCTGTCGGCGCGACCGTCCCAAAACTGGCCCCCCTCATACCATGCCGTCCCGGTCTCGCTGTCCACGACCTGCCTGAATGCGGGAGCAAATGCGGCATAAGCGGAGCTGGGTGCGTTTCGACCTCCATAGACCCCCCGGATGGAGCCTTCGGAGACGGGGAGGTTTTGGTTCGGGTCGTCAAAGCCGGTGGCGGGAAGATGGCAGCTTGCGCAGGATTGATTGCGGTTCAGGGAGAGGTTCTTGTCGAAATAGAGGGCCCCGCCGAGATCCTGAACCGTTGTGAAAGCTGCGGGGGGACCCGCCGCCGACGAGGCGAAAGCGTGGAAGCAAACCAGCAGAAATGTGAAAAGGGCGATCCTTCTGTTCATGTGCTTCTCCTTTTCTCAGGGACGTGAGGCGGCCCGATCACCCTTCGGTTCTCGGAGTCCGAAGGAAGATCGGGCCTCTGGGTTTCAGGCAATATGTCGATTCGCGTGAAACAACCCGCGTGCTGCCCTGGTATGGAAGTGCCAAAATCCCCGATGGGAATTTGGGAGTAGTACATGGTTTCGGCGCGCCCCTCAGGGAAGTCGCTCCAGCTGAGCTTGAAAGGTCGTCAGGTGCTGCCTGGATGCGCTGAGGAGGTTGGTGTAGACGCGCTGGATATCGGGATTGTCCGTTTCAAGCAACCGGGTCTCAAGATCGCTGATATCCATTTCCTCGATGGTCACCCCGACCTCGAACGCCGCCGCAAGGGACTGGGTACCACGCTCGACCAGTTGAGCATAGAGCAATCCAAACGCTGCATCGGCAAATTCGCCGGGGCCCAGTCCGGCCGCCGGGTCAGCCAATCGATACTTGTCCAGGAGGCGCTTGACGGCATCCATGTGCCGCTGCTCACTCTCGATGATCTTGCTGAACACCGTCTTTCCCCACTTGGCGTACAACGCCAGATAGACATCACGCGCCAGTTTTTCCTCCTCGCGCATGTGTGTGAGCCCTTGGGCTTCCGCATCATCGAGAGTCGCGATGCCCACGGAGGTACGAAGTCTGGTTGCCGCCGATGCTTGATCGGTAGGGGGCAGCCAGAGCAGGGAGGATAGTGCGAGTAAACCGAGACCAAGGATCAACCATCGTTTTGTCATGTTCTTCCTTTCGTGTTCGAGAAATGGTGCCGTTCCCTTCCACCTAAGACGCTGACCGAGAGGCCGTGGGCTCCTCCTTGGGGGCCCACCCGTCTGAATGCTATACAACCCAGCCTGTCCCTGGGTCACAGGACCGGTTCAATTTCTTTGGCGTGCAATCGAAGGGGGAATTGCCTGCGCTCCGGATTGGGAGTAGGATCGGTGGCCGCAGGATGATGGCGCCCCTGGATGGAAGCCCATCAGCTTTGGCGCATGATCCGGTCTCACAAACCCCTTGGATTCGGTTGACGCAATGCTTGTCCGGCCCACTCGCAGCCATCGCGATCCAACGCTTCCGCCCCAGAACCGAAGGAGGTCCTGTGGTGGGGGCGTCTTTTTACTCCTTTGCATTGCTCTGACCTGCTGTGCATCGACTGCGGGTCGAACCGACGCGGTCGATCAGGAGGCTCCCGTCCGGTTTGTCTATGTGGACGCAAGCGCTTCCAGTGTTTGCGTCGCCGGGAGCTTCAACGGCTGGTCGGATCGCCAGCATTGCATGCGTCGCGACGGAATCAACTGGTCCATCACGATCAAGCTGGCCAGGGGACGTCATGAGTACGCCCTGGTCGTCGACGGAGACGAGTGGCGGAGCGACCCCGGCGCTCCTAACCAGGTAGACAGCGGCTTCGGTAGGCTCAATTCAGTCCTGATTGTTGAATGATCGGTGACGTTCTGAATGGCTACGTTGTATCTACGAATGAGAAGCGTTGTTTTGGAAAGAGGATCCAGAGCTGCTGATGGACCAAACGAGCGATCACCAGGTGATTGCCGCCGTTCTGGCGGGGGACGTGGAGGCCTATGCCGTCCTGGTGCAGCGCTATCAGAAGCCCATCTACAATCTCATGTACCGTATGACGGGAGGGTCCGAAGCGGATGCGCTGGATCTATCTCAGGACACGTTCATCAAGGCGTACGAAATGTTGCACCGGTTCCGCCCGGGGAGCAGGTTTTTCCCATGGATTTACAGCATCGGTTTGAACCATTCGAAGAACTTTCTCCGTCGGTCCCGCGCGCATCCCGAGGTAGACCTCGACACCGTCGACATGGGCTCAGGGCTCGATTATCCGGGCCAGGAGGAAGACGCGATGTGCGCCAGACTGGATCACCAGAGGCTGGAAGCGGCGTTGCGCGGCCTTCCCGTGGATTACCGGGAAGCCGTGGTGCTTCGATACCATGAAGCGCTTTCCATGGAGGAAATCGCGACGGCACTGGGCATCTCGCTGAGCGGCGCCAAGATGCGGGTCCACCGGGGACTCAGGAAGCTGCGCGAGCGGCTGGCGGCAGAGGCCGCTCTGCCCCAGGCGACCCCGGAAGAGGCTGGAATATCCAACCCGTAGTCTTCACGGTGGAACGGACCGTGGGACAGCGAGACGGGAGGGCTCAACCATGAATATCGATCCATCGGCGGATGGGGAACTGAGCCGGATTCAGGAGGCGCTTCGCGTCATACCGGACCGGGAGCCTCCCCGGGAACTGCTGCCGGGTGTCATGGCGTCGTTGCGGGCAAAAAAGCTCCCACTAGGAACGCGGCTGCTTCGATGGGCCCGGGCACCACGCTCTCTCACGTTCGTGCCCCTTCACCTGGCTTACGGGGTGGCAGTGGTGGCTGTTCTGGTGCTTGGAGCGTTGCTGCATGGGGTCAGCGAGCAGAAACAGGATTTGACCCGTCGGGACGCCCCCGTGCCTGTGGTCTTGGTGCTTCGCGCGCCGGAGGCCAGACAGGTTGCGGTGATCGGGTCCTTCAACGGCTGGAGGGCCCAGAAATGCGAGCCGCAGCTCATCGATGGAATTCCCCATTGGTCCGCCTCGCTCCTGTTGCCGGAGGGGCGTTACGAGTACGCGTTTGTGGTTGATGGGGAGACGATCGTACCGGATCCGGGTGCGGGGCTTCAAGAAGACGATGGCTACGGGAATCGAAACGCGATCCTCCTAGTGGGAAACGGTCATGGGAATTCAGGCTGAAATGCGGGGCATTGGACTGGCGCTGCTGTTGTTCGCCATCGGCTGCAGCGTTCCTCAGTGGGCTTCAGCGGCCGCCAGGGGCCTTCCGGACGTCGTCCATGAAGCTGAGACGGCGGGATTTCCCTCCCCGACACTGAACCGCCTGTTGGCGCTGGCTCATGAGCGGAACCTCGATCCCAAGGAGACGGCACGTTTCCTGACCGTCCTCGTTGGGGTGCAGCGAGACGGGCTTCCACTGCAGCCCTTTGTGAGCAAGGTGGAGGAAGGCTTCGCCAAGCGCGTGCCCGTCCCGAGGATTGTGGAGGTGCTGGAGAAGAAAGCGGAGGATTATCGGTTCGCGCGATCTTTGATGTCTGGGCGGAAGGAAGGGCCCGTCCGACCTGAGACCCGTCCGATGGTCGACGAAGAAATCCGTTTCGCCGAGCTCCTCAATATCGGCCTCAAGCGCGAGGATCTCATACGCTTGATCGAGGGGACCCCGGAGGCGCCCTTGCCCGGGCTGATCCGGGGAGGGGAACTCCTTGGGTTACTGACTCAGATCCGGTTCGATTCGAGGCTCGGGTGGGAGATCGTGAGCACGGGACTGCAGCATCGATACTTCCATTCCGAGCGGACCGACATGGGCCGGATCATCTCGACCGCCAGGCTCAAGGGGACCCCTGACCAGGAGATCGCCGCGGCATGTCTCTCGGCGATTCAAAGCAACGCATCGCTTGCCGAGCTGGCCGGGCAGCTCCGCCTGAGCGAGACCGAGATCGGAGCTAGCGGCCCCCGGGTCGGGCAGGGGCAGGTGGGGAGTACCCCTGGTTCGATGGGCGGACCCGCGGGCCACGGAGGGCCGGCATCCGGAGGCCAGGGCGCCGCGGGGGCCGGGAGCGGGTCCGGTGGTAGTGGCTCTGGAGGTAGTGGAGCCGGCGGAGGCTCTGGTGGTGGAGGCTCTGGTGGTGGAGGCTCTGGTGGTGGAGGCTCTGGTGGTGGAGGCTCTGGTGGTGGAGGCTCTG
>CAZGQL010000077.1:0-10183 GCA_964527905.1 uncultured Syntrophobacteraceae bacterium
CAAGCAGAAGATCCTTGAAATCGCGCGGGCCTTGGCCACGGAGCCCCGACTCCTGCTTCTCGATGAACCCGCCGGAGGACTCAACATGCGGGAAACGGAGGAGTTAGGCGAACTGATTCAGCGGATACGAGACACGGGTGTCACGATCATGCTGGTTGAGCACGACATGAATTTGATCATGGAGATCTCCGACCGCATTCTGGTGCTTCATTACGGGAACTTCCTCGCCTCCGGGACCCCCGCCGAAGTCAAGGACAACCCAGCGGTCGTGGAAGCCTATTTGGGCCAGGGTTGATCCAGAGCGGTCCCCAGCCCCGATGGACAGGGCATGCTGACGGTTAAGAGTGTCCACACGTACTACGGGAACATTCATGCCCTCAAGGGGGTCTCGCTCCACGTGCGCGCCGGGGAGATCGTCACCCTCATCGGGGCCAACGGCGCCGGCAAGAGCACTCTGGTAAACACCATCTGCGGCATGGTAAAGCCCCGAAAGGGAAGCATCGAACTCGCCGGCGCGACCATCACGGCCCTCCCCGCCGAAGAAATCGTACGCCGCGGAATCGCGCTGGTTCCCGAGGGAAGGCAGATTTTCGCCACGCTTTCCGTGGAGGACAATCTGATCATGGGGGGCTTCCTCCATCGCCGGGACAAGCGACAGGTGAGCGAGGATATGGAGCTCATGTATCGGCGCTTCCCCATCCTCGAACAGCGCAAGCGTCAACTGGCGGGGACCCTGAGCGGTGGGGAGCAGCAGATGCTCGCCATCAGCAGGGCCCTCATGTCTAGGCCGTCGCTCTTGGTCCTCGATGAACCTTCCATGGGACTCGCTCCGCTCATAATCGCTGAAATCTTCAACATTATCGACGAGCTGCGGCGGGAGGGCCGCACCATCCTCTTGATCGAGCAAAACGCCCGAGCCGCCCTTCAGATCGCCGACCGGGGCTATGTCCTCGAGACGGGAAAAGTCGTCCTACAAGGGGACGGCCCCAGTCTGCTCGAACATCGAGAGGTGCAACGAGCGTATCTCGGCAAGGGTTCGAAGCAAATCTGGGACGCTTGATGATGGACCGGCGGTGAGCCAGCCGAAACGAGGGTATTGCCATGCCCATCTGGGAACCCGACAAAGAGTGCATGTCCCGTGACGAGCTGCGGCAGTTTCAGCTCGAGCGGCTCCAAGCAACGCTCAACCGGGTATATAAGAACGTGTCGTTTTACCGACGGCGCTTCAAGGACATGGGATTTCGGCCGGAAGACGACCTGACGGACTTGAGCGACCTGAGACGTCTGCCGTTCACGACGAGCCAGGACGTGAGCGACAGCTACCCCTACGACATGTTTGCGGTTCCACTTCGGGAAGTGGTGCGCGTGCATTCCTCTTCCGGAACCAGTACCAATCCGCGAGTCGTGGGGTACACCCGACAGGATCTGAAGACCTGGAGCAACCTCGTGGCGCGGATCCTGAGCGCCGGAGGGGTCACGCAGGATGACGTGATTCAGGTGACGTTCGTCTACGGACTCCTCACGGGGGGGCTCGGCATCCACTACGGTGCGGAGCGCATCGGGGCCTCGGTGCTGCCCACCTCGGTAGGGAGAACCGAGCGGCAGATCAAGATCATGCAGGACTTCCGCACCACCGTGCTCGCCTCGACCCCCTCCTACGCCCTGGTGATCGCGGACCGCATGGATCAGATGAAGATCGACCCCAAAACCCTGTCGCTCCGTTACTGCATCTGCGCTGGAGAGCCTTGGGCGGAGGCCATGCGCGAGGAAATCGAATCCCGATTGTTTGTGAGGGTGACGGACAACTACGGGATCAGTGAGGTGATGGGGCCGGGGGTGGCGGGGGAGTGCCTGGAGCAGCACGGAATGCACCTCCAGGAGGATCACTTCTATGCCGAGATCATCGATCCCGCAACCGGGGAGGTCCTCGAACCCGGGCAGGAAGGCGAGCTGGTCATCACGACCCTCACCAAGGAGGCCTTTCCGATGATTCGTTATCGGACAGGCGATTTGTGCCGGTTCATCCTGGAGCCCTGCGGTTGCGGCAGGACCCTCGCACGGATCAGCCGCATCCGCGGCCGGTGCGACAATGTAGTGGTCATTAAGGGCATCAACATCATTCCGGAGCGCGTGGGCGACGTTCTGGAAGCCCTTCAGGGCGAACGGCCCGTCTATCAACTGGTGGCCACTCGCGACCGTCACCATGACGCCCTCGAGCTCTGGGTCGAGGTGACGGAACAGCTGTTCTACGACCGGATGCGGGAGCAGCGATCGCTGGTGGAAGTGATTCGGGACAAGGTGGCCAATTTCGTCGGGATCAATCCTCGGATCAAACTGGTCGAAGCCGGCTCGCTTGCGCGGGAAAACGGCGTGGTCAAGCCCTTCGTCGACCGACGTCCCCCGCACGGCGGCGCCTAAGACTTAGCCATCAAGGTTCGGCGAGATTCCTTCGGCGCCTTCGACCGGGATGAGCGGGATTCCAGTAAGGGCTCTTTGGAGCCCGTGGCGTGAGCGAGTCATTGTTCCCCCATCAGGGGGTTGAGAGGAGGTTTTCCTGAATGCGTGAGCTCTTGACACCCAAAAGCGACCGGAAGCTGCTGCTCTTGGGCAACGAGGCCATCGTACGGGGCGCGTTGGAAGGCAATGTGCGGTTCGTGGCCGCCTACCCGGGGACACCGTCATCGGAGATCATTGACCGGTTCCACCAAATCGCATCGGACGCCGAGGTTTACGTCGAATACGCCGTCAACGAGAAGATTTCCATGGAAACCGCCTGTGCTGCCGCGATCTCCGGCGTGCGGAGCCTATGCGCCATGAAGCACGTGGGGTTGAACGTGGCGGCGGATGCGTTCATGACCCTCGCCTACGTCGGGGTCAAAGCCGGCATGGTTCTGGTGGTGGCCGACGACCCGTCGCTGCATTCCAGCCAGAACGAACAGGACAACCGCTATTATGCCAAGATGGCTCTCGTCCCCATGCTGGAGCCTTCAACCCCCGAAGAGGCGCGCCGGATGACACTCCAAGCGCTGGAGATCTCGGAGCGCTATCAAATCCCGTGCATGCTGCGAACCACGACGCGAGTCAACCATTGCCGGGCTCCCGTGAGCCTCGGTGATCTTCCCACGGAGAGGCCCCAGGGTACGTTCACGAAAGATCCCTTCAATCTGGTCGTCGTCCCGATGGTGGGTCGAAAGCTGCGCCTCGCCCTCTTGGAAAAGGTCGCCAAACTCCAGGAAGCCGCCGAGCGCTCGCCCTTCAACGTGGTGTCGGGGCAGGGAAAGTGGGGTGTGATTACCAGCGGCGTTTCCTATCTGTACGTGCGGGACGCCCTCCGGGATCTCGGCATCGAGGACCAGGTAAAGCTCCTCAAGCTTGGTTTTTCCTTTCCCCATCCCAAGGCGCTCCTGGCCGATTTCTTGACGGGACTCGAAAGAGTTCTGGTTGTGGAGGAGCTCGAACCATTCCTGGAGGAGACCGTTCGGGTGGTCGCCCAGGAATCGGGATTGTCGGTGACCGTGGGCGGCAAGGGCCCCGAGCTCGTTCCCAGGGCGTTCGAGCTGGATGGGGTGAAGGTGAAGCAGGCGGTGAGTCGGTTCTTCGACGTTCCTTATCAGGCGCCGAAGGTTTTTCCCGCCCCGGCGCTCCCGCAACGTCCCCCCAACCTTTGCCCTGGCTGTCCCCACCGGGCCACCTTCTACTCCGTCAAGCAGGTCTTCGGGGAAGACGCCATCTACCCCACAGACATCGGCTGCTACACCCTCGGGTTGCTTCCGCCCCTTCAGATGGCCGACTTCCTCATTTGCATGGGCTCCAGCGTGTCAACGGCTGGAGGGTTCAGCAAGGTTCTTGACCGACCCGTCGTCGCCTTCATCGGTGATTCCACCTTCTATCACGCGGGTCTCCCCGCTCTCGTCAACGCCGTATCCCATGATCATCGCATCCTGCTCGTGATCCTGGACAATGGGACCACGGCCATGACCGGGCATCAGCCCCATCCGGGGGTCGAACTCACACCGCAGGGGAAGGTCGAGCCCAAGGTGAGCCTCGAGCAGGTCATCCGCGGATGCGGCGTCCGGAAACTCACCGTGGTGAACCCGTTGCAGCTCAGGAAGACCCGCGAGGCTCTGGAAGCAATTCGGGAGGGCATGAGCTCACCTGGAGTCTCCGTCCTCATTTCCAAGAGTCCGTGTCCTCTTTTTGAGAACCGCATGCTGCACAAGAAGCAGAAGGTGGTCTTCGAGGTAGACCAATCATCCTGCGACCTGTGCAAGCGATGTTTGGCCGAGCTGGGTTGCCCGGCTTTCGTATGGGAACCTGCAACCGCGGCCGGCGAGGCGTGCATTCGCATCAACGAGGCGCTGTGTAGTGGATGCAGCGTCTGTTCCCAGACCTGTAAGTCGATCAAGCCCAGGCGGCTGGAAGAGGCGGGAGGAGGCAAATGATGTCGGGAACCACACAGGGCTTCGAAGCGGTGAGGATCTTTTTCACGGGCGTGGGAGGTCAGGGGACCCTCGTCGCCACCCGGCTCGTGGGAGAAGCAGCTCTGGAGGCGGGCATTTCCGTGACCCTGTCCGAGATTCACGGGATGGCCCAGCGCGGGGGCGTAGTGGAATCGTCCGTGGTGGCCGGAAATGCCTTCAGTCCCACCATCGCCGACGGCGAGGCGGACATTGTGCTGGCCTTCGAGCCCCTCGAGGCGGCTAGGGCCCTCCCCAAGTGCCATGCCAAGACCTTGGTGATCTGCAACACGGTGCCCCTCGTCCCGTTTACCGTGGCCGTGGGGCAGAGCGAATATCCACCCATTGAGGGCCTGCTCGACCTGGTCCGCGGCCGTGTCGACCGGCTCTTGAGTCTGGATGCCGTTTCCATCGCACGGGACGCGGGCACGGATCGGGCCGCCAACATCGTCATGGTTGGCGTCCTGGCGGGGATGGGCTGCCTGCCTATCGGGGAGGCGAGCTGGCAGGCGGGGTTGAGGCGAATCCTTCCATCCAGACTGTTTGACGTGAACTGGAAAGCCTTTCAAAGCGGAGTGGCCCTCGCCGCTGGAGCTCGATTCTCTTAGCGCGCCAGGAATGGCGGCTCACTTCCGGTTCGACCGACTCGGCCGGCAGGGGTGCGTATGCGTTCGGTTATGGCATTGGTGGGGGATGCCAAACCAACGTCATTGGGGGGGCTTACTCCTGTTTCGGGCGCTGTGAATTCTCGGGTCGCGGGCCATCGGCTCCTGGGGCGGGTCCTCAGGCGCCCGGGCGGGGACTCTTCTTCCGGGGAGGAGGACCGCCCTTGGCCCGGGCGGGCTCCGGGTCGGCATGGATGTAAAACAGGCTGCCTCCCTGGATCTTGTCTACGATTTCATCGACCGCGTTCCGGGGTACGGCGGGGCAACCGAAGCTTCGTCCCAAGCGCCCGCCGTTGATCACCACCGAACGGGGATCAACGTAATCGGCGCCGTGCAGGACGATCCCCCTCTCGAAGGCTTTGTCATTCACGCCCTTCTGCAATCCGTGCAGCACCAGGGACATGCCGTGCTTGCCCCGATAGCGTTTCCCCGTCACGAATACACCTCGGCAGCTCTTGAGGGATTCGGGCTGATTGGAAAACTCAGTGGCGTAAATCGTTCCCGAGTTCTTTCCGTGGGCCACGAGAAACCGTTCCACCTTTCGGGTTTTCAGGTCCACGAGGAACATGCGTTTGCTGAAGGACGGCTTCGTATAGTCGATGACCGTCAGGTATCGAAGGTTCTTGAGCTTGCTCCGGTTGGCCTCATAGTATCTCATGGCCGACCGCACCGCGGGGTCTTTGGTCGGCAGATCCCCATCCCCCCGTGGATTGGGGACGGGGTTGATCGTCGCCCGGAGCGGAACGGGAGGCTGATGAACCACCCGCGCCTCCGTGAGGACGACCATGATGGCGACCAGCAAGGCCGCGACCGTCAGAATCCTCGGCGTTTTCATGGGCAGCCCGGCGAATGAAGGCCTGATGGGAACCGATAGAGTCGTTCGGTGAACAGATCTTCTCTCAGGAAATGGGCACCATAGATGGGACGTCACCTCCCGCCCCGATTGGGTCCTGTTCCATCCTCCTCTTGAACAGCTCCACATGCTTCCGTTCTTCCTCCAGGATCGCATTCAGTTGCAGGAGCACCTCCGGCTCCGAAACGAACGAGCGGATCATCTCATAAAACAGAATGCCGTCCTCCTCGAATTCGACGGCGAGCCGCATCAGCGCCGCTTCGTCTTCCAGGGTCTCGGGATCCAGGTCATCCAGCGAAAATGCGTGGTCTCCGATGACGCTCTGCAGGATGGCCCCGCTCGCTTCGTCCGTCCACTGGTCGCGCCGCTTCAGAAGGTTCGTGCTCCGTTTCATCTCGACAAAACGGGCCCGATGGCGAACTTCCTCATCGGCGAGCCAGCTCAGCATCGTGCGCAGTCCCTCATCCGTCACATGCTCCGCCGCCATCCGGTACAATCGTTCGCCGTTCTCCTCCAGCTGGATCGCAATGTCGAAAATCTCGGTGACCGAAAACATGAGCTTCCTCCAGGTTGTGGAAACCCGCACGCCGGACGCGCGACGCGCACCGGAACACGAGCGCGGAATGACCTCCCCAGAGGGAGGATTCGCATCGAGTCAAGTGTAGGACTGAATCGGCACGACAATCAAGTGTTTTCGCGGTTCATCCCCATGGTCCCGCCCGACACTCCCCATGGGTTCCCATCGCCGCACAGTCTCTCCAGTGCAAGTCTGCCCGCCCTCACCGCCTCCATGGCCTTGAGAAAAGCCCTCTGAAACTTTACCGACTCTTGAGCCAGCAGCTCCATCTGGGGTTCACACAAGAACCACACGCATACATAGGGTCGATACGCCCGCTTCAGGGTACAACCGGTCTGCACCAGGTAGCGACAAGGCTCACCATCCATGGATCGGGTCTGGCCGGGAGGGATCCAATCGTTGCGGGCCGCGAGCACCAGGACGTCCGCAAGGTTAAAGAAAATGCGCTTTCCGCGGCA
This sequence comes from uncultured Syntrophobacteraceae bacterium, assembly GCA_964527905.1. GTDB lineage: Bacteria > Desulfobacterota > Syntrophobacteria > Syntrophobacterales > Syntrophobacteraceae > CALBZH01. The sequence goes on from CAZGQL010000077.1 coordinate 7,011, forward strand.
GCATGGGTCCTCGCATGTGGGACACGTCTGCTCACAGTAACGCGTCATGACGGGGTCGAGCCATCCAATGGCATCATCGATCCGCGCCACGATGGAGGCGAGAACCGTCTGATCCCGGTCGCGCATCCCGAGCCTCGCGCGGCGCAGTGCCTCCCGCCATGCGGCGTCGGACAGTGGCTCCCGATAGAGCGAAGACTCCTCTCCCCGCGGGGCGCTCCATGCCACTTGGCCGGAATCCTCTGTTCTTTTCCTGGAAGGTGGGCGGTGGGGAGTCATCTCAGGTCCTGTTGGAGCGGACAAGAAGCGCAATCAGGCCGACGCCTGCAATGGAGATGTCCGACCCGCACCAGGAGCGCATGGTATTCCTGAAAGTACTTCACATCGGGGTCCAATACCTCCATGAAGGTGGCCCGCAGTCCCTCGTAGTCGATGGATTCCTCGACCCAACCGTGGCGTGAAAAGACGCGATGCGTATAAGCATCAACCACGAACGTCGGGTGATGGGCCGCATAAAGGACGATGCTGTCCGCAGTTTCGGGCCCGATCCCGTGCAATCCCAGTAGTTCGTGACGCAGCGGTTCTGGCTCCTGGGCGAGCATCCCTTCCAAATCTCCGCCCCATCGGTCATTGACGTGGCGGCAGAAGCCTTTCAGTTTCCTCGCCTTTTGGTTGTAGTACCCCGAGGAGCGGATGATTGAGGCCAGCTCTTCCTGCGGGAGGCTGTGAATACCCTGCAACGTGAGCATCCCTTGCTGCCTCAGCGCCTCAATGGATTTTTCCACGTTCTTCCAGGCCGTGTTCTGGGTGAGGATGGCCCCCACGATGACCTCGAACGGGCTGTCGGCGGGCCACCAGTACTGGGGGCCGTAGGCTCGATGGAGACGCTCGTAGACTGCGTCGAGCAACATCCTGCGTGGGGATCTCATGGGAGAGCGACTCCCGCGAGAAGGCTTTGGCACACTGTGCACCGTCCGTCCTTGAGGTTCCGCGTGCGGCTCGAAAAACCGACACGTTCCAGGAGCAGGGCCCCACATTGGTGACAGCGGGTGCTCTCTCCCTCATCCCCCGGAACATTTCCCGTGTACACGTACCAAAGCCCCTCTTCCAAGCCGATTTGTCGCGCTGCGTGTAGGGTCGAAACCGGAGTTGGAGGCCGATCGGTCAGTCTGTACGTCGGATGGAAGCGGCTGATGTGCCAGGGGATTTCCGGGCCCACTGAGACGAGAAAGCGTGCGAGATCCCGGAGCTCCCCTTCGCTGTCGTTGTGGCCGGGAATCACGAGAGTCGTCACTTCGACCCAGATCCCGCGCCGCCGCATCCGCTCGATGGTACGAAGAACCGGTTCGAGCGAGGCCCCGCACTGTTCCTTGTAGAACCGGTCAGAAAAGGCTTTCAGATCCACATTCGCGGCGTCCAGAAATGGAGCGGCGGCGTCCAGAGCTTCTTCGGTCATGTATCCATTGGTCACGAACACGTTGCGGATATCCGCCTCATGGGCCAGGCGGGCGACGTCAAGGGCATACTCCATGAATACAGTTGGCTCCGTATAAGTATAGGAAATGGTCGCACAACCTGCCCTGGCGGCCGCTTCCACCACGACTTCGGCTGCAACGAAATCCCCGTGGATCGAACCCAGCTCCCTGGGCGCCTGCGAGATATCAGCATTCTGACAAAACAAACATCGAAAGTTGCAGCCCACCGTGGCGATCGAATAGCTACGGGAGCCTGGGTAGAAATGGAACAGGGGCTTCTTTTCAATGGGATCGATGTGCCGGGCAATGAGACGCCCGTAGACGAGGCTCCACAGGATCCCGCCCCGGTTCTCGCGCACACCGCACTTGCCCCGCTTGCCCGGTTTGAGGACACAATGCTGCGCGCAGAGCAGGCATTCGACTCTCTCATCGAGTTCTTTCCGGTAGAATAGGGCTTCCTTCATGATGGACTCCTCTTCGCCGAAAGCCGGGTCGTTTCGGCTTCAATCCCTGACGGGCAGGAGGTTGCTCGCCCGGTTCCCGCTTTGGATGCATGAGGAGGAACCGTTCCGGCGACACGGCCCACTAGGTGGAGCGCTGGGTCTGCAGCGCGAGACGGTGCGCTCTCTCCAAAGGGGGATTCGACGATGCGAGCAGGCTCACTGGAGGGGGCTGCTTCTCGAGGGCCGGCGACCGCCAGCAGGAGGTATGGAGTCTCGCCCCCGCGATGGAGGTGGGCAGTTCGTGCAGAAGCGGATCCTGGAGGGTCTGCATGGGATAGCGAAGATCAACGCGCATGGCGATGAAATGGCCGAAGGGATGCCATTGGAAATACGGCGACTGTTCGAGAAACGCGAGGTAACGGAGAGTAAAAAGAGGCAGCGTCAAGCAGGTCCGCCAGGTCAGCGGAACCGAGCCGCACAGGAGCTTCTCGGCCATTTCCCGCAGTTCGAGTACCCCGAAAAACCGCGCTCTTCTGTAGATGGACGGACGTACCAGGCAGTCAATGAACCGTTGTAGGCCGATGATCGAATACTTGTTGAGGGAGCCGATCAGCACGTGCCGCCGGGCGACTCGCAGCGCCTCCTGCAAAGCTCGATTCGGATTGTCGACGAACTCGAGCGTCGTGATCAGGGCAACCGTATCGAAGGCATTGTCCTCATAAGGGAGGTTTTCCGCAAAGCCCCGGTACAGATCGATTCTTTCGGGAAGCCGGCGCCGAGCGATCTCCAGCATGGGGGCCGACGCATCCAAGCCCGTCGTCTGGTGCCCCATCCGGGCGAACCATTCGAGGAATCGACCCGTTCCGCAACCCACCTCGAGGACACGCTGGGGGGATTGGGGCGACCAGACCCTCAGCAGGAGCTCCCGCTCGAGCCGGGCTACCGTCTGACCTTGCTCGGATTGGAACCACTCCTCGTAACGACGGGCGTCTTCCAGCCTGAAAACGTATCCCACGGTCTTCCTGTCCTCTACTCCGACGCTTACCCTTATTGGGCAGCCCGACCGATCCCCCAACGGCAGGGGCCATCCCGATCACCTCGGCGGTTTCCCAGATGGAGCTCGAGCCGCCCGGGAGCTCCCCTCAAAACGAGCGACGCAGGACCGCTCCCTTGGCTCCCGAGGTCACCAACCGCGCGTAGCGAGCCAGGTACCCATCCCGAACGCGCGGCTCAGGGGGGCTCCAGCGCTCCCTCCGCT
>CAZGQL010000077.1:10262-17840 GCA_964527905.1 uncultured Syntrophobacteraceae bacterium
TGAATCGAATCCCCCTCTTCGATGAGCGCGATCGGCCCCCCTTCGGCTCCCTCCGGAGAAACATGTCCGATGGCAGCCCCCTTCGTGCCCCCGCTAAAACGGCCGTCCGTGATGAGGGCCACCTCTCCGCCCAGTCCCATGCCAACGATGGCCGCGGTTGGGGTGAGCATCTCCTGCATCCCGGGGCCCCCCTTGGGCCCCTCGTAACGAATCACTACCACATCCCCGGGTCGGATCTGTCCGCCCAGAATGGCTTCCGCCGCCGACGATTCACTCTCGAAGACCCGAGCCCGCCCCGTGCGGCGCATCATTTCGGGGGCCACCGCAGACTGTTTGACGACCGCGCCATCCGGAGCCAGGTTGCCCCGCAGGATGGCGATTCCCCCTTCCCGGTGATACGGGTCGTCAAACCGTCGGATGACTTCGTGATCAAGGACCCGGACCGCGCTCAGATTCTCTCCGACCGTCCTGCCCGTGACGGTCCGCACGTTCTCGTGGATGACGCCTCGACTGGAGAGCTCCTTCATGACAGCCTGAACCCCCCCGGCGGCGTCCAGATCCTCCAGAAAATGGGGCCCACCCGGTCTCAGGCTGCACAGGTGCGGCGTGCGCTGACTCACCGCATTGAACAGGTCAAGGTCCAGATCGATGCCCGCCTCGGCGGCGACGGCCGGAACGTGAAGCACCGTGTTTGTCGAGCAACCGAGTGCCATGTCAATGGCCATGGCATTTTCAAAGGCTTCCCGGGTGGCGATGTCCCGCGGCCGAATCCCTTGTCGCACGAGCTCCATGATCTGCATGCCGCTCAGCTTGGCAAGACGGACGCGCGCGGCCGTCACCGCCGGCAGAGTCCCGTTCCCAGGGAGCCCCATCCCGAGGGCCTCCGTGAGGCAGTTCATGGAATTCGCCGTGAACATGCCGGCACACGATCCGCAACCGGGACACGCGTGGTCTTCGAGGTCGAGGAGCTCCCCCGCGGTGATCTGACCGGCCTTGTAAGCTCCCACGCCCTCGAAGACCGAGATGAGATCCACCTGACGATGGCCCACCCGACCGGCGAGCATGGGCCCGCCGCTCACCACGATGGCGGGAATGTTGAGACGCATGGCAGCCATGAGCATCCCGGGGATGATCTTGTCGCAATTGGGAACCAGGACCAGCCCGTCAAAGGGGTGAGCCATGGCCATGATTTCAACAGAATCGGCGATGAGTTCCCTGCTGGCAAGGGAGTAGCGCATGCCGGCATGATTCATGGCGATGCCGTCACACACCCCAATGGTACTGAATTCGATGGGTGTCCCCCCGGCGTGACGAATCCCGGCCTTGACGGCCTCGGTGATCTTGTCCAAATGGATGTGGCCGGGAATGATCTCATTGGCCGAGTTGGCCACCCCGATGAGGGGGCGGTCCAGTTCGGCCTGGGTGTAACCCATGGCCTTGAAAAGCGATCGGTGTGGGGCTTTTTCAACGCCCTTTTTCATGGCATCACTGCGCATCTTGGCTCTCCGCAACGTGGGCACCGTTCGGGTGCGTGGGTGGAAACTTGGGATGGATCCTGGCTTTTCTGTGGACCTGTGGTTCAATTCAATAGCATTGATGGGGGGAAAAGGGAAGTTTTCTCGATAGGATCCAGAAGGAAAACAATAGACAATTCATAGGGCAGGTTTTATAATCCGAGCCAATTGTATTGACTTTGTAATGTTTTGATACAGGAGACGCTCAGGCTATGGACCTCGAATCCCAGAAGGCGCTTTATCCCATCGGTATCGTGGCAGAACTGCTCGACATCCACCCAAGGACCCTCCGCATCTACGAACAGGAAGGTCTCATCAAACCCGCCCGCCGCGGTGGCAAACGGTTCTACTCGAATAACGACCTCCAGTGGCTCAAGTGCCTTCGCAAGCTCCTCACGGACGAAGGTCTGAACATCGCCGGCATCAAGAAGCTCCTCACCATCGCCCCTTGCTGGAAAATCCGAAACTGCGGGGAGGAGACACGCAAGGAATGTCCGGCCATTCTGAATTTTCCCATCCCATGTTGGGATCTGATGCCCCGCGTCTGCAAGGAAAACGACCGATCCTGCCCCGAGTGTGAGGTGTACCTGAACAAGATGAATCACGTCATGGCGGCGACCGGCGGGAAGAGTCCGGATACGGCCCGGGAGATCTCCTGAGGCATCATGCGCTCGCCCCCAAGATTCCTTTTTGGACCGGTCCCTTCGCGGCGGCTCGGCCGCTCACTCGGGATTGACGTGATCCCCCCAAAGACCTGCAGCTATGATTGCATCTATTGCGAATCCGGGCGGACGACGGCCCTGACGGTCGAACGCCGGGAATTCGCCGATAATGATCAGGTGCTGGCGGAGTTGCGGCGGTTTTTCCGCGAGCACCCGACCGGAGCGGATGCGATCACCTTCTCGAGCGCCGGCGAACCGACCCTCCACTTGAGCCTCGGTCCGCTGATCGAGGGGATCAAACGGGAATGCCCTCAATTGCCGCTCGTGGTCCTCACAAACGGCTCCCTCTTGTGGGACCCGGAAGTGCGAAGAGCCCTGTTGCCCGCCGACCGTGTCGTGCCTTCGTTGGACGCCGCCACCTCGGAGACCTTTCGGAGGCTGAACCGGCCGCACGGCACACTGGAGCTCGACGCCATCCTCGAGGGACTGCAGGCCTTCAGCCGCGATTATGGGGGAGAGCTCCACGTCGAGGTGCTGCTCGTTCGCGGGGTGAACGACACGCCTCGAGAACTGAAGGCGCTGAGGCATGCCATAGAACGCGTCAAGCCCCGCTGTATCGAGCTCAACACCGTGGTGCGTCCCCCGGCGTATCCCGAGGTCCAAGGGTTGACGCGGGAGGAGATGGCCGAGGCCGCACGTTGTTTTCCGCCGGAAATCACCCGAATCATCGGGTGTTTCGAGCCCCTAGCCCGCCAGGGCGGCACTTCCGAATCCCTGGAAGAAAGGGTACTCCAAATGATCACCAGACGGCCCTGCTCCCTTGAGGAGATGGCTGATTCCCTAGGCTCTTCCGTTGCCGCGCTGGAAGCCGTTCTCACGGACCTTGAGCGCCGGGGCCGCATTCAGCTCCGTCAATACAAGGAGCGTCTCTTCTACTGTCCCGCTTCGCAACCCCGAGGAGAATCAAAGCAGTATTCCCAGTGAGATCGCCTGCTCCGCGCCTGAAGCCTTCTCTGGTTCTCAACGGTCCTCGTAAACGGATTCGCCCGTATCACGCGCGCAGGGGCCCTGTCGGCCCCTGGCGGCGTGTCGCATGTTGGATTGAAGTAAGCGGAACGGAATTGTTGGATCAACCGGGTCGGGCGTCACCTGATCTCATCAGGCCGGACCAAGGCTCCGGGGCGTTCAGTGGGCTCGAATCCCGTCCGGTGCGGGGGGCTCCTGCTCGAACATGACCGGTTGCCGGGGATCCGCCTCCAGGGGTTTAAAGAGGCGATCCCCATCCTTCAAGGCCAAGGCCTTGCGAAGCACGTCGTCCATGTGCTCGACCAGTTCGATTTCGATCTCCTGGAGGATCTTGGGTGGGATGTCCTTGAGGTCCTTGGCGTTTTCCAGAGGAATCAGCACCTTCTTGATGAGGGCGCGATGGGCGGCAAGGATCTTTTCCTTGAGGCCGCCGATGGGGAGCACACGCCCCCTCAGCGTGATTTCCCCCGTCATGGCCACGTCACTGCGAACCGGAATCTTGGTCAAAGCGGACACCATGGAAGTGGCCATGGTGATCCCTGCCGAGGGACCGTCCTTGGGGATGGCGCCCTCCGGGACGTGCACGTGGATGTCCAGATTCTGGTAAAAATCGGGTTCCATGCCCAAGTTCTGGGAGCGGGACCGGACGTAACTGAGCGCGGCTTGGGCCGATTCCTGCATCACTTCGCCCAGCTTGCCGGTGATCGTGATTTTCCCCTTGCCTGGCATGGTAACGGTTTCAATGCCCAGGATGTCTCCCCCGAACTCGGTCCAGGCCAACCCGACGGCTAGACCGATTTCGTCCTTTTCTTCGGCGCGCCCGTAGCGGAACTTGGGAATGCCCAGATATTCTTGAGCAAGCTCCTCCGTCAGGACGATCCGCGTCTCGGGACCATTGCGCACCACTTCCTTGGCAATCTTGCGACAAACAGAAGCGATTTCCCGCTCCAGGTTTCGCACTCCCGCTTCTTTCGTATAATGGCGCGTGATGTAAAGGAGCATGTCGTCGGAGATTTCCAGGTTCTCGGGAGTCAGACCGTTGGCCTTGCTTTGTTTGGAGACCAGGAAGTCCCGGGCGATGTTGAGCTTATCCAGTTCCGTGTACCCCGCGATCTGGATCACCTCCATGCGGTCCCGGAGTGGGGCGGGAATGGAATGGAGGTTGTTCGCGGTGGTGATGAAGAAGACCTCCGAGAGGTCGTAATCCAGATCCAGATAGTGGTCGTTGAAGGCGTAGTTCTGTTCGGGATCCAGCACTTCCAGCAGGGCCGCCGAGGGATCGCCCCGAAAGTCCATGCTCATTTTGTCGATTTCGTCCAGACAAAAGACGGGATTGTTGGTCTTGGCCTTCTTGAGGCTCTGAATGATCTTGCCGGGCAGAGCACCGATATAGGTCCGCCGATGGCCGCGGATTTCGGCTTCATCCCGGACGCCGCCCAGGGAAAGCCGAATGAAATTGCGATGCATGGATCGGGCGATGGACCGGGCCAACGAGGTCTTGCCGACGCCGGGGGGGCCCACGAAACACAAGATGGGACCCTTGATCTTCTTCACCAGAGCCTGGACGGCCAGATACTCGAGAATCCGTTGCTTGGGCTTTTCAAGACCGTAATGGTCTTCGTCCAGAATGCGGCTGGCCTCGTCGATGTCCAATTTGTCCTTGGTCTTGTCGAACCAGGGCAGCGAGAGAATCCAGTCAATGTAGTTGCGCACCACGGTCGCTTCGGCGCTCATGGGGGACATGAACTTGAGTTTTTTGAATTCGGCACGCACCTTGGCGGCCGCCTCCTGGCTCAGCTTTTTCCGCTTGATGCGTTTCTCGAGTTCTTCGAGCTCCGATTTGAAATCGTCCTTTTCCCCCATTTCCTTCTGGATGGCGCGCATCTGCTCGTTCAAGTAGTATTCGCGCTGCGTCTTCTCCATTTGTTTCTTGACGCGGCCCTTGATCCGCTCCTCGGTCTGCGTGATCTCGATTTCGGTGCGGATGTACCCGAAGAGCTTTTCCAGGCGTTGGACGACGTTCAGCGTCTCGAGCAGTTTCTGTTTCACGTCGAGGGCAAAGGGCATGTATGAGGCGACCGTGTCGGCTAACCGGGAGGGATTGTCGATGGCCGCGACCGTGTCGAGGACCTCCTGGGTGATCTTCTTGTTGTGTTTCGAGTAGGTTTCGAACGCCGACCGGATGCTGCGACGCAGGGCCTCGATTTCGACGGTGCCGTCCGTCGACTCGGAGACGGTTTCCAGTTGCACCAGGAAATGGTCCGGATTGGGCAGGAAGCTCAGAATCCTGCAGCGCGTTTCGCCCTCAACGAGCACCTTGACCGTGCCGTCGGGCAATCGAAGGATCTGGAGGATGCTCGCCAGAGTGCCGACGCGGTAGATGTCCGATTCTCCAGGAGTGTCCGTTTTGGCGCGCTTCTGGGCCGCCAGGAAGATCTTTTTGTCGGCGGCCATCGCTTTTTCCAGGGCGCTCACCGACTTGTCCCGCCCGACAAAAAGGGGCACCACCATCGTCGGAAATACCACGATGTCCCTCAAAGGAAGCAAGGGCATGCTGAAAGGGGTGGAATGGTGGTGGTCGTCCTTGTTACGCGTTAGCTTGAACATGAGTGACCTGCTCTCTTATGCCGGTTTTGGTTTCCTCAAGCGGATTCCTGGGTCTGACTCCGATACAGCAGGAGCGGCTCGCCTTTCTTGACAATGACATCCTCGTTGATGATGCATTCCTGGATTTCAGGATGCGAGGGCAGATCGTACATGATGTCGAGCATGATGTTTTCCATGATGGATCGCAGCCCGCGCGCGCCGGACTTCCTGCGGATCGCTTCCTTGGCGATGGAGCGGAGGCTGCCCTCGGTAAACCGCAGCCGCACGTCCTCAAGCTCGAACAACTTCTTGTACTGCTTGACCAGGGCGTTCTTGGGCTCGGTCAAAATGCTGACCAGTTCGTCTTCCGTGAGCTCGCTCAGCGTCGCGATGACCGGCAACCGCCCGACGAATTCGGGGATCATGCCGAACCGGATGAGATCTTCGGGCTGCACCTGGCTCAGTACCTCCCCGATGTTGCGGTCCTGCTTGCTCCGGATTTCCGCACCGAAGCCCAGGCCTTTGACGCCCACCCGCGAATGGATGATGTTGTCGAGATAATTGAATGCCCCTCCGCATACGAACAAGATGTTCGTCGTGTCGATCTTGATGAACTCCTGCTGCGGGTGTTTTCTGCCTCCCTTGGGGGGGACGTTTGCCACGGTCCCCTCGAGAATCTTGAGGAGGGCCTGCTGCACCCCTTCCCCCGACACATCGCGCGTGATGGACGGGCTGTCGGATTTCTTGGCGATCTTGTCGATTTCATCGATGTAAACGATACCGCGCGATGCCTTGTCGATGTCGTAATCGGCAGCCTGGATGAGGCTCACGAGAATATTTTCCACGTCTTCACCCACATAACCTGCTTCGGTGAGCGTGGTAGCATCCGCGATGGTAAAGGGAACGTTGAGGATCCTCGCCAGTGTCTGCGCCAGGAGCGTCTTGCCCGAGCCCGTCGGACCGATCATCAGGATGTTACTTTTCTGAAGCTCGACATCGTTCTTGTCGAGTTTCAGCTCAATGCGCTTGTAGTGGTTGTGGACGGCAACCGAGAGGACTTTCTTCGCTCGCTCCTGCCCGATCACGTACTGATCCAAGATCCCTTTAATCTCCACGGGCTTAGGGATCATTGTGGCCCGTGCCGCCTCTTCCCGCTCGTATTCCTCGGCGATGATGTCGTTGCAAAGCTCCACGCACTCATCACAAATGTAAACCGTCGGCCCGGCGATGAGCTTCTTGACTTCATCCTGCCCCTTGCCGCAGAAGGAGCACCTCAATTCTCCCGTCCGATCGTCCCGCTTCCTGGCCATTCAATCCCTCCTGCATATGGCGCGCATCGAGAAGACTTGTTGTCGATGCCGTTGCGATCCCCCATTGCTAGGCCGATCCGCGCTGTGCCTGCATCGTCCCGAAAAGATTATAAACACGGGCTCCCGTTTTAGCTACTTCAATTTGCTAAGCGGTTCCCATGGGGCATCGTGCAATGTGGTAACCCGAGGACCCGCAAAGGTCAACCGACCTTTCCCGTGCCCGAAACAAAGCAACATTCATGCTAACGTCTGCCAGGGCCCCTTGAGCGTGGGAGGCGCCCCCTGGCAACGCCCGCGGGAGTGAGGGCAGGCAAGGTTTTGGGGGTGTCTGCCGCCCCCGAAACTGGGCATGGGGGGGGAGGCGGAGCGACGGAGGTTGGGAGGGAATGACTGCGCGGGAGGTTGGATCCTGACAGGATTGGTCCGCGGCATGGCCGGGTGTGTGTGAGGGGGCGGTGAGGCCGCAGTCGCTCGGCGACC
>CAZGQL010000077.1:17870-20209 GCA_964527905.1 uncultured Syntrophobacteraceae bacterium
TGGCAACGGCTTCGGCCGGGCGGTCCCGGCACCGCTTCAAGCGGCTGTCGGAGATTTCAGGGCGCCTGCCATGCGGGTGCTGATGACCTCATCGATGAGCCCGTACTCCTTGGCCTGAGCCCCCGACATGTAAAAGTCGCGTTCGGTGTCACGCTGGATCTGATCCATGTCCTTGCCCGTGTGCTGGGTCAGGATCTGGTTGAGCTCCTCACGAAGGCGAAGGATTTCCCGGGCTTGGATGTCCACATCCGTCGCCTGTCCCTGGAAGCCTCCCATCGGCTGGTGCAACATGATGCGGACGTGGGGCAGGGCGAAACGCTTTCCCTTCACGCCGGCGGCGAGCAGGACGGCCGCCATGCTGGCGGCCTGGCCCATGCACAAGGTTGACACATCCGGCTTGATGTATTGCATCGTGTCGTAAATCGCCAGACCTGCCGTCACGAGGCCCCCGGGCGAATTGATGTAGAAATAGATGTCCTTGTCGGGATCCTCGGACTCCAGGAACAACATTTGGGCGATGATGACGTTGGCGACCTCATCGGTGATGGCCGTTCCGAGAAAGATGATCCGATCTCGCAGCAGGCGGGAATAAATGTCAAAAGCCCGCTCCCCGCGGCTGCTCTGTTCGATGACGATGGGGATCAGTGACATGGGTGGCTCCGTATGCTTACCCTGCGGGTGTCGCTTCCGCAGGAGTCTCCTCGGTGAAGTTCGCCTGGGCCTCGATCAGCTCGTAAACCTTATCCTGGACTTTACTCTCCTTGGCCTGTTCCAGAATGGCAGAGTCGGCGAAGTCGCGCTTGACGGTCTCGGGGTCCATCCGAGCCATACGAGCGATGCCCCGGTAGATCTCGTCCAGGTCCGCGTCGGACAGGGTCACATCTTCCTGCTTGGCGATTGCGTTCAAAATCAGCCGCAGTCGTACGTTCTTTTCAGCCTGTGGGCGGTATTCCGCGCGGATCTCCGGGCTCATGAAACGATTGCGGTCGATCTTGAGGCCCTGGTTCTGAAATTGACTCAGGAACAGGTCGATCATGCGATCGATTTCCCGGTCGATCACCTTCTGGCTCAGGTCGAACGTCGCGATCTGCAGCAACTTCTCCGCCAACTGCTCGCGGACGTTTCTCGATGCGGCTTCCTTAAGTCTGCTTTTGAGCTGGGAAGAAATTTCCGCTTTCAAGGCTTCGAGAGTCTCGAATTGCTGCCCGACCTCCTGGGCAAACTCGTCGTTGAGTTCCGGGACAATCTTTTCCTTGATCTCGCGTATGGTCCCCTCGAACCGGACGCGCTTTCCGGCCATCTCCCGGTGCGGAGAATCCTCGGGGAAATCCAATTCCACCTGGAAACGCTCGCCCACGGAACGGCCGAAAAGGTGCTGGTCAAACTCGGGGTGCAGGGTGTTCTTGCCGATCTCCACCATCTGGTCGGTGGGCTTGGCCTCCGGCTGATCGGCACCCTCAACGGTAGTCTTGAGGTCCAGGAGGACGACATCCCCAACTTGCACGGGACGTTCCGGTTCGACCAGCTTGAGAGTCGCATGCTGCTGACGGATCCGCTCCAGCTCGGCCTGCTCCATTTCCGGGGTGACCGTCTGAGCGGGACGGGTGATTTCAAGCCCCTTGTAAGGGCCCAATTCGAAGGGCGGACACACATCCACGACGGCCGTGTAAACCAGCGCCCCACTATCGTCGAACTTGCTGTCGTCGACCTCACCTTCGACCAGCGGCTTGATGTCCGTCTCTTTCAGCGCCTGGGGAAAGGACTCCTCGATAAACTGGGCGGATACCTCGTGCTCCACGCTCTTGCCAAAATAAGACTTCAGGATGCTTTTGGGGATCTTACCCGGCCGGAATCCCTTGATCCGAGCTTTCTTGGAGAGGTCCCGGTAGCGTTTGTCGATTTCGGCCTGAACCCGGTGAGCGGGAATCTGCACGTGAAGCCGCTTTTGATTCAGGCTGAGGTCTTCCACGGAAACGTTCAATTCCACCTTGATTTACCTTTCTGTTGTCAATAATGGGCAGACACGGGAGGACGGGGCCATGGTGCGAGAGGGGGGATTCGAACCCCCACGGTTGCCCGCTGGATCCTAAGTCCAGTGCGTCTGCCAGTTCCGCCACTCTCGCCGGTTTGGGCATAACCATGTCGAGAACCTGCTTTTAAGATCACTTTTTCCCAGGGTTGTCAAGGACGTTTCCCCCAGGCACGACACTTGCCCTTGACATCGTTTCCGAACTCTTTTATTTAGGAAACCGTTCGCTTGGGGGATCGTCCAGCGGCAGGACTGCAGACTCTGGATCTGCCTACCTAGGTTCGAATCCTAGTCCCCCAGCCACTCAAAG
>CAZGQL010000078.1:0-8306 GCA_964527905.1 uncultured Syntrophobacteraceae bacterium
AAAAGTTAACCCAATGGGTGGGATTTCTTTTTGACCATGAATCGCTCAATTTAGGTGTGCTTCAAGACGTCTCCATGAAACCTTAATCAAGTCGCATGCCGTCCACCGGACGGGACGATGGTTCCCCTTAGACCCCCTCCACATAATAAACGGCCCAAAAGGGGAGGCGTCATTCCCGCGATGGTGGGAATCCAGATGCCTGCGGACCACAGCACCCCCGCCAGAACCACGCGGGGATGACGTATGCAAGGCATGGTCATCTTATTGTGTCACGCTGTGCTTAGATCATCGTCAGTGATTTTGCCTCATCGAGACTGCGGATGCGCAACAATCAAATTTTTGGTCTTCACCAGGTCTCAAAAACTGGTATTGTGCATATGTCTAACGCGAATGCGCGTTAGGTGAGAGCAGTATGACTGAATTTTGGGAGTAGTCAAGGGCAAAATTGATTCCGAAAAATAATCTGGGCCCTTTTTTTCGTTCGTGCCGTTATTTCAATTGGTTGGCATTTTCCGGAAAATGGCGATTAATTTCCGGAATGCGGGATTGGAATGGAATCGATTGCAGAGCGCCTAAAAATCATACGATCAAAGCTAGGAGTCGACCAGGTCCAGTTCGGTAGCGCTATAGGCATCGCCAGTCGATCGACCATCTCCAACTGGGAAAGAGGGCTAGCCTTCCCTCCAGCAGATATTTTGGCCAATATGAGGAGGCAGTTCGGCATCAACATCAACTGGTTGGTATCGGGTGAGGGGAGCATGCGGGTGGAAACCCGGGCGGAGTCGCCAGGGGAATCGATCGGCGTGGAGGAATGCCTCTCCCTCGAAGACTACCAGATGGTACCGCAGATCGAATCGAAAGTCACCGGTGGGCCTGATGGCGAGCTGTTGTACGAGGAAATCGAGGACTACTACCCATTCAAGCGATGGTGGATCGAACGGTTGGTGGGACGGTCTGACGAACGGAAAGCCGCCCTGCTGCTCGTGCGCGTCCGCGGGGATTCCATGTCCCCGACCATCAACCAGGGCGAAGTGGTCCTGGTCGACACCCACGAATCCGAGCGCATTCGGGTCCTCCCCGGACGCATTTATCTGGTCATCCTACCCGAAGGCTCGGTCGCCCTGAAACGCCTGGTCCTGAGCGAGCACGATGGCACCGTCAACCTCACCTGCCTCTCCGATAACACCGCCGACTACCGCCCCTTCGAGTTCGCCATCGATCCAGGTCGCAGCCTCAAAAATTGCATCCTCGGCCGCGTCCGCTGGGCCGGCAAGGAGTTCGAATAGCTGGTTCAATTTTCATTGATGGAGGGGAAAATGCTCAGAATCGTCTTGGCCATGATCGTTCTCCAGTTCTCAGCTTATCAACAGGCATCGGACGCAGCCACTTACAAATGGGTGGATGAAGACGGTGTCCCTCACATTTCCAACAGGCCACCTCCAGGATCTTCAGTCATTCAGTTCGGCGATGACAATAGAGACGACTATTCGGAACACTTGAATGCCCTGAATGTCCTTTCTGGATACACCTACCTAGACCTCATTCAGCTGGGGCACCAGGAGTTAATGAAACACTCCGAAGACTTCAAAACTGCCGTCGATGGGATCCGATATTCTGAAAAGTTGGACGAAAAGAAGAAAGAGCAAATTCTGGCAAGAGCCCAAAGACACATGATTGATATCCACAAGGCTCTGACCTATCAAATCAATCGAAACCGAGAGAAACTCGAACGAATGAAGCGCATAACCGGGTCGGAATAGTGCTTCTATTGGGCTGGAGGAGTGCCGATCGACGTCCAAATAAATAAATCAAATACATTCAAATAATAAACACCGTTCGTATGGAGGAATCCAAAATGAGCCTTATGAACGAATACATTTCAAGGCATCTTGGAGCCCTTGAACTGGAGAAGGAACTTGTTCGACTCATCAGAGAATACAACAAGCTGCAGGGAACATTTCTCTTTGTTTACGCAGCTGCAATAGCAAAACAGATTCCTGATTTAGGCTTAAACATGGAGGATTATCGCTTTATTTTTGATCTATTAAGAGATCAGCAAGGAGGAAAGCTAGACTTTTATATTGAGACACCTGGAGGAAGTGGAGAGGCAGCCGAAGAAATTGTCAAATTAATCCACGACAAATTCGATCATGTGACGTTTGTGGTTTCCGGAGAAGCCAAGAGCGCAGGGACCATAATGGTGCTATCTGGTGACGAAATAATGATGACGAAGACCGGAAGCCTCGGGCCAATCGATGCTCAAATACCTATTGGTAGAACTATCAATTCAGCGTACGACTATGTCCAATGGGTCAAGGAAAAAAAGGATGAGGCCGAAAGGACTGGAAAACTGAACCCTTTCGATGCCACCATGATCGCTCAAATTAGCCCTGGTGAACTGCGCAGAGCCTATCACGCCCTCAAATTCGCCGAGGAGCGCGTCATTGAATGGCTTCCAAAGTACAAATTTAAAGACTGGGACAAGACCGAAGGCAGGGGAATCCCGGTGACTGAAGAGGTCAAGAAAGCCAGGGCCGCCGAGATTGCCGAGAATTTGACCAACAATGACAAATGGAGGATGCACGGTCGTTCAATAAAAATCGACGATTTGGCCGAACTCCTAAGAATAAAAAAGATTGATGACGATCCGATACTTGCCGACATTGTCTATCGAATCAACACGGTGCTTACGTTGTATTTTGGAAGCACAGATTCCTACAAGTTGTTTGCGACAGAAAAGCACAGGCTGATGAAGAATGCCGTTAGCAGGGAAGCTATCCGGGTCCCAGTCCCGCTGAGGCACATGCAACGGCCGGATGTAGTCAACCTGGATCTGACTTGTCAGAAGTGTGGAAGACATCACAATCTTTTTGCCAAGTTCAAGAACGACCCAAAAATCGAAAAGGACATGAGGCAAAAAGGATTTACATCATTCCCAAAAGACAATAAATTAAGATGTACATGTGGCGTCGTTCACGATTTGAGCGCAATGCGAAATAAAATTGAGCAGGAAACCGGTAGAAAATTAATTGGTTAGCAGAACCATCGCAAAAACTGGCAGGAGGAAGGCTATGGAGAAAGAGAAATATGTCCCAAGCGAAGAGGATGTTCTCCTGACGTTTTTAAAGAAGACCTCCGATGGGGAGTATGCCACGATCGAGAGAACATCCATTCCCTATGCCCGCATCGAAGCCCAGACTGAAGTCCAGGTAGCCTTCGAGGAAGAGTACTACTACAGTTTTGGCTGAACCGAACATTGAAACGGCTTCATTTCCAGCTTGAGTTATTGCCCCAGGAAGCAGTCTAAGAGCCTGTTTTGGAACTACACGCCCACAAGTGATTCACCATCTACTGGACAATGGCGATCCAGTAGGGCAAGGTGGGGTGGCAACAGACCACTCAACCTTGGAGGCTTACTATGGAACGGCGCCGATATGACACCGACCTTACCGACAAGCAATGAGAAACGCTTTGGGCTTTGTTGATGGAACGCGTCTTCACGCACCGCTTGGGCCGACCACGCGTGATCTGTCTGCGGCAGATTTTCGATACAATCCATTAGTCCGGACTGGTTGCCAATGGCGCATGCTGCCACAGGACTTTTCCAAATAGCAGACCGTCTGCTACCACCTTCGGCAGTTCCGAATCCGAGGCACGTGGGTACAAATATCGGACCTCTTGCGCGTTGGGGTGCGAGCCAATACTGGCAGAGATGCCTGCCCCAGCGCTGCAATCATTGGCACCAAAACAAGCTCTAAGAGTTTGGAACTCCTTCTCATTCTTCGTGCAAATCCGGATCGATTATCGTCGAATCCAGCGCGATTTTGTTTGCACGAGAACTGAGAAATAAAGCGCCATCACTCTACTCGAAAGTCCGCAGCAGGTCTGCATTCATCTCACATTCGTCCTACTGATTTGGCCACCCGCTTATTTCTCAGTTCATCTGCCCCCTCACGCCGTGCTTAGATCATCGTCAGTGATTTTGCCTCATCGAGACTGGAGCGAGGCACGATGGGCGCTTAGAGGCTAACCGTTTACCCTTTCGGGCCTGTAGAGCATTTCCATCTCCCGGTGATTTCACCGTGTCGAGGGCGCAAAGAAAAAGGGGCCGGCCTTGTGAGCCAACCCCCTCAATCTGGTTGGTAAACCTATGGTGGCGAGGCGGTGAATCGAACACCGGACACGAGGATTTTCAGTCCACTGCTCTACCGACTGAGCTACCTCGCCAAAACGCGGTGGAATCTAGCGAATTTGATCCCGGGTGTCAAGCGTTTTGTCTGGGCGGCTCGAGCCTCTCCGTGTCTATAGGATTGCCTTACCGCCCTTCTTGTGGTCCTCGAGCTCCTGGAGAAGGCTGTGGAGGTCATCGTCCCCCAGATCGATGACCATCTCTTCGTCCCGACCCACCGGCGAAGCTTGTGACTCCTCGGATTGGGTCGGAGTCAGGTCGTCGAGGTTCAGCTCGAAATCAAGATTCTCATCGAGACTCAGCTCGAGGTCATTCCCCCCGGCCTTCGCCGCGGGCGCGGCCGCCTTCGTCTCCGGGGCGGTTTCCGTCAGGTCAAAGTCCAGTTGGAATCCCTCGTCGCTCGACTTGGCGCCGTTCGCCGAATCATCGAGGGCGCTCATGTCGAGCGCCAATTCTTCGTCAAGGGCTGAACCGATGACGATCTCGATATCGTCCAACTCGGACAGATCCCCACCTCGAGAGGGGACCGAGTCGGCTCGCATGGTCGCGGGCGGCTCCTCCGTCAGATCCAGGTCGAGGTCGTCACTGCCAAAGTCGATTTCCGCAAACAGGTTCTCGACATCCTCATGAGGAGTCTCGCGAACGGCGGCGGACGGAGTCTCGGGCTCCGGAGTCGACTCGGAGCCGCTCAGGAGTGCTCCCAGGAAGAAGGGCATCGTCGGACGGCCCGCCACCAGCCCCAACGCGTCCCGTGCCATCGAGGCGTCGGTCCCGCACTTCTTGCAAGCCATCAGGTAATCGAAGCTGATGTAGCCACACTTTTGACATTTCATGATTCCATTCCTTCCTTCAACTGAACCTGAATCCCGAAGCCTCATTCCGCTACCGGCGGCCCTTCCGTCGCCTCACCACGTGGTTGGATCGGAGCACCGTCCCCCGCCGGCGTTCCCAGATCTCCCCACAACAGCTGGATGGAAGCCACCAACGCCACTGCAGCCGTCTCCAGTCTCAAGATGCGCGGACCCAGGTGAACGCCCTGGAATCCCGCTGTCCCCAGCCGATGTGCCTCCTCGGGGCTCCATCCCCCCTCGGGTCCGACCACCGCTAGAAAGCGCATGCAAAAAGGAGACCCCGCACGAAGGTCCAAAAGACTTTTCTGATTCTCCTGCTCCCAACCGAAGATCTTCAGGGACCCGTCGGGTGACGCGGCCCATTGGTCCGCCCAGTGGAGCAGATCACTCAGACCCGCGAGAAAATCCCATCCCGGTTCTTTGTGTCTTCGGCATTGGCAGAGAGCTTCTCGAGCAATTTTTTGCCAACGCTCGCGCTTCCTGGCGCGATCAACACGTTCCAACCCGTATTGGCTCCTCGCCGCCTGGAAAGCGATGAGCCGAGTGACCCCGAGCTCGGTCGCCTGCCGCACGACCTGATCCATCTTTTCGGAGCGCGAAAAGGCCATCGCCAGCGTCAGATCCAACGGGGATTCTCGAGGAGTCTCCCCGTGAGCCACCCATTTGACGCGGACACCCTGCGGCCCGATCGACTCGATTCGTGCCACACAGGAACTCCCTCGCCCGTCGACGAGCTCCACCTCCTCGCCCGGCCGCATCCGAAGGACGTCCACCAGGTGATGGGCCGACCGTCCCGTCAGCGTCACGTGCTCGACCCCGGCGTCGATCCGTTCGACCCAGAATCGTCTCCGCTTCATCTCCGGCTCTCCGGGGTGGCCTCAGCCCAGAAAACTGCTCACATACCAGTCGATGAGGCTCTGACCCCAAAACAGATAGACGAGTGCCCCGAGGGAGAGGAAGGGGCCGAATGGAACCATGGCGGCGAGCCCGGTCTTCTGCCGTTTCATGACGATGATTCCGACGACCGCCCCGACAATGGAGGCGATCGCGATGGTCAGCAATACCCCGGAGACACCCAGAAACGCACCGATCATCCCGAGAAGCTTGATGTCGCCTCCTCCGAGTCCGTCCTGATGGCGCACGGCTTGGTACCCGACGGCCAGGGCGTAGAAAAGCCCCCCACCCAGGAGGATGCCCAGGAGCGAGTCGATCCAGTCTAGACGCGGGGTGAAAAACGAAAGCACGAAGCCCAGGACGACTCCGGAAAGGGAGAGCACATCCGGGATCAGGTAGGTGTCCAGATCGATGAAGGCGATGGCCACGAGCCCGTAGACGAACAGGAGCTCGATGAACAGCTGGGGATGGATTCCATACCGCCTGAAGAGCATGAGGGCGAACAGACCGCAGAGGGCTTCCACCAGAGCATAGCGGCCCGAAAACGGGGCCTTGCAGGCCCGGCACTTCCCCCGCAGGATGAAATAGCTGAGGACGGGGATGTTGTCGTAAAAGGCGATGGGATGTCCGCAACGGGGGCATTGGGAGCCCGGGGTGACCAGAGATTTTCCCGCCGGCAGACGGTAAACCACGACATTGAGGAAACTCCCGATACAGCAGCCAAGGACAAACGCCAGAACCTGTTGCGCAGTGAAGAAGGTCGATGCATCCATTCAGCGGGCCCCTCCAGCCTCGCCGGACTCCGCCTGGGGAGGCTCTTTTTCCGAATAGCCGCACTTGGGCTGGGCGCATACCCATTTCACGCCGCCCCCCTTCGTGCGTTTCTCGAGGAGAAAGGACGCCCCACACAGCGGGCACGGTTTCATGACGGGCCGATCCCACAGCACCGTCGAACACTCCGGATACCGGTTGCAGCCGTAGAATCGACGTCCCTTTCGGCCGAACCGCTCCACCAGCTCTCCCCCGCAGCCTTCCCTGGGGCAAGGGACCCCCGTCCCGGGGGCCCGGGTGTTTCGACATTCCGGGTAGCCGCTGCACGCCAGAAACGTACCGAAGCGACCCTTCTTGACCACCATCTCCCGCCCGCACTTCTCGCACACCTCTCCCGTCTTCTTCTCGACGGCAAGAGCGATTCGTCCGTGTTCATCCCGGTGGTAATCGGAGGTGAAGGTGCAGGCCGGATAGCCGCTGCAGGCCAGAAACGTACCGTTGCGGCTCATGCGGATGTGAAGCGGCTTGCCGCAGGTCGGGCACGCGACCTCCGTCGGCCATCCAAGCGTTTTCATATTCAGCATCTGGGATTCGGCCGATTGGACACTTCCCGCGAAGCCCGCATAAAATTCGTTCAGCAGCTCGAGATAGCCCTGCTGACCGTTCTCGATCTCATCGAGGCTCTTTTCGAGGTTCGCCGTGAACTCGACATCCACGATTTTCGGGAAACTCTGGACCAGCAACGCATTGATGAGCCACCCCAGCTCCGTGGGCGCCAAACGCTGTTTGTCGATGGTCACATATTCCCGGTCCACGATGGTGGAGAGGATCGTCGCGTAGGTGCTCGGCCGCCCAATGCCGCGTTCCTCAAGCTCCTTGATGAGACTCGCCTCGGAAAAACGCGGTGGAGGCTGAGTGAAATGCTGGGTCGGTGTGAGCCCCAAGAGTTTCAGGGCATCGCCGGCACTGAGATCCGGGAGCCAACCTTCCTCACGGTTCCCGTTTGCCTCCCCGTTGTCCACGCTCTCGACATACACCGCCATGAAACCCGGCGACTCGACGACGGATCCCACGGCACGCAAGGTAAATTCCCCCGCCTGCACCTCCACAGTGGTTTGGGCCAGAAGGGCCGGCACCATCTGACAGGCCACAAAGCGTTTCCAGATGAGGGTATAGAGCTTCAGCTGCTCCCGACTCAGATACGGCGCGACCGCCTCTGGAGTCCGATGGACGTCCGTGGGGCGTATGGCTTCGTGGGCGTCCTGGGCACCGGCCTTGGTTTTGTATACGGTGGGTTTCGGTGGCACCGATTCGGCGCCCCAGTGTTTCCCGATGAATTCGCGGGCGGCCGTGACCGCATCACTCGACAGACGGGTCGAATCGGTTCGCATGTAGGTGATGAGCCCCACGGCCCCTTCGTCACCCAACTCGATCCCCTCATAGAGCCGCTGGGCCACGCTCATGGTCTGTCGTGCCGAGAACCGGAGCTTGCGGGCGGCTTCCTGCTGCAGCGTACTGGTCACAAACGGGGGAGCCGGATAGCGCTTTTTCTTCTTGCGCTCAACCTTTGAGACGGTGAAGGATTCCCGCTGCAATGCCTC
>CAZGQL010000078.1:8318-20155 GCA_964527905.1 uncultured Syntrophobacteraceae bacterium
GACGAGGGCATCCGCCTCCGCTTGCGAGCCGATCGCGCATTTCTTGCCCCTCACGCGCCACAAGCCGGCCACAAAGTCGCACGGCGCTTGTTCGGAAGCCTCATGGTCGAGCTTCCGCAACCCCGCGTCGATGGTCCAGTACTCTTCCGGGTGAAAGGCGCGGATTTCATCCTCGCGCTCGCAGATCAGACGCAGGGCGACCGATTGAACCCGGCCGGCACTCAGACCGCGTTTGACCTTGAGCCAGAGGATCGGGGAGATGAGGTAGCCCACCAGACGATCCAAGATCCTTCTAGCCTGTTGGGCGTCGAATAGGCCGCGATTGAGCGGCTGCGGGCGTTGAAGTGCCGCCTCGATCGCCTTGTGGGTCAACTCGTAGAAGAGCACCCGGTGGATAGGCTTCCGCTTGTCCTTGATCTCCTCGGCGATGTGCCAGGCGATGGCTTCGCCTTCCCGGTCGGGATCGGGGCCAAGGTAGACCGCATCGACCTGAGCGGCGGCGGCATTGAGCTCATTGATCACCTTCTTCTTGCCCCGGATGACCTGGTATTCGGGGACGAACCCGTTCGCGAGGTCGATGCCGAGCTTGTTTTTGGGAAGATCCTTGACGTGGCCCACGGAGGCCTTGACGATGAAGTCCCTCCCCAAGTAACGTCCGAGTGTCTTGGCCTTGGTCGGGGATTCAACGATGAGAAGCGCTTTCGCCATTGACAAATCCTCACGAATACCTGCTCGGCGGGAGTCGCGTCACCGCCCCATCACAAAATGCATTCCCGGCAGTTGCTCAACCATTCCCTTGAGCTCCATGGCGGAAAGCACACTCAATACGCGCGCAACGGGCCATTCCAGACTCCTGGCCAGATCGTCGATGTGCCTGGGGCTGCGATCCAGCAAAGCCAACAACGCCCGCTCGTCTTCGTTCCCGCTCTCCTGACGTTGGGGCTCGGGAGCCCCCTCGGCGCCCGCCCCGGGCCCGAGCCGCCCCGGGCGGATCATCGACCGCAATTCCTCCAGCACGTCCTCGGCACTCTCGACGAGCTTGGCTCCCTGTCTCAAGAGCTGATGAGGGCCCACACTGCGGTAATGACGTGCCAGGCCGGGGACAGCAAACACCTCGCGTCCCTGTTCCAATGCCAGTCGAG
Organism: uncultured Syntrophobacteraceae bacterium; assembly: GCA_964527905.1. GTDB lineage: Bacteria > Desulfobacterota > Syntrophobacteria > Syntrophobacterales > Syntrophobacteraceae > CALBZH01. The sequence continues at coordinate 9,461 of CAZGQL010000078.1, forward strand.
CCGTGATCAGGGAGCCACTGCGATGGGCGGCCTCCACCACGACCACCCCCAGGGCCAAGCCGCTGATGATCCGGTTGCGCTGCGGGAAATGGCCCGGCGCCGGAGCGGTGCCCAGCGGGAACTCGGTCACCACCGCACCCGTCGAGGGAATCGCCTCCCTCAACGCCCGGTTTTCCCGGGGATACCCGACATCCAGGCCGCAGCCCAGCACCGCGATGGTCCGCCCTCCCGCCTTCAAGGCGCCGCGATGGGCGGCACCGTCGATGCCCACGGCGAGCCCACTGACGATGGTCACTCCCGAAGTAGCAAGATCCATGCACAGGCGCTCCGTGAAGGCACATCCCATGGGGGAGGCCGCGCGCGATCCCACCACGGAAACCGCAACCAAGTCCCGAGGCTCGATCGACCCGTGGAGGTAGAGGACCGCCGGCGGATCCGCAATGGCTTTCAGGTTGGACGGATAGTGTGGATCCGTCAGACACAGAAGCCCAAATCCTCCCTCCTGCAGGGCCCCCCACTCCTCGTCGACCGGTCGCATCGGGCGTCCCAGGATCAAGGCCTCGACCGCCGTGCGCCTCAGGCCGGTCATCTTCGAAAGAACGCTTGGATCCGCCCGTAGGATAGCCTCCGGGCTTCCAAAACGCCTCAACAGCCGCAACAGCGACCGGTTCCCCAATTCGGGGATCAGTTTGAGAGTCAACCACGCCCTGTGCTCATCTGTCATGCACGTCACAACTTCATCCCGGTCCGGGTCTCGGATACAATGCGATCTTCAGGACCATCGCCGGTTACTAACCTGGGTGTGCCGGGTTGCTGCAATGATAACTAGCCACGCGAAAAACGTTTGTCAAACCGACAAAGCGTGACCCCAACAGGACGTCATCCCCCATGAGTCAGCACGCGCATCACGCCCCGCGTTCCAAACCCGAATTGCTCGCCCCCGGAGGGAGCCTTGAAAAATGCCGAACGGCCTTTCTTTACGGCGCCGACGCCGTCTATGTGGGAGGGAAACGGTTCAGCCTGCGGGGCCAGGCTCGCAACCTCAATCGGGAGGAATTGGCGGCATCAGCTCACCTGGCACGATCGCTGGGCCGACGAGTGTATGTCGCCGTAAATACGTTCGCGCGCGATCAGGATCTTCGCGACCTGCCCCCCTATCTTGAATACCTTGAAGAAATCGGGGTCCACGGCCTCATCGTGAGTGACCCGGGCGTCTTGACCCTCGCCCGTCGCCACGCTCCTACCCTGCCTCTACACTGGAGCACCCAGGCCAACACCACCAATTCGCTCGCGGTCCGTTTCTGGCAGGACCAAGGCGTACGGCGATTCAACCTCTCCCGGGAGCTCAGCCTGAGCGAAGTGCGTCACATCCGATGGTGCGTCGACGCGGAGCTCGAAATCTTCGTCCACGGCGCCATGTGCCTGGCCTATTCAGGCCGCTGCCTGCTGAGCGCCCACCTCAACCACCGCAGCGCGAACCAGGGGCTTTGCACCCAGCCCTGCCGCTGGTCCTACCGGCTCGTCGAAGCCACTCGGCCCCAGGATGCCTTTCCCATTGAGGAGGACGACCAAGGCTCCTACATCCTCAACTCCAGAGATCTGTGCCTTCTCGACGAACTGGGCTGCCTCGCGTCGGTTGGCCTCGATGCCTACAAGATCGAGGGACGCATGAAAGGGCTCTTGTATCTCGCCACCGTGGTCCGCGCGTATCGTCAAGCGCTTGACGGCTTGTACGACGCCCCGCCCCGCCCTGCGGCGACAACCGCCCTTCTAAGGGAAGTCCGAAGTGTCAGCCATCGACCCTACACCAAGGGGATGCTCTTCGGGGACGACGCGTCGGACTTCGAAACCCTTTCGCCCCACACCGCCTACGTGCAAACCCATGCGTTGGCCGGCATCGTGCGACGCTCACCGCGTGAGATGGTCGCGGATATCCCTTGGGCCGACGAGGCCCCTGCCGTCGGGTCCGACCTGAGCTGCCTGGAGGTTCGAAGTCGGCTCCAGCTTGGAGACCGTCTCGAATTCCTCTTTCCGGACGGGACGACCGTACCCTGGATTGTGGAAGCCATGGAGACGCCGGGAGGCGAGCGATGCTCCCTGGCTCACCCAGGCACCTGGGTGCTCCTTCCCATCCCGTTTCGAACCGTTCCCGGGCAGGTGGTCCGGAGGTTTACGAGAGGCGGAACACGAGAGCGTTAAAGACTTCCAGATGACGTCCCTTGCACAACCCGCAGCGATAGTAACGGCTCGTTGGAATCCATCGCATCCATCGTTTCCTCTCCAGGGCCTTGATGGACCGACTCCCACACCGTGGGCACCTTTTTGCGGAAAACGAAACCATGGCCCCTCCCCCTCGAGCAAAAAAACCGGGATGCCCCACCCGGATGGAGCACCCCGGCTCATGATGCCGCGCCCCCCGAGGCCGCCCCGATGTCGGAGGAGCCCATGGGGTTCCGTTCCTTTCCTGCAGTTCCCGATCCCTATAGCCTGGCCGCAAAGAACCTGAATTTCGCCTTGCCGTCATCGGAAACCGACAGGCGTTCGGTGCCCTGTCCCTCGAAGACCGGCCACTGAATGCCCTCGATGGGAATCGACGCGTAGGTGACCCCGCTCAGGTCCGTCATCAGTTGAGTCGCTTCGGCGAAGGCCGAGGCCAGATCGCCGGCCTTGAGGTCTGGATTGAGGTGCTCCAGGATTCCGTTGAGGAGGCAGAAATCGGGCTGGGCGTCTCCCGGACTGGCAAGGGCGTTCACCAGGCCTTGAACCCTCCGTTCGCAATTGGTTGCCGTGCCAGATTTTTCCACGAACGAGGCGGCGGGCAGCACCACTTTCGCGAAGGGGAGCGCTTCCGTCTTCACGCAGTCCTGCACCACGAGGCATTCCAGGCGACCGAGTGCCGCCTGCACCTTTTCCTTGGGGAACCCCAGCTCGAATGGGTCCACTCCGATCAAATACAGGGCCTTGAGCTCGCCCTTTTCGATGGCGGCAAACATTTCGGGCCAGTGGAGGCCGGCCTTGTCCCCCGGCTCGACCCCCCAGACCTTGGCGGCCGCCTTGCGCCCCGCCGCCGCCGTTGCCGGCCGGTACCCCGTGATGTATTTGGGCACGCAACCGAAATCCGCCGCACCCTGAGCGTTTCCGGCAGCCCCCAGAACATTCACGCCGCCGCCGACCACTCCCACCGACCCGAGCAACAGCTGGAGAGCCGCACACAGCCGATAGAAGCCCTCATTCGCCGGAGAGGTTCGAATGTCGATGCCATAGATCAGGCAAGCAGGGCTGCGACTGGCATACAACCGAGCCGCTTCCTCGATCTGCGACTCGCTCAGGCCCGTCTTCTCGGCAACTTCACTCAGCTTGACCTTCTCGAGGCTCTTGGCGAGCTTCGCGAAATCCTGGGTGTATTTTTCCACATAGTCTTTGTTGTAGAGCTCCTCGGCCACGATCACCTTGAGCAGTCCAAGAAGCAGAAAATCCTCGCTGCCGGCGGTGAGGGCCAGATGGAGATCCGCCGTTTTGGTCAGCGGTACCGCCTCAGGATGGGCCACAATGAGACTGGCGCCTTCCCGATTCGCCTTTCGGGCGCGCAGGGCGGCGATGGCATGCTTTTCCAGGGTGTTGGACCCGAGAACCAACACGCTCTTGGCCGACGCGATGTCACCGAGCGTGTTCGTCATGGCGCCCAAACCGAGCGCGTTGGCAAGGCCTTCGTAGGCGGCCTGTTGCCAGGGACCGGCGACGTTGTCCACATTGTTCGTCCCCAGGGCCGCGCGCGCGAGCTTCTGGGCCATATAATATTCCTCATTGGTGAGCATGCCGCCGCAGATCACACCCACCGCGCCGCTGCCCGAAGCCTCCTTCACCTTTTTGAGCCCCTCCGCAGCCGCCCGGAGAGCTTCCTCGACAGACGCCTCCGCCTTGTCCACGCTCGCTTGGGTCAGGCGATCGGGAGAATTGATGAAATCAAAGTTGAACCGACCCACCTTGCAAAGCGCCCCCTCACTGGCGGGACCGTTGAAATCTCCGCGAACACGTACGATTTTACCCTTGTAAGTTTCGTACTGTGCGCGGCACCCTGAGGCGCACTGCAGGCACACCGTCGAAGTCTTGCAGGTTTGCCAGCTGCGGACGGTTCCCCGCCCGCCCCTAAATCCGATCGCATCGACGGGGCAGAAGTCTGCACAATGGCCGCAGAACTCACAGCCGGCCTCCTCGAGCGGCAGGTCGAAGGCTGTCGAGATCCTCTGGTCGAACCCCCGTCCCACCTTCGTCCAAATATCAGCCCCCTCGATGTCGTGGCAGGCGCGGATGCAGCGGCGGCACAGGATACACTTGTTCATGTCCAGGTGAAGATAAGGGTTCTTGTCGTAATCGACCGGGTACTTGTGCCGTTCTCCGTGGTAGGTTTCCCCCTTCAAGCCATAGAGGTGCGCCATGTCCTGCAGCTCGCAATCCCCTGCCGCATAGCACGTCATGCAATCGTTGGGGTGATCCGAGAGCAGAAGCTCCATGACCGTCTTGCGCGCATCGAGCACCATGGGAGAGTCCGTTTCGATCACCATGCCGTTACGCACCGGATAAACGCAACCGGCCACGAGCGTCGACCAAGCCCCCCGATTCTCCTCCACGACGCAGAGCCGGCAGGCTTCCTCAAGCGGCAGATAGGGATGGTAGCAAAGCGTCGGGATGTACACGCCGATTTGCTTGGCAGCTTCCAGGATGGTCGTCCCCTTTTCGACTGTAACTTCTTGGCCATTGATCTTAAGCGTGACTTTTGCCATAGCAGATTATCCCTTTGAGAATTCCTTCGAAGCTTAGCGGTATCGTAAAGAGCCCGTCTTCCTCTCGCGTTCACCCTATTTTTTTTTCGGCTTCGCCTTGGCGCGCAGACGCTCTCGCACGGCCCGTTTTCTCTGGATCTCAACGAGCGCCTTGCAGACCCCCGCGGGACACTCCTGCCGCTCCACATGCGCCTTGAACTCATCTTCGAAGTACGTCAGGGCGCTGAGCACCGGCCGACTGCTCGTCATGGCAAACTCACACAGGGGGGTATCCATCATCGCCTTGCACAGGGAGCGAATCTCCTGCAAATCCTCCAGTTTCCCTTCCCCGGTGACGATCCGTCCCACGCACTCGTGCATCCGCTTCATGCCGATCCTGCACGGAACGCACTTCCCACACGAGAGTCCTTCCTCGAAGTCGAGAAAGTACTTGGCCACCTCGACCATGCACACGTCCTCTGTCATCGCGGCCAGAAGCCCCGTGTCCTTCTCGTAGTAGAGGTCCGTGCGGTAGGAACGATCAGGATTCACAGAAAGGAAGGGAAAGAGCACGTATCCCTGAACCAAGGTCTTCTCCACGATCTCCGGAACATTCTCGGGCCGCACGCCTAGGTAGAAATAGCCTTTTTGAGGGAAAGCAACAAAAGGCCCCTTCCGACACTTGCCGCCGCACCCGACTTTTCCCTTTCCAACGGTGATCGGCAGGCCCCGTTTGCTGATCTCGTCCACAAGAGCTCCCCGGACCCCTTCGCAGTCGCACGAACACCCGCCCTGCGCGGCACATACCGTGACGCAGGCGATTCCGGAATCGGTGTCACAGAAGCTCTTTGATTCCTTCTCGACGACCGCCGATGCGGCGGGCGTGCATTCCGTGGCCTCGCCGGAGGCACCCCATGGTTTGAATGGCTTTCCTTGCGTCCAGTTCTTCAGCAGCTCGATCATGGCTATTCTTCGCTTCCTTCCATATGCGGATCTAGAGATCCCCCTGACAACAGGCTACCGGAAGCCGTTGCCGACTCCATCGATCCAGGTGCCTTCAGCCCGGCTCACCGGCCCCTAGGGGAGGCTCCGGGCGGCTGCCTCCGTCAATGCCACAAACTGATCCGGGAAGACTCCAAGGTAGACCATGGCAATCACCAGGGCGATGCACATGGACCGCGTCCAGGAGTCGATCCTCACGGGCGGGTAGGGACGCACGGGTTCCAGCAGATAGGCCGCCTTGATGACGATCATGTAGTAGTAAAGGGATATGGTGGCGTTGATCATGCCGATGATGACCAGAACCAGATGACCCTGTTCGACGGCGGCGGCAAAGACCAGAAACTTGCCCGTGAACCCGACGGTGGGCGGTATGCCCGCCATGCCGAACAAGGCCAGCATGAGGGTCATGGCCAGCAGGGGAGACCGCTTGTGGAGGCCGGCCAACTCCTTGATGTCAAGGTTCTTGCCGTTGTCCGCGATCTTCATGATGACGAGGAAGCAGGCATACCCCATGATCAAGTAGGCGATGGCATAGTAGATGGCCGTGGCATAGCCACGCTGGGACACGCTCAGGATCCCGATGAGCATGTACCCCGCATGCGCGATACTCGAGTACGCGAGGAGCCGTTTGAGGTCCTTCTGGATGATGGCCACCAGGTTGCCGAAGGTCATGGACACCACCGAGAGGGCGATCAGGACGTTCACCAGCACCGGACTCTCGGAGCCCGAAAAGCCTACGAACCGGATCACCATGGCGGCCGCGGCCATCTTGGACGCGGTACCGATATAGGCTGTGACCTGGTTGGCGGCCCCCTGGTAGACATCGGGCGCCCAACCATGGAACGGGAAGAGGGCCTGCTTGAAGAAAAAGCCGGACAAGGCCAGCACCAGCCCGATGATGGCCGCAGGCTCCCGGATGACCGTCGGGAGAACCTTGGCGAGCTCCACCACGTAGGTCGTGTGCGTCACCCCGAATAGGTAACTCAGGCCGAACAACATGAACGCCGACGCCGTCACACCGACCATGAAGTACTTGATGCCCGTCTCGGCGTACTGGTCGGCATTGCGGCGCATGTTGGCAAGAAGGTACAGTGAATAGGACGACAGCTCGATGGACACGTAAATGGTCAACAGCTCGACGGCGCTCACGAGCATCATCATGCCCAGGGTGCAGACCGCCATGAACATGAAGAATTCAGGATGCTGCCGCGCGTCGATCCCCTCGAGCTCGCTGCATGAAAAGACCACACACACCGTGCCGATGGCGATCAGCAGCTTGAACAGCTGGCTGAACAGATCGACCCGATAGGCGTCGAAAAAGACCATCCCCTGCAGATTCGCGCAGATCACCGTGACCAGCACACCCGCGGCCGAGAAGAACAGTGCGGTCCAGTAGACGCGTTTCTGATCGACCCTCTTTTGGATGGACAGCCAAAAGAGCACAGCGGCCATCAGCACATACACCAGCTCAGGAGCAAAAAGGACCCACTTCATCATAGTCGACTCTTCCCTTCCCTCAGCCTTACAAGCTGCCCACGAATGGGATCACCGCACACTGGATCACATCCAACATGACCCGGGGGAACATCCCGAAAAACAGTATCACACCCACCAGTATGATCCTCGGCGTAGCCAAAAACAGGGGGACATCCGGAATGTGAGCCCACCGTTCGTTCTTCTCTCCGTAGAAGGTCTTCATCACGACGCGCAGCATGAACAGCGCGCTGACCACGATGCCGCTCACCGCAAGGATGCCGCGAACCGGATAAACCTTCACCGAGGAAATGAACACCAGCAGCTCAGCCCAGAAGCTCGCCATGAATGGGACACCGATGCCCGCAAAGGCCGCCATGATGAAAAAGGCCGAGGCCACCGGCATGGTGCGGGATAGTCCCCCCAACTCGGGGATCATCTTGGTGTGCGTTTTGTCGTAGATGTATCCGACGGACGAAAAGAGAAGGGCCGTCATCACGCCGTGGGCGAACATTTGAAAGACGGCCCCGTTGATCCCGTTCACGGTCATGGTGGAAAGTCCCAGCCCGACGATGCCCATGTGCGAGACGCTCGAATACCCGATGACGTACTTGAGGTCGGTCTGGGCAAGGCCCACGAACGCCCCGTAGACAATCCCGATGGTGGCCAGCAGGGCCATGAAGTTGGCCCAGTAAGCCAGTCCGTCCGGGCACAGGGTCATGCCGAGGCGCAGGATCCCATAGGCCCCTAGCTTCATCAGGACGCCGGCGTGGATCATGCTCACGGCCGTCGGCGCCGCCACGTGGCCCACCGGCGACCATGTGTGGAACGGCCACACGCCCGCAAGCACCCCGAATCCCAGGTAGAGCATCACGAAGGCTATCTTCTGCACCTGCGGGGAGAAGCCGATCCGCTGCAGTTCGAACAGATCGAACGTGTGTCCGCCGCCCTGGACCCACAGATAGATAATGCCCGGCAGGATCAGAACGCTTCCCGCGAGCAGGTACAGGGTGAGCTTCATGCCGCCGTATTCCTTGCGGGTTCCCCCCCACACGGCAATCAGGGGATACATCGGAAACAGCGAAACGTCGTACCACACGAAGATCCAGAAGAGGTCCATCGACATGAACACGCCGTAAACCCCGGCCACCAGGAGAAAGGTGAAGGCGAAAAATTCCTTCACCCGGTTTTCCAGCTCCCACATGGTGAGCACGCCCGTAAACAGCACCACGGCCGTCAGCAGGATCATCGGCGCGTTGATGCCATCCAGCGCCATGAACCAATAGATGCCCATGCCCTTGACCCACAGGTAGCGCTCCACCATCTGCAGGCCGCCCTTCTCGACGTCGAATGAATAGTAAACGTAGAGGCTCAGCACCAGCCCGATGCCGGAGAAGAGGAGCGATACTTGTTTCACCAGTTTGGAGCGGTCATCCGGAATGAACAGGATGACCAGCATCCCCACGATCGTGGACATCAGGATCGCAGTCAGGAAGGGGAATTGTGCCATTTCCATCGAAGTCATAAGCCAGCCCGTCCGCTTTGTTGATGAGGTTTGTTCTTCCTTGACCCTTCAGCGACGATTCTATTCCTCTCCCCGGGGTCCCAACGGCCCGCACGATCCCCGGTTCATGGCCTAGGCCAGGAGGAAATAGAGCACAACCAATCCCACTGCCGCGATCATCACGAGCAGATTGTATTGAAGCATCCCCGACTGCAGGAAGCTGAAGAGACGGCCGCTCCCGATCGTCCCCTGGCAGATGCCGTCGATGCCACCATCGATGACGCGGCGGTCATTTTTCGTGAAGACGCTGGTCAGACCGCAGTACACCACACTGTCGAGCGCTTTGCGCAGGAAATCATCCAGATACCAACGCCGAGCGAAGAGCTCCTCAACCGCCGGAAACTTCTTGAGAAAGCCCTCCTGGGAGGCCCCTTTGCGCCCGAACTCGAGGTACGCCCAGAAGATACCACCCAGCGCGAGGCTGACCGCCGTGATGAGCAACATGTAATGGCCCGCCCCGTGCCCGCCTTCCGCTCCGTGGCCCGCGGCCTGGTGAGCCACCTGGGTCGCCCCCATCAGGAAATGCTCGAGGCTCGATTGCGAAAACCCGAGCACCAGCGTCACGCTGGCCAGAATGATCAGGGGAACCGCCATGCACCAGAAAATGTACCCATGATGCCCGCCTTCCTCCTCTCCGTGCCCATGTCCCCCGCCGTGAGCTTCATCATGCCCGTGGTGAGCTTCCACTCCGCCCTTGGGGAACAGCATGAAGAAAATCAGCCGGAAGGTGTAATAGGCCGTCATGAGGGCCCCGAGAAGACCTGCGGCCAACCAGATCTTGTTCGGATGATTGGCCAGGACCCCCAGGATCGCTTCCTTGCTGAAAAAGCCCGAGAAGGGAAAGATCCCACACAAGGCCAGGGCGCCGATGGTCATGCACACCATCGGGATGGTCAGGGACCGCCCGCCGTGTTTGCCAATGACCCGAAAATCGTTCGTATGGTATTCGTGGATGAAGACGCCCGAGCAGAGGAAGAGCAGGGCCTTGAAGCCCGCATGGGTGGTCAAATGGAACACGCCCGCGAAGTATCCACCCGCCGCCAGGGACATCACCATGAATCCCAGCTGGCTCACCGTCGAATACGCCCAGACCTGCTTCAAATCGTAGGTGGCCATCGCCATGGTGGAGGCCAGCAGCATGGTGATGGTGCCGAGGGTCAGGGCCATGGACATGGCCTCCGGCGAAGCCGAATAGAACGGAAAGATGCGGCTGAACATGTACACACCGGCGGCCACCATGGTCGCCGAATGGAGCAGCGCACTGACCGGGGTCGGACCCTCCATGGCGTCCGGCAACCAGGTGAGCAGCGGAAACTGGGCGCTCTTGCCCATGACGCCGCCGAAAATGAGCATGGCGGAAACGGTCACCAAATAAGGCGGCAGGGTGTGGGCCCGCGCGGCCTCGTTGATGTTGAGGATCCCCAGGTTCCCGAACCCGAGGACCAAAATGATCAAACCGAGGAAAAACCCCACATCCCCGAGACGTGTCATCACGAAAGCCTTCTTGCCCGCCTGCGAGGCGCTCCACTTCTCGTAGTAGAACCCGATCAGGAGGTAGGAAGCCAATCCGACCAGCTCCCAGAAGATGAACAACTGGAGCATGCTCGGCGCGATGACCATGCTCATCATGGCCCAGGCGAACAGGGACTGGAAGGCGTAGTAGCGGCTGAAGCCGGGATCCCCATGCATGTAACCGATGGAGTACACCTGCACCAGAAAACTGATGACGGCCACGATGGTCAGCATGAGCAGGCTCAGCCGGTCCAGCAGGAACCCAAAGGGGATGACCATGTCGCTGGAGACGATCCAGGCCCATTGGTATTCCACGGGAGCCGGCGCGTGGCGCAGCGCGATCAAAAGATACAGGGCAGATCCCAGGCACACCGTGATGGCCCC
>CAZGQL010000079.1:0-8036 GCA_964527905.1 uncultured Syntrophobacteraceae bacterium
ACGACCCGCGCCTCCGCGGACTCCGTGTCGGGACTGGGCCCCGCCGCTTCACCGGTTCGGAAATCCATTTCGGTGAAGCGGCGGGTCTCAGAGGTGTACAGACGCAGGACTCCGACGACGGTGTCCTTGACAAACATCGGCACCGAAAGCATCGACGCGATGCCCTCCTGCCGCGCTCTCTCCGGATATTGAAGCCGCTGGTCCGTGGTCGCATCCTCGATCCAGATCACCTCACCCTTGAGCGAGCTGGCGATGCTCCGGTCCACGTCCAGGGGGCCCTTTTTCAAATAATCGGAGCTCAAGCCATGGGAGCAGGCGTGCTCCAACCGCCGGTTGTTCGCATCGAGAAGCCACAGGGAACATCCCTTCAATCCGAGGATCTCCGTGGCTTTTCGCACGATCAACTCCAGGATCTGCGGCACCTCCAAGGTCGATCCCAGGGCCTTGGCGACCTCCGTGACTGCCTTAAGGTATTGGACTTCCCGACATTTCTGCAGATAGAGGCGCGCGTTCTCGATGGCCAGACCGCCCTGTTCGGCGAGGGAGGAGGCGAATTCGATTTCCTCTTCGGTAAACTCTCTCTGCTCGGCGGCATGGAGCTTCAGCACCCCCTTCACTTCCCCCCGGATTTGGATGGGAAGAGCCAGGATGGATACAATGCCTTCCTGCGCCGCGGCCTCGGGATATTGGATGCGCGGGTCGGATCGGGCGTCCCGAATCACGGTCACCCGCCCCAGCATGGCCTCCGAAACGCTCTTGTCGGGTAGCACCGCCCCCTTTTGGAAATACTGGTCGCTCAGTCCACAGGAAGCCGCCAACACCAAGGTCTTGCACTCCTCGTCCAGGAGGCGGATGGTGCAGCCTTTGATCCCCAGTGCGAGGACCATGCCCTGGGCCATGATCTTGAGCCGCTGCTCCACGGAGAGCGTGGAGTTGAGTGCCTTACCGATTTGACGGAACGCATGCAGGTATTTGGCGTTTCGATCCATGGCACGCTCCCTTGCTGAAGGTCCCCCGGACGCCTTCCCCGATGGCAGCCGTCCCAAGATTCCTGCGGTCCCACGAGCGCCGGGACGGCTGCAAGATTCTTTAACAGACTCTCGCTCGAATGCCAGCAAATTCTCGTTCCATCCCGCCGCCTCCCAGACAACTGTCTAGACACCTGTCATCCGGTCAGGGAGAGCTTATATTTTCAAGGTAAGGCCAAATGGGGTCGACCAGACATCGGCGGTTCGGCGAGGCGAGGGTTGGAGTGGGATCCCAAGCTACCAGGAATTCAGATGAAACAAAGTTACGACTACGACATTGGCATCCTGGGCGGTGGTGCAGCCGGGCTCACCGTCGCTGCGGGCGCCGCCCAACTTGGGGCAAAGACCCTCCTGATCGAGAAGGAGCCGGTTCTGGGGGGAGACTGCCTCCACTACGGCTGCGTGCCCAGCAAGACCCTCATCCGAACCGCGCAGGTCTGCCATGAAATGCGCCACGCGGAACGCTTTGGGCTCCCCAGAGTGAAGGTTCCACCGGTGGACTTCCGGCAGATCGCGACCAGAATCCGGTCCGTTATCGACCGCATTCAGGCCCACGACTCAGAGGAGCGCTTCTGCAGACTTGGAGCGAGGGTCATGTTCGGCCCGGCCGAATTCGTGGATGAGCATTCCGTCCGTCTGGACGGCCGGCTACTTTCCGCCAGGAATTGGGTGATCTCCACCGGGTCTTCCCCCAACATTCCGCCCTTGGACGGTCTTGACCAAACCCCGTTTTGGACCAATCGGGACTTGTTCACCCTGGATCGATTGCCGCAGTCCATGATCGTGCTCGGGGGAGGCCCCATCGGGGTGGAGATGTCCCAGGCCTTCGCCCGCCTTGGTTCGCGAGTGACCGTCGTCCATTCGGGGCAAACCGTGCTGCCCCAGGAGGACCCTGACCTCGCGACCCTCCTGATGGAGGCACTCGCCTCGGAGGGAATCCGGTTCGTCATGCAATCCAGGGCCATTGCGGTCCAGGACCTCGGAGTCGAACGCCGCGTGACGGTCCAGACCCCGGATGGGGAAAGGATCGAGCTCCGGGCCGAGGCCATTTTGGTCGCACTGGGGCGGCGGGCCAATGTCGAGGGACTCGGCCTGGAAGCCATCGGACTCGCGTTCGATCGCGGCGGAATCCAGGTCGACGAGCGGATGCGGTCCCGTTCGCACAGGCACATCTTTGCCGCCGGGGATGTGACCGGAGCCTACCCGTTCACCCATGCCGCTGGCTACGAGGGCGGGATCGTTGTCAGCAACGCCCTCTTCCATCTCCCGCGCAAGGCCAGCTACCGGTATTTCCCCTGGTGCACCTACAGCAGCCCGGAGTTGGCCAGTATCGGCATGAACGAGAAGCGTGCCAGGCAAGCCGGGATCGATTACTCCGTTTACACGGAGGACTTCCGGACCAATGATCGCGGTCTAGCGGAGGGAGAGGAGGTCGGGCGGATCAAACTGATCCTCGACCCGAAGGAACGACCCCTCGGCGTCCAGATCCTGGGGGCTCACGCCGGGGAGCTCATTGGGGAGTGGGTCGCGGCCTTGAACGGCAATGTGAAACTGGCCACCCTCGCGGCCGCCGTGCACCCGTACCCCACTTTGGTGGAAATCAACAAGCGGGTCGTGGGCCAGCTCTTTTCGGGTAAGATCTTTTCCGAGAAAGTTCGCAGGACCCTACGGTTTCTCTTCAGTCTTAAAGGCCGCGCGTGCGAGCTCCCCCCTGAGCTCCATGCCGACCCGGAGTGAGCCGCCGAGCGGAGACCCCCCCGGCCTGATCGGCAGCCTTGCACCACAAGATAGAGCGTCCAAAGCGATTTCGCCGGCGATGCCCCATGAAGCGCATTCCTTCCATTGATATGGGACGAGCCTTCTTTTTCTTGAAAAAGCACCTGAGGTTACGGTATGCCCCAAGTGAACCGGTTTGGTACACCACGGATCCGCCCCTGCGGCGAAACGGCGCTCAACGTCGAGCTCGGCGACGGGATCGACCGGGATGTCAATGATCGGGTGCATGGGCTCTTCAAGGCCCTCAAGGCACTGAAACCGCCCGGGGTCCTCGGCATGACTCCAACCTATCGTTCGCTCCTCATTCAATACGACCCGTGGGAATGCTCCTTTGAACATTTGGCTCTCCTGGTCGACCGCTGCTTAGAGGGCAACGTGTCGGCGGAATTGGATGAAGCGCAGCTCGTGGTCATTCCAGTGTGTTATGGAGGCAGTTTTGGACCGGACCTGGAAACGGTGGCGGCGATCCGCGGACTCACCGTGGACCAGGTGGTGGACCTTCACTGCGCTCCCGTTTACCAGGTCCACATGATCGGGTTCACTCCGGGTTTTGCGTACCTTGGCGGTTTGGACGAGCGGCTCCGGACACCGAGACTCGAGACTCCCCGGCGAAGCGTCCCGGCCGGAAGCGTGGGGATTGCGGACGGCCAAACGGGAATCTACCCCATCGAGAGCCCTGGGGGCTGGCGATTGCTCGGACGCACGCCGCTGCGCTTGTTCGACGTGTTGAGGTCAGAGCCGTTCCTGCTGAACCCGGGCGATCGGGTGCGGTTCCAACCCATCTCGAGACAAGCCTTTGAAAGTGCTCAAGATCCTTGAAGCGGGGTTCCTCGCGACCATTCAGGACATGGGCCGCCATGGATGGCGGGACCGAGGAGTGCCCGTTTCGGGTGCCGCCGATCGCCAGGCCCTGCGCCTCGCCAACCTGCTGGTGGGAAACCCGGAGACGGCTGCCTGCATCGAGGTGACCTTGGGGGGGTTCCAGGCCGAGTTCTTGAGCAGCGCCCATGTCGCTCTGGCCGGGGCGGACCCGCAAGCCAGCCTGAATGGCCGGCCGATCGCGTGCTGGGCATCCCATCGTGTGAAAGCCGGGGATGTGCTGAAGCTCGAGCCGCCGGTTCTGGGGTGCCGCACCGTGCTGTCCATCGCGGGCGGAATCGATGTTCCCATCGTGTTGGGGAGCCGCTCCACCTGCCTGCTGGGTGGGTTCGGCGGCTATCGGGGGCGGGCCCTTCAACCGGGCGACCTCATAGAGTGCGGCGAGCAGCGGGGCAGTCCCCTTCCACAGGTCCCGGCATCCTGCATCCCGCCCTATTCGGACGAGCCCGTCCTGAGGGCCGTGCCGGGCCCCCAAGATGACGCTTTCACCGAGGAGGGGCTGGCCGTTTTTTTCTCGAGCGTCTATGAAGTGACCCCGCGCAGCGACCGCATGGGGTGTTTCCTGAAGGGACCTGAGATCACACATCGGTGGGGTGCGGACCTACTCTCGGACGGGATCGTTCCCGGTTCCATCCAGGTACCCGGCAATCGACAGCCCGTCCTGCTGTTGGCGGACGCCCAGACGACCGGTGGCTATGCCAAGATCGCGACCGTCGTGTCCATCGATCTTCCCCTGGCGGCACAACTGCGACCGGGCAGCCGCGTCCGCTTCGAACCTGTCAGCCTCCTCGAGGCACGGGCGATGCACCTGAGGCAGGAGTATCTTTTTCGAAAATGGACTCACACCCTGGAGAACTTGGAGTGACTCCGGAGCCGGGACGGGTCGGAGTGGCTCAGGCGAGGGCGAATGGCTCAATGAAACGGATCGATCTCAACTGCGACATGGGCGAGAGTTTCGGGGTCTACAGCTTGGGAAACGATGCGGAGGTGATCCGCTACATCACCTCGGCCAACGTGGCTTGCGGGTTCCACGCGGGGGACCCAGGGGTGATGGACCGAACGGTTCGGCTCGCCGCGGACCATGGAGTCGCCGTTGGCGCCCACCCCGGTTTTCCCGACCGCCTGGGCTTCGGGCGTCGGAACATGGACTGTTCCCCCGATGAGATCCGCGACGATGTCCGCTACCAAGTGGGGGCCCTCCGCGCCTTTTGTGACGTGCACGGCGTGCGCCTGCAGCATGTGAAGCCCCACGGGAGTCTCTACACTCGGGCGGCAGGCGATGAGCGCATCTTGCGGGCCGTTGCCCATGCCGTCGCCGGTTTAGATCCGACTCTGCTGCTGGTGATGTTGGCCGGAGCCGACAATGAGCGGATGCGGCGAATCGGCCGGGAAGAGGGAGTCCAGATCATTTTCGAGGCTTTTCCAGACCGAGCTTACCGCGCGGACGGTGCTCTGGTTTCCAGACGGCATCCGGGGGCCGTGGTGGCGGATCCGGAAGCGGCCGCGGAACGGGCCTTGTGGATGGCCCGGGAAGGGCGGGTGAGGACGGTCGAGGGGAGCTGGGTCCCGCTGGATGCCGAGACCCTGTGCATCCACGGGGACTCGCCCTGCGCCTTGGAACTCGCTCGGACCATTCGGGGAGCCCTGGAACAGGAGGGTATCCGGGTGGTCCCCATGGCCGAGGCGGTCGTCTGCTCCTGAAATGGCCACCGGGATTGGATCGGGTCGCGGGAACGGGGATCCAGCCCGGGAACTTTCCCGGACCGCTTTGCACGCCCAAGAGGAGTTGCATCGATGAACGACATCATGACATTGGTCAAGCATCGCGATCCCCATGAGACGGAGTTCCATCAGGCCGTCGGCGAGGTTTTCGAAACCATCCGCCCCCTTCTGGATCTCTATCCGGAATACCGACACGGCAGGATTTTAGAGCGTCTGGTCGAACCCGAGCGCGTGATCATCTTCCGCGTCCCCTGGCAGGACGATGCCGGGGAGATTCACGTCAATCGGGGGTTTCGAGTCCAAATGAACGGCGCCATCGGGCCCTACAAGGGGGGCCTTCGGTTCCACCCGTCGGTCAATCTGAGCATTTTGAAATTCCTTGCCTTCGAGCAGGTCTTCAAGAACGCCTTGACCACACTTCCCATGGGCGGCGGCAAGGGCGGGTCCGATTTTGACCCGAAGGGCAAGTCCGACGCGGAGGTGATGCGGTTCTGTCAGGCTTTCATGATCGAGCTTTTCCGGCACATCGGCCCTTTCACGGACGTGCCGGCCGGAGACATCGGGGTCGGGGCCCGCGAGATCGGCTACCTGTTCGGGATGTACCGCAAGCTGGTGAATCAGTTTTCAGGCGTGCTGACGGGAAAGAGCCTCAACTGGGGCGGGAGCCTCATCCGGCCCGAAGCCACCGGCTACGGATGCGTGTATTTCGCGGCCGAGATGCTCGCGCACCGCGGAGAGACCCTCGAGGGGAAAGTCTGTCTCGTTTCGGGATCCGGGAACGTCGCCCAGCACACGGTCGAAAAGCTGCTGGATCTCGGGGCCAAACCGGTCACCCTTTCGGACTCCTCGGGTTACGTTTTCGACGAGGCGGGGATCGACCGAGACAAGCTCGCCTTCGTCAAGCAGCTCAAGAACGTGCGGCGCGGGCGCATCCGGGAATACACGGAGCGCTATCCATCGGCGGTTTACACGGAAGCTGACCCGGCTATGGATCACAACCCGCTGTGGAACCACCGGGCCGACTGTGCTTTCCCCTCGGCCACCCAAAACGAGATCAACGAGACGGACGCCCGCCATCTGGTCCAAAACGGCGTGCGACTGGTGGCGGAAGGAGCCAACATGCCCACGACCCCCGAGGGGATCGCCGTCCTTCTCGACAACGGCATTCTCTACGGCCCCGGAAAGGCGGCCAACGCCGGGGGCGTGTCGGTCTCGGGACTCGAGATGACCCAAAACAGCATGCGGCTCTCCTGGACGCGCGAGGAAGTTGACGAGCGGCTCAAGCTGATCATGCGAAGCATCCACCGCACCTGCCTCGACGCGGCGGAGCGGGTCGGCTCTCCCGGCAATTACCTGGTCGGCGCCAACGTCGCCGGCTTCAAGAAGGTGGTCGACGCCATGCTCGACCAGGGATTGGTGTAGATGAGCTCGTCGCATGAGCGCCCCCCACACGGGCCGAGTGACGCGGTTTGCGCGCCCTTGAGCTTGGATATCGCCCAGTGCGCCGATGATTACGAGCGCCGGATCCGAACCTTCAACGAGCTCATGGCCCGCAAGGTGACGGATATTCTGCTGGTCTCGAGTCTCTACGACTACTGCATCATGGAAGAGGACGGCCGGCTGGCCGAGCGAATCATCCACGAGTACCGGGGCCTTAACCTGAGCAAGCCCCCCCTGATCACGTGGGTGTCCTCACGGGAGGAGGCTCTGGCCGCCCTGGAGACCCATGCGTTTCAGCTCGTCATCACGATGCCCCGTCTCGCGGAGAAAGACCCCGGCTCTCTGGGACGCGAGATCAAGACTCGCCATCCGGATCTTGCGGTTCTGCTGCTCACCCATCGCACCCTCCCCCCCGAGATCTGTCGGCTGGAGGAGGCTGGCAGAGCGGTCGTCGACGGCACCTTTGTGTGGTCCGGCAACACGGACCTGCTCGTGGCCCAGATCAAGAGCGTCGAAGACTGGTGGAACGTCGACAATGACACGCGCGCCGCCGGGGTTCGCGTCATCCTGTTCGTTGAGGATTCCCCCGTTTACATGTCGTCACTTCTGCCCATTTTATATCGGGAGGTCGTCAGCCAGACCCAGGCGGCCATCGAGGAGGGCCTCAACGAAGAGCACCGGCTGCTCACCATGAGAAGCCGCGCCAAGATCCTGGCCACCCGCACCTACGAGGAAGCCCTCGACGCCCTGCAACGTTTCCAGCCATACCTCCTGGGGGTGATCTCCGATGTTCGGTTTCCTCGGAATTGCCGACTCGACGATGCCGCAGGTGTGGACCTGCTTCGGACCATCAAGGCCCAAGTCCCCGATCTTCCCCTGTGCTTGACGAGCTCCGAGCCGCGTAACAAGGAAAAGGCCGACGCCGTCCCGGCCTCGTTCATCGACAAAAATTCGCGCTCCCTGCACGAGGAAATTCGCGCGTTCCTGCTGCATCTCGGTTTTGGGGATTTCGTATTCCGCATGCCGGATGGCCGGGAGGTGGGTCGCGCCGCCAATCGGCGCGCCCTGGAGCGCATCGTGAGGGAGGTCCCCCTGGAGTCCTTCACCTACCACGCCAACCGGAACGATTTTTCCCGGTGGCTTTTCGCCCGGTCCGAGATTTTCCTGGCACAGCACTTCCGCCCCATCACC
>CAZGQL010000079.1:8046-8825 GCA_964527905.1 uncultured Syntrophobacteraceae bacterium
GGCGCCGACTTTGGGGGCAGCATGGAGCGAACGCGCGACCATCTCAGCCGGACGCTCGCTCTCCAACGCAAGTGGCGTCAGAAAGGGGTCGTCGTGGACTTCGATCCCGACGATTTCGACCTGGACACGGAATTCCTCAAAGTGGGCAGGGGATCCATCGGAGGAAAGGCCCGAGGGCTGGTGTTTGCCGCGAACCTCCTCAAGCGGAATCTGTCCCTCGCGCACAAATACTCGGAAATCGACATTCTGATCCCCCCCTGTCTGATCCTCACGACGGAGTCTTTCGACGCCATCGTGGAGCGCGGGGGGCTGCAGGATCTCTCCCGCGGCGATTCGCCCAACGAAGACATCATGGTCCGCTTCCTGCGGGTCCCCTTCCCTGAGTCGACCGTGCGAGCCCTGCGTGCTTTCCTGGCCAAAGCGCATTACCCACTGGCCGTGCGGTCTTCCAGCCTCTTCGAGGACGCCCAGTTCCAGGCCTATGCCGGGCTCTACCGGACGTATATGCTGCCCAACGACCATCCTGACTTCGAGGAGCGGCTCCGGCAGCTGCTTGCCGCCATTGTACTCGTCCACGCTTCTACGTATTTCAGCGCCCCCAGGGCCTTCGCGCGACGGATGGGACATCGCACGGAAGAGGAAAAAATGGCCGTGATCGTCCAGCGGCTAATGGGGCGCACTCACCGCGGTTTCCACTACCCGACCCTCTCGGGCGTCGCCCAGTCCCACAACTTTTATCCCTTCGGCCGCGTGCGTCCCGAAGACGGCTGCGCCACCAT
>CAZGQL010000079.1:8835-19588 GCA_964527905.1 uncultured Syntrophobacteraceae bacterium
GAGGAAGTCGCCACGCGCCACCATCGCCCTCGGGCTCGGAAAGACCGTTGTCGAAGGGGGAAGCGCGCTGCGCTTCTGCCCTGCCCACCCCCAGGTGCTGCCTCAATTCTCGTCGGTGGAGGATGTGCTCCGGAATTCCCAGCGGTTCTTCTATGCCCTGCGGATGGGGGGCGGAATGACGCCGGGCTGCGAGAGGGAGGATCCGAACCTAGTGCGGCGGGATGTCTGCGAGGCCGATGGGGAACCGCCGGTGGTTCTCGCGTCGAGCAGCTTCATTCCCGAAGAGAACCGAATCCGCGACGTCGGAATGGGCCCCGGAAACCGCGTCATCACCTTCGCCGGCATCCTCAAATATCAGTCTTTCCCTCTGGCTCCCCTGTTGAAGGATCTGCTGGCGCTGGCCGAAGACGGCATGGGGGCCCCCGTGGAAATCGAGTTGACCGCCGACCCGTTGGGGCTCGACAACGGAAAGCCGGCCTTCGCCGTCACGCAGATCCGCCCGATGACGGCCCGGGCGGAGCTCATGGAGGTCTCCCTCACGGCCGGCGAGGTCGCCCGGGCGCTGTGCTATTCGACCCAGGCTCTCGGAAACCTGGTCCGGGAGGATGTCATGGACCTGCTGTTCGTCAAGCGTAGGGGGTTCGATCCGTCCCGCACGGTGGCCATGGCCCGGGAAATCGGCCGGTTCAACGCCGCCCTGGTGTCCGCCAACCGTCCCTACGTGCTGATCGGCCCCGGCCGGTGGGGATCGGCGGACCGCTGGCTCGGCATTCCGGTGACCTGGAGTGACATTTCGGGGGTGGCCGCAATGGTGGAAGCCGCCTCGCCGATGCTCAAGGCCGAGCCTTCCCAAGGGTCCCATTTCTTTCACAATGTGACCACCCTCGGCATCAGCTACCTCACGGTGGCGGGTCCGGAGGACTTCATCGACTGGGACACCCTGGAGTCCCTGCCGGTCGTGGACGAAACCCCGTTCATCGCCCATGTGCGGTTTGATCGCCCCCTGGTCCTCAAGGTCGACGGACGCACCTCCCGGGGGGCGCTGTTGCCGCCTTGACCCAGGTCGATCCGATCCTGCGGCTCGTTCGCCGCCATCGGCAGGGTTGCGTCCAGACGATGCTGCGGGAGCGTTTCTCCAACCGACCGACTCCGATGATAGACCGTCATGGAGGGAACCAGCTCAGGAGGACGTTTCTCAGCTCCAAGAATGCCGTGTCCGTGCAGCGACGCAACGAGACCCTTTCCGCGATCTGCTTGTACAAGGATGAGCTCCGGGGCTTTCTCGCTGCATGCAGCGCCGCCTCGAAGGCCTCCTTGGGACGTCTTGGTTTCATCGCATCGGCTGACCAATAGCCTTCCTCCGCCAACCAAGGACGAAGTCCCTGATCTCTGCCCTTCCATCCAAGCACTTCCTCGACATGCGGAGAATCGGTCCAAATCCAGGCTTCGAGCTCAGGGTACAACACGATTACCCTGGCCCTTTCTTCCCAAGGAGAGTTTTGGAATTCGTCGTTCAGCTTTCTCTGGAGCACCTGGGGCTCGACCTCCTCTTGTCCACTTCCTTCGTAATCGAAGATCAGCAAACCGTATCGGTATTGCTCCGCAAAGTGGCTGAGGAACCCAACGCCTCGCCGCGCGCACGCCGGATCGTGTTCCGGTTCCACGAAGATATCCACGTCAAGGGGCCGAATGCCCAGCGCTTTGGGCCTTGCAAGCACCCCCTTCAACGCCAATTCCAGAGCCTTGTCAGCGGCAAGCACGACGAGGTCTTTCATCCCAATACTCCCGCGGCGAGCAGTGTGCCGAGGTTGGCTTCCCCGCGCCACTTTTCGAGCATGGGATGCTCGCGCCCCGATACAATATCCGTCGACCCGGTCTTATCCTTGGCAAAACAAAGCACATTCTCCATCCTCGTCGCGTTGAGGATCACCGGTGAGTGAGTCGCCAACAGCACTTGGGCAGCATAAACTGAGGATAGTGAGTCACAAACGGTCGCGACCGCGCGCGGATGAATCCCGTTCTCGGGCTCTTCGATCATGTAGACCCCTTGCAGACCTGAAAGGTACGCAGGCAGGGTCAGTGCTGTCAGACGGAGTGTGCCGTCGGAAACCAGCCAGGACGGGATCTTCAGACCTCCCTCATATTCGTAAACCAAATAAGAGTGTTTGTCTTCCGGACGTTCGAACGTCGTGATGTCTACAAGATCATCGAGCGACGTCTGAAGATGTTTGACCCAGCTTCGGTAACTCTCATCATCTTCACGGCGCAAGCGAGCGACCACCCAAGGCAAGTTCGAGCCGTCCGGCAAGAACCCCTTCACCTTTGTCGGGGGGCTGGGCTGTTTGATCTTGAGCCTGTTCAGAACAAAGCGTTGGACACCGCTGGTCAGAAATTCCCTGAACCATACCGCCACAGGGAATGAGCTCTCGTCGGCGGGAAGATTGCCAAGGGCAGATTTCCGAGGGCCAAGCTTGAACGAAGGAGTCCAACCCTTTCCGGATTGACCGTAGGTCTCGCTATAGAAATTGTCGTTCCCTCCAGGGACCTTATTGACCACCACCTTGATATCGCGCCGCCCCTTGGGTGTCACAAGGGAAGGCGGTACCTCGAACATCATGGGAAACATGGTGCGCTGCCGTGGTATTGTCCCGTGCCACTTCTTGAGCAAAAGTTTCTCCGCCTTAAGCTCGAACTGACGTTGGGTTTCGTCGAAGCCAATGACCACCTCATACCGAGCCCGATCGAGATCCAGTTTAGCGATCAGTTTCCGCTTTTCATCAGGAATACGCGCCTCGATCGCCAACTCCAACTTGTCACCCTGACGCCGAAAGAGAAGTTCCTCGGGATTTGTAGTTCGTTTCGATAACGCTGCATCCAGACCCTCGGAAGCAAGATCCGCAAGAAAACCGACGACATCCAGAAAGGTCGTTTTTCCAGACGCATTGGGACCGACCAACACCTGAAACGAACCGAGCCCTCTCGACACATACCGCAGGCATCGGTAGTTGAGCGCCTCAACCAGCGTGATCATCGTTCATCTCCGCCATATCCGCTAAGCGCTGCCCAAATGATGTCACTGACATCTTCAAAGGTTCGTCTCGCGAGTCACATGGGTTCGCGAGTCGTGACCCCACCGTTCCTTCAAGCTCGCTCGACCGCAGGGACATTGTAGCACAAGTGCCAGAGTCCTATTGGGAACGTTGCCGAGCGAAGGGGTTGGGCACCGTCCCGGGAGGGTGTCACGGAAGAGTGCTCTCAAGGTGACGGCCAACAATATACTTCGATACCAATCCTGCCAACGGACCATCCCCGTCGTCTCAAGCGTTCCATGATTGAATCCCGGCACAAATGGCTCTAGTATCATCTCCCATGCGACAGCACGTTCATCACCCGCGGACGCACTTTGAGCTATCGGGGCTTGCGCGCCATGCCCACGGACCCGTTCATGCGCTTCGCCGAGACCGGCGAACGCTGAGAGAGGAGACGCGACCATGATTGTCGGTGTACTGAAAGAAATCAAGGCCGAGGAAAACCGGGTTTCCATGACCCCGGCGGGTGTGGAGGTCATGAGGAGGCATGGCCATACGATCTTGGTGGAACAAAGCGCCGGCGCCGGCAGCGGTTTTGAAGACAGTGCCTACGAGGCGGCAGGAGCCGAGATGGTGGCCACGCCCAAAGAGATTTTCGAGCGCGCCGAAATGGTCATGCACGTCAAGGAGCCGTTGCCGCCTGAGTACGACCTCATTCGGGAAGATCAGATTGTCTTCACCTATCTGCACCTGGCGGCGGCCGAGGCCCTGACTCATGAGCTGATCCGCCGCAAGTCCATCAACATTGCGTACGAAACCATCCAGCGAGCGGACGGATCCTTGCCGCTGCTGACCCCCATGAGCGAGGTGGCCGGGCGCATGGCCATCCAGCAAGGAGCCAAGTACCTGGAAATGGCGCAAGGGGGACACGGTGTCCTGCTGGGCGGCGTCCCCGGGGTTGACCCCGGCATGGTGGTCATCATCGGCGGAGGCATCGTTGGGACCAACGCGGCAAAAATGGCCTGCGGCCTCGGCGCCAAGGTCTATGTACTCGACATGAATCTGGACCGCCTCCGCCACCTGAGCGAGGTCATGCCCGCCAATTGTTTTCTCCTCATGTCGACGCCCGCCACCGTGCGCGAGCTCATCACCCGGGCCGACGTCGTGGTCGGCGCCGTCCTCATCCCCGGCGCAAAGGCCCCGAAGCTCATCTCTCGTGATATGCTGAAAACCATGAAAAAAGGCGCTGTTCTGGTCGACGTCGCCATCGACCAGGGGGGCTGCTTTGAAACGTCCCGTCCCATTTACACCGTCGAGGGTGTGGTGCACTACTGCGTGGCCAACATGCCGGGAGCCGTCCCAAAGACCTCGACGCTGGCCCTCACCAACGCCACCCTCCCGTACGCCTTGGAAATCGCCAACAAGGGATGGAAGAGGGCCATGCGGGAAAACCCGGATATCCGGCCGGGAGCCAATGTCGTCAAGGGCAAGGTCACCTTCAAGGGAGTCGCCGACGCCTTCGGCTTGGAATACACGCCCATCGACACGCTTCTCGAGCGCTGATCTCCCGGATACGGACGGGGCACCCGAAGCAATGCCTCCGGACCACCGAAGATCCCGCGGCAGCCCCACCCCGCGAGGTCCTCACGCGTCTAGGGATGCGCGCAGCGGCAGGTGTATGATGAAGGTGCTACCCCTGCCCGGTGAGGAAATCAACGACAGGGTCCCCCGATGCTCCTCCGTGATGATGAAGTACGATACGGAAAGCCCCAGTCCGGTGCCCCGCCCCACGGACTTTGTGGTGAAGAAGGGCTCGAACACCCGCCTTCGGGTCGCCTCGTCCATGCCCGGTCCGTTGTCCTCGATTTCGATTCGGGCCATGTCGCCCTCGACCTTGGTCCGCAGGACGAAGCGCGGGGGCATGCCGTCCCAAGTCCCATGCTCCGCCATGGCTTCCGCGCCGTTTCGCAGAATGTTGAGAATCACTTGTTGGATTTTGGACTTCTCGCAAGGAACCCTGGGCAGAGAAGAGGAGAATTCCTTCATGATGTGGATCTTCCTGAAATCATAATCTTTTTTGAGATCGTAGTCGCTGGCCGCCAGGTCAACCGTGCGTTCGAGGAGTTCGCCCAGGTCTTCGCTTGAAAAGGCACGGTCGCTCTTTCGCGCGAACTCGAGCATGTTGCGCACAATCCGCGCCGCGCGGCCCCCGGCCTCCCGGAGGCTCGCGAGGAGGCCGACCAGGTCCCGGGCTTCCAGGTACTTGCGAAGTGCCTCCATGCTGATGCCGGCTGCCTCGGCCGCCCGGCGGTTGGCTTCGAGGTCGCCGTACAGGCGGTTTTCCAAAACGGTCGCGGTTTGGAGGAGACCGGCCAGCGGATTGTTGATTTCATGGGCCATGCCGGCGGCCAGGCCCCCCACGGAAAGCATCTTTTCCGACTGGATCATCATCTCCTCCAATCGGACCCGCTCGGTCACGTCGTCGATGCGGATCACCACTCCCTCGACCCCGTCGGTCACCAGCGGGTAAATGATCACGTCTTCGTATAGGACTTCTCCTTTCTCGTGACGTGGAACCCTCTGTTCCAACTGGACCCTGCCGTTGCGGAGGGTTTCCCGGATCCGATCAAGCTTCGAGGCGAGCAAAGGATACACCGAATCCAGCGGCTGTCCCAGTGCCGCCTCAGGAGCTAACCCCGTGGCCTCGAACGCCTTCCGGTTCCACTGAGTTACGCGGCCCGTCGCATCCACGCCCACCAGCACCGAGGGCATGGAATCGATGATGTTGGCGAGATAGTTTCGCAGTTGACGAAGCTCGATCTCGGCCTGCTTTCGATCCGTGACATCCAGGACCACGCCGTCAAAGATGACGACGCCTCCCGACCGGTGGGGCATGGAGCTGCAATGGAGCCAGATGGTTTCCCCCGTCGGGCGCATGAACCGGCCTTCGTACCTCCAGGGCTTCACCTCTTGAATGGCCTCGTTGATCGAAGAGCGGAAGGTTTCCCTTTCCTCGTCGGGGATGCAGGCGACAAAGGCGCTGTAAAAGTTCTCAGGGGACGTGTCGATCCCCAGGATTTCCTTTGCCTTCCGGCTGACATAGACATTGCCGTATTCCTTGCCGGGAGCCCCAACGAAGCGGTACACCACCCCCGGGAGGTTGGCGGTGATGCTCTTGAGGAGCCGCTCGCTTTCCTCGATCTTACGCGCTTGGGCATACTCATGAGTCACGTCGCGGAACACGAGCACGACGCCCACCATTTCCCCGTCGGGCCGCCGGATGGGGGCTCCGCTATCCGCGATCTGATATTCCTTGCCGTCCCTTGAGAGCAAAACGGTGTGGTTGGCCAAACCGACGATCTTGCCGTGTGCCATGACCTTTTCGGCTGGATTCTCAGCCGGCTCGCGGGTCAGGGCGTTGATGATCCGAAAGACATCGACGAGGGGCCGGCCCGTCGCCGCCTCGACGCTCCACCCCGTCAGGCTCGCGGCGACGGGGTTCATGCGGACGATCGTACCGGCTTGGTCCGTTGCGATCACCGCATCCCCAATCGAATCCAACGTGATCCGCAGATTGCTCTCGCTCAGGCGCAAAGCCGCTTCCGCTTCATCCCGCTGGGCTTCCCGCTCCCGGATCGCTTGGGCCATGCGCCTCAAGTCATCGGCCAAATCTGAGAATTCACGCGTCCGGGACTTCGGCCAAGGCTGATCGTATCGTCCATCGGCGATCGCCCGCGCCTGCTCGGCATAATGGCCGAAATGGCGCACGACACTCCGTGCCTGAAACCATCCAGCCACCACGGCAAGCAGCAGGGAGAGACCCAGCCCGGCTCCGAGCAGCCGCAGGGTGGACGTGATCGGCCGAAACGCCTCGCGCCGCGCCTGGGCTACCAGCACTTTCCAGCCCACCTGACCGACGGACACCACGCTTCCAATGCACGGCATCCCTTCCAGCTCGAAACCGGCCGTCTCCGTCAGGTCCGATCGGTCATCGTGAAACAGGCGGTCGAGCTCGGCACTGACCCGTTGACCGCCGCCCCCCTGTTTGGAGTCCGCGATGATCCGGCCCTGCCGGTCCACAATCATGGTCAGCGAGCCCGGCTCGACGGGCAGGTCGCGGATGAACTCCGAAAGGCGCTCCACGCTGATTTCTCCAACGATCACCCGATCCGCCCTCGGGATCGCGAGGGCGACGGCCAAGCGGCTGCTGACTGTCGAAAGAAACGTTTCGGACCACACTTCCTTGCGGGTGCGGCTCGCATCCCGGTGGAAATCCCGGCGCGACAGGTCCAATCCGATGAGATCCTGCCGCTTGGCCCTCCGCGAGACCGGAAGACCCACCGAAACCACCTCGTCCTGGCTGTCCACCACGTAGATGGCTTCGAACACGTCCCCACTCCCCGCATGGGCATCCAGGGCGGCAAACCAGTCCGTCGGTGAACCGCCCTCGAGATCCAGTGTGTCCGCCACCGCGCGCAGCACCATCCCAGCCCCGAACAGATAGGTCGACACCTGACCGGCAATGGCTCGAGCCAGAGCCTGTTTTCTGACGACCAGATCGGCGCGCATCTGAGGCAGGAGCGAGAGCCAGACCAGAGCGGCCACAGCCACCAGGGGAACGGTCGCGATCAATGCGAATTGCAGCGCGAGCCATCGACGCAGGGGGATGGGATCTCTCATCGGCTCCTCACTCCAAAACCACAAACCGACCGTTGCGCACCATGCTGATGGAGACATGGGGCCGGCGCACATCACCAAACTCGTCAAAGCCGAAGGGGCCCTGGAGCCCATCGAAATCGCGGATCCTCAGGACGACGTCCTTGAGACCCTCTCCCTTCTTCTGCTCCGCCAGGGCGGTCAGCACGACGTTGACGGCGTCGTAGGTGTAGACACCGGCGAAGCCCGGCTCCCGGTGGAATCGATCCAGGTATGCCTGTCGAAACGCTTGGTACTTGGGGGCCGTGCTTTGGCGATCGAAGGTCTGCACCACCGTCACCCCTTCGATGGCCCGGCCCCCCAACTCGAGCAGCCGCTCGGTCGCGCCCCAGTCGGCCAGCGTGATGGGGATGGACGGGTCCAGTTTGCGGATCTGCTGACACAACAGGGCCGAGTCCATGGAATTGGCGACAATCAAGACGCCGTCGGGCTCATGGACCAGAAGATCGCGGGCGACGGTCAGGAAGGTGGCCTCCTTGCCGGACTCAAACCCCACCGAAGCGAGAATCTCCCCGCCCCCCTGCCTGAAGGCATCCCGAAAGCTGTTCAGCCAGTTTTCGGTGTAAGAGCGGTTTCCAACGTCGTATGCGGCAGTGATGTGCCGCATACGATGGGTCTTGATCTGATAGCCGGCATTTCGGGAAGCGTACACGCGCGTCGAGGAGGACACCCGGAAAAACTGATCGTCAATCCCCGTGAGGGCCTCTGTCGTGACGGTGGGGCTGACCATGAGGACCCCGGCTTCGTTGGCGATCGGGACCACGGCGATTCCCATGTCGCTGGTCATGGGGCCGACGATGGCCGCCACCTTCTCGGCAATGAGCTCCCGCACGACGCGCTTGGCGACCTCCGGCTGCTGCTGGTCGTCCCGAATGAGGAGCAAGACCCTGCGCCCGCGCAGCCCGCCGGCCTGGTTGCACTGCTCCACCGCAAACTGGGCGGCATCGCGCCCGGTGACGCCCAGATCGGCGACCCGACCGGACATGCCCGCCACGAACCCGATGCGGATGGGCTCCGACGACTCACACGCCCACAGCCACATCCCAAGCGCAAGGACCGGCATCACGAAGAGGCGTCTGCTCTGAGTGAACCTCAAACGCACGTCCATGGGTGACCCTCCTTGTGCCCGAGCTCACGCCGAGGGGGGGCACGGATGCTCCAAACCCATCATTCCAGCACCGCGAACTCCCCATCCCGGACCACGCTGATGGACGTGGCGGGCCGCCTGACATCCCCGTAATCGTCGAAGCTGAAGGGCACCTGAAGCCCCTCAAAGTGTCGGATGGCCAGCACGCTCTCCTTGAGACTCTGCCCCTTCCCTCGATGCTGGATCGCATCCAGCACCACGTTAACCGCCTCATAGGCATCCACACCGGCAAAGCCGGGCTCTCTCCCAAACCGTTCCACATAGGTTCTCCGGAAAGCCCGATACCGGGGCGCCGTCGAATCCCGATCGAAGGACTGAACGACGGTCACGCCTTCGACCGCCTTCCCCCCGAGCTCCAGCAACCGCTCGCTGGCCCCCCAGTCGGCGATGGTGATGGGAACGGATGCGTCCAGTTTCCGGATCTGTCGGCAGAGCAGCGCCGAATCCATGGAATTGGCGATGATGAGCACACCGTCCGGCAGACTGGCCATGAGGTCCCGCGCCAGATCGAGGAACGTGGTCTCGCCGCCGGTCGTGAACCCGAGGCTCGCAACGATCTCGCCGCCTTTTGCGGTGAAAGCCTCCCGGAAATGGCGCAGCCACGCCTCCGTGTAGGCCCGGTTCCCGAGGTCAAAGGCGGCGGCCACGCGCCGCATGCGCCTGGCCCGAATCTGGTAGTGGGCGTTGTGGGTGGCAAAATCCCGAGTGGTGGCCGTCACGCGAAAGAATTGGTCATCGATTCCACTGAGGGCTTCCGTGGAGACGGTGGGGCTCATGAGCAGGATCCCGGCCTCGTTGGCGATGGGCACCACCGCCAGTCCCATGTCGCTCGTCATGGGACCGACGATGGCGGCAACCCCTTCGGCGATGAGCTCCCGCACGGCCTGCCGGGCGGCTTCGGGGTCCTGGCGATCGTCCTTGACGCTCAGCACAACCTTGCGGCCGCGAACGCCCCCGGATTGATTGCGCTCTTCCACCGCGAGCTGGGCCGCATCACGCCCCGACACGCCAAGGTCCGCGACACGGCCCGACAGGCCTGCCACAAACCCAAGCCGAATGGGATCGGAATCCTGGCAACCAGCCAAAAACAGGAACAGGGTCAGGGTGCTCATCGCCCGAAAGGCGCTCTCACGAAAGATCGCCGGGGTTGCACCCATGAGCCACTCCTTCCTGGGGCACGCGTGCCCGCGGTGGATGGGCGGATGGAATCCATCGGGTCAGCGTCAGAAACGCGTTGTGTGGAGGAGCTTCAGTTTATTGTGGATCCGAGCCCTTGTCAAAATAAAGCAGACATCAAAAACGTTTGACGGCCGTCCCTTTCTGGTGGGAAGATGTTTTAGGAGTCCGGGGAGATGGCCCCTTCGGCTTCCCCCCTCCAGAATGGAACCCGTTTCATCCGCAGGAGAGATTTTCGCTCGCGATGCCTTTGATTGCCTGCCATGAATGCGACCTGCTCCAGCGGGAAACCGAATGCCCGCTTGGGGGCAAGACGGTTTGCGCGCGCTGCGGCGCCCTTCTCTACCGGACCGTGCCGGAATCCATCGACCGCTCGCTGGCGCTCACCCTTGCATCCGCCATGGTTTTTGTGATGGCCAACGCTTTCCCGATCGTGATCATCTCCGCGGCCGGGAGAGCCGTTCAGACCACCATTTTCGGGTCCGTCCTCGAAATGTGGAAACAAGGCATGGTGCTCGTGGCGGTGATGGTATTCCTCAATGCCATTGCCATTCCGGGGGGCTCGATCCTGGCGACGGGCTACGTCCTGTTGCGGGCCCGAATGGGGAGACCACCCGGGCACCTGATCGACGTGTTGCGCCTCCTCCAGCTTTTCAAACCTTGGGGCATGATGGAAGTGTTCCTG
>CAZGQL010000080.1:0-19480 GCA_964527905.1 uncultured Syntrophobacteraceae bacterium
TTCCACGCCGGTCCGGTCGTGGGTTCGGACCCGTGAAACGATGTCGATTTTGCCCCTCTCCGGATCCGGAGCAAAATCGATCTCAACGCTGGTCAGCTGCAGAGGATGACAGAGGGGAATCAGGTCCCAGGTCTTCTTGGCGGCCATGATCCCGCCCAGTCGCGCGGCTTCGTACACATTGCCCTTCGGCATTTCCCCATCCTCGATGCGCCGGAGGGTTTGAGGATCAGCGTGAAGCACCGTCTCAGCCCTTGCTTCGCGTGCTGTAATCGCTTTCTCGCTCACGTCAACCATCTGCAAGCGCCCCTTGGGGTCGATGTGGGTGAATCCCGCGCCGTCCGTCTGCATCCTGTTGATTCCTTCTTCGATCTCGATCTGGGCTCTGGTTTGCGTCAAGGAAAGGTTCATCCACAGACCCCCGCCCTCGGAGGATCCATTGCTGAAGTGGCCTCCATGCTAGCTTTTATGGATTTGAATATGTCTTCTGGAGCTTGCAGATCATATCCCAGCATGACGATGGGGGGGGGTGTACTGTCACGATGGGTACGGAAACTGGAATGGTTTAAGATGGTTTTAGTTCTGTGGTCTATTTCTGATCTCGGGATCTTGCCATCAAAATGGGAAGATTTGACATCTTTTCTATCCGTGTAATAGAAATATATGACACTATGGAAATATTCGACTGCACGAAAGGAGTCTTCGAATTCCTTCCGGCTCTCCGTTGGAAAACCGTATATTATATGAGTTTCAGTGTATATTCCTGGGTGATCATTATTCATTTTCTGCATGAGCCGCAATACATCATCGACCTCATAGTGACGCCCCATCAGCTTTATAATTCGGTTTGATGTGGACTGTATGGGGATATTGATAAATTCAATATTCTCAAGCGCGCTTCGCTGCAGCTTTGGGTATAAGTGCAAAAACCTGCCCGGTTCAACATAGTTGATGCTTATCCCGACATTGAAATGAGCGAGCTCGTTAAGAAGATCCGAAAAATCGATACCCAGATCGACACCATAGCTTCCGCAGTCATCTCCAAGCAGCATGATCCGGCTGAAGCCATCCCTTACAGCCTGCTCCAGCTCATGAATGACTTTGTTCAGCGGTTTACTCGTCACATAACCTTTTGCCTTCTTGATCGCACAGTATGTACAGTTGTTTACACATCCCTGACAGATCTGGAGGTAATAGGCGTCGAAGATTCCATAATTTCTATCAATGAAGCGATCATTCAGCTTTCCTCCTGAGACCTCTTCAATCCCTATTTCAGGCTGAAAGATTTCATTAAATTTCCGCAGCTCCTTGGGGCCTATAGCGATCACACTGCTTTGCTCAAAGAGGCTTGAATGGATCTTGGTCAGGCATCCACATATAATGATAATCTTGTGCTTCGAGAACCGTTCTATGTATTGGTCGATGATGCGCCTGGATGCATTTTCACGCTCCTGGTCGAACCCGCAGGTGCTGATCACGATACAATCGGCTTCTTCCGCAGCCTCGACCATGCTGAAGCCGTTACGGCGGAAAAAATTTTCGATCTGTGTGCTCGAATACCCGTTATTGTCACAGAGTCTGAATGTAGTGAGGAAGAATATCCTCTTTTTCGACTTGTGGTGCATCTTGGAGAGCTCCCAGATCCAGCAGTCTAATGAGTGATTCTCTTCTTTACTCCGATTACGGGACATTCGGCCTTCAGCATGATCCACTGTGCCACTGACCCGAGCAGGAATTTGCCGGCCTTGGATCTTGTCCTGATGCCAAATATGATCTCATCGACATGCTGTCTTGATGCAACCATGACAAGATCTTCTCCTACACTCATATCTACTTCACGGTAGGATATGTGTGTATTTGAGAGGATGTTGTTTTCATGGAAAAGCGCTTGTGCTTCCTTTAGCTTCTGTTCAATAGGTTCGATCATGTCGGGATAAGACTTGTCGTCACTTCGAACCGATGTCACCAGCATGACTTCAGCCTTGAAAGCCTTGGCGTGCTTTATGGCTTCCCTCAGTCCTTCCGTGGATTCGTCTGAGCCGTCGTAGCAGAGCATGATTCTCATCGCGAGCTTTCTCCATCGTGGTTGCTTATGGCTATCCGCCAATGGTGGACATTTGGTCCCAGATGACAGCCTCGGTCCCCGAGCGGAAAAGGTGTTGGGATGGTTTCTGATGAACGGCCTTCAGGAAGATTCCTTCCAGTTCGGCATCCGTGGCACCGGCTCTCATGGGCCCTTTAATGTCCTGCTGAATGTTGGAGAGCAGGCAAGGTCTCAAATAGCCGCTGGCTGTAATCCGAAGCCTGTTGCAAGAATGGCAGAAATGATTGCTCATACTGCCGATGAAGCCAATCTCTCCAACAGCATTTGCAAACCGATAACGTTCAGCCGGCCCATCGCTCAGACCCTTTGGAATAGGTATCAACTCACCAAGTGACGCTTCCAGTTTGCTTCGTATACTCTGAATCGGCACAGTGTAGATGCTTCTATTGTGATGACCTGGACCTACCGGCATGTATTCGATGAATCTTATGTGATAATTGTATAAGAGAGACAAAGAAGCCATTTGGGCGACTTCATCATCATTGATACCTCTTATGACAACCATATTTATTTTAATGGGGTGGAAGTTCGCTCTGTTGGCAAGTTGGATCGCCTCCCAGACATCGTTGAAGGCATCTGAGCCAGTAATCCGGTGGTATCTCTCTTGTTTGAGGGTATCCAGGCTGATGTTGATTCTGCGAATACCACTGTTGTGTATTTGCTCTAAATGCTCTTTCAGCAGAGTTCCATTGGTTGTGAGGGAGACATCTTCCAGTCCCTTTATTTGAGGCAGTTCGGAGAGAAATGCTCCCGCTCCCCTGCGCACCAGGGGCTCGCCTCCGGTGACCCGAACTTTCGTGATCCCGAGATTCACGGCAATTCGGGTCAATCGATGGAGCTCTTCATAGGTGAGAATGTCTGCATGAGCGAGGGAAGGCGGGCTCTTTTCTGGCTTGCAGTACCAGCAGCGCAGGTTGCACCGATCGGTGATGGAGAGGCGCAGGTAGGATATCGTTCGGCCATGCGAGTCCATGAGCTTCCGCTGTCCGGGCGCCCTCTTTGCCGTATCGTTCAGGTGAATCACGCGATGAGACGTCATGTCCGGTTTTCCCTCTTTTCTCGCCGCCAATGGAATTCTCGATTCAGCTCGCCTTGCCGAACGAGCAGCTTGGATAGTGGCAGGTGTCGCACTTCAAGCAAAGCCCACCATGCCCGATCCTGGCGATGTCTTTTCGAGTGATCCGATCGCCGGCCAAGACGCGCGGATAGATGAGATCAAAAACGGTCACGGGAGCAAACAGGCCGCAGGCGGGAATTCCCAGCACCGGCACGTCCAGCAGGTTTGCGGACATGAACATGGCCCCCGGCAACGCCGCGGACCCGTAGATCATGTCTGTGGCGCCTGCCTTGAGCAAGCCGAACCGCGTGCGGTCGTCGGGATCGACCGACATGCCGCCGGTTGTGATGAGCAGGTCGGCTCCCCGGGCTATGAGGCTGAGTGCGGATTCAGCGATCTTTTGGTCATCATCCGGCAGGATGACGGAGTTGAGGACGGTGCCTTGGTAGGCTTCAACTTTCCTTCGGATGATCGGCTCGAACTTGTCTTCGATCCGCCCGTGGTAGACTTCGTTGCCGGTTATCATCAACCCAACCCTGGCCTGCCGGAAGGGCAGCACCCGCAGCACCCGCTGCCTTTGCCTGGCGATGCGGACAGCTTCTTCCACGAGGGGCCGTTCGATCAACAGGGGAATGGCCCGGGTGGCGGCGACCTGCTCTCCCATCGAGACGGTGGAGTTGGTGTGACGCGTTGCACACATGACTTCGCCGAGCTCATTGAACCGGGTCAAGGCAGCGACATCGACCTTGAGCAAGCCGTCTCTCGTCGCCTTCAGGGAGATCTTCCCCTCACGCGGCTCGCCCGACCACCCGACGCCTTCACCGCAAAGCGCGTTGGCGATGGCCGCCGCTGCGTCATCCTCGTGCATCTGGTCCGGCTCGAGCTTCAGGACATACAGGTGGTCCTTGCCCAGCCGCAGCAGATGACTCACATCGCGGTTTTCCACAATATGTCCCCGCTTGAACGCAGGCCCTTTGAATTCTCCCGGACGAATCTCGGTGATATCATGGGCCAGGGGCTGCCCGATCGCTTCTTCCACTCTCACCATTTGCACCATTTTGGATCTCCTTTCTGCTGCCGTGCGTGCGCCGGGCTTCCCATCCTAATGAAACCGGCATGCCTGATGACATCCCTCGTTGGGGCCAATGGCCTCAAAATAGCCCATGCCGCTGCACGGGCGGCACAGCGGGACGCCACCCTGCAGGACTTCTCTTCCATCTCGAACGATCTGGCCGCACCTTCCGCAGGCCACTTTTCTGCGGGGGGGGCCCGGCATTTCCCAGTCCTCCAGCAGTACGTTCACGGCCTCAACATGGAAGAGCTCGGTGTCGGGCATCTGCTGGTAGCCGATGAGCTGTCGGCGTGCCGGGTCGGGCTCTTCGGGCGCGTACAGGTCGGCCAGTTTGCGGGATTCCTCGGTCGAAACGATCCGGAAGGCTTCCCGGGTTTCGAGGTTCAGGAACGTGGCTGCGTTGATGCCATAGTCCCGAAACTTGAGGGTTCGTTTCCCCATGCTGCAGCCCGTGACGCTCTGGATCGCGTCGGTGGCGCATCGGTCGATCTCGACGAACACCATGAGCTTCTTTCGCCAGACGCCGTTTCCGGGGTCTTCAATGCCAATGAGCTTGCATCCCAGCATGGACATCCTGACGCCGATGACCTGCCCGGCACAAAGATGCCCGTGCCTGGCCACGGATTCCTTCAACAAGTCTTCAAACGGTCTCATGGCTGATTCTTTCTGCACCAATAGGCTCTTTCGCTCGTTCCTAAATGAGCGGAGGCAAATACGTTCTGGATCGAGCATCCGGTATGGCTCTTCGACCCAGATGGACGAGTCCCGCTGTCAGCTGCTCCATTCTTGCGAGAGGGATCCCCATGAACATGAGATCGTCGCTCAGATCGGAGATGGCCCGGCACCCGTAGCATCCGAGCGACAGGTTGATTTCACGGGTCGTATAGGGAGTGACCGTCGTCTCCAGGCACTGGGCGTTGTAGGAGCCCATCTGGAAATTCATCCTCTTGCCGGTAAAGTACGTCGAAGCCATGCTGAGCCACATCATGGTTTCAGGGGGCGCCATGATCACAACGATGTCCGCCCTCATGACGGGATCGTCCAGTGGTGTGACGAGGGTTGCCCGGATGGATTCCTCGGGCAGGGTCGATCGGCTGTTCACCAATGCTTGGGCGGCTTCCTTGCTGGCCAGCTTTCCCAGCTTCGTGTAGATGTCTCCCGAAGCGAGTTTCGGAGAGAGCTTCGTCAAACCCAGGATGGACGTTCCGTCCGGGCATGAATGGGAGGATGGGGGCATCAGGATCTGCTTGCCTCGTCGGGCCATGATCAGGGACTGGCAATAGCGAAGCTTGATACGGGGGACCGGGACATGCGGGAACGGCTCGCCCTTCTGGATGAGCGTCACGGCGACGGGCTTCCATCTCAGCTTCAAGATTCCATCCAGGACCGAGGCGTACTCCTTGTACCGGGTTTGCTCGTCCTGGCTGAGAAGGATGGCGGGGCTTCCGTTTTCATGGTCCAGGTACCGTTCGGAGGGCTCGCTTTGAGCGATCCGTATGGCCGACTGGGGACACTTGCCCGAACAGGTCATGCAGGCGCAGCAGTCGTCGGGTCGCACGACTTGTGGCACGGCATTTCCGCCAGGGGCGTCGGACCCAAGAACCGACAGAGGGCACAGCTCCACGCAAAGCCCGCATCCGATGCAGCTCTTCGGATCTATTTCCACGCTAACCATCGATGCGCTCCCGGGGGTCCCTGGATTCATTGGGTTGCGAGACGGCTGCCAGGCCGATGCTGGAAATGAGATCCAACGTTCTTTCTGGCACCACGATTCCTTTGTCGAACCGGGAAGCATAAGACATGGCGTTCATGACCGAAATCATGTGGCCGAGGTCCTCTCCGTAGTCCACGTCGAAAAGCGCCTCCAAAAGAGCGACGGGGATGTCTTTTCGGGAGGTGAGATCGATGAGGGCGTCCAGGGCGGTGACGCCCTGGCTGTTGTAGAAGACCCCTTCGAACGTGACGGGGGTTTCGCGGGTGATTCCAACCAGGGAGACGCCGCCCGCCTGGCAGGGGGCGAGGACCATGGCGCCGCGGCCCGAAAGGTCTCCCAGGCGAAACAGCGACCGGAAGGCGCGTGAGACCAGGTCCGGCGTGATTCCCGGCAGGTCTCCGCCGATGCACACGACCGCATGGTAGCCCCTGTCGAAGAGCTGTCGGTAGCAGCTGTCGAAATGCTCATCGAAGTTCCTGCCTTGATCCTCGACATACTCGATCACGTCGAACGGAAACTCGGCACGGAACATCTCCTGAACCCTGGGCAGGTGGTCGGCGGGAGAGGAGATGCAAAACCTGAAGTCATCCCCCGGACGGTCGTCATGCAGGCCGTTGTTCAAGGCGCTGAGAGCCACGGAGGCTGTGTCGAGGACCATGGCTTTGTAGAGCGCCGCAGCCTCCTCCGCGGTGAGGCTTCCCCCGTTTTCCTCCATCAGGCGTGTCTTGGTGAGGCCCGGTTCGGGATACTTCGTGAAGAGAACCAATGCGTGTTTTTTTGCGTTCATCATGGTGCCATCCAGTGAGAAATCAATGCCCTGAGGTTTGTCGTCTTTTCCGCCTGTTCAGCCATCAACTGTCCTATGAATAGATGACGCGGTAGAGAACGCAGTGCTCCCATGCTATCGAGACGGCTCTCGCAGCTCGCCTCCCCAAGATCGGGCGCAGGCGACAGAAGATGTGCAGGGCATTCGCCTTGTGCTGAATCACTGATCTGATCTCTTTCATGGCTGTCCCCCTCCTGATTCATTTGAAACTGTAGAGCATGGGTTGAGGACGACATTGGGTCACATCGGGACAGGACGAGCATTCATTGGCCTGATGGGCAGGAATGGTCCGCCAGGTCGAAAACCTGAAGCCAATGACGCTGTAAAACTCCACCGCTTCGCCCCGCGCCACGATAACGGCGGGCTTTCCGGCCGGGAGGATTCGCTCCAGAAGAAGCCGTCCAATTCCCCTGCGGCGGAAGCTTGCCGCAACCACCAGGGGGCGAACCATCACCACGTCGGGGTAATCCTCGATCCGTCCGCACCCGGCGATCTCATCGTCCTCCCTTGCCAGCACGAAATCCTCTATGGGGTCCGCATAATCCATCCCGTTCTCCCACAGAAGGGCTTCCAGCTTTTCCCGGTCTTCGGGTCCTGCGCTCTCAAGTCGAAGCATTGGAGGCTCCTTGCGCCTTGGTGATCCTGCAGGGAATGGAACGGAAATCCCACTGGCCCAGGATCGGATCGCATGAAGCCGTGTCGGCCGTCGTCAGGACGTTGGCGTTGGACTCCCAAAGCCCCCCAAGGCCCGGCTCCATGGCTTCCTTCTCCGGGTACCACCAGCCGTACTCGATGCTGACGACCCCGTCGCGCATGTCGGCGATGGCCGCCTCCTGCCGGATCCGTCCCTGTTGAGTCTCGATCCAGATCCAGTCTCCCGGGCGGATCGCGAACCGATCCGCCGTGGCCCGGGAAATCTCCGCCAGCGGCCGGGGATGCAGCTTCCGAAACCGCCTCAGCTGCCTGAATTCCGATGCGTAATAGGGATGCTTCCTGGCGCCGGTCATCAGCGTCAGGGGAAACTCACCGACGGCCCCGTTTCCGTGCACATAGCCCGGCAGCGGGTCGTGGCCGAATTCTTCAAGGAGGGTGGACCTGAGCTCCACCTTTCCGCTGGGAGTCGCGAACCCGTCCCGTTCCCATTTCCGGTATTCTTTCTCCGGGGCATAAAATCCGGTATGGCAGAACTCACTCCAGGACAGGCCGGCGGGAGCGAGGACATCGGAAAGTGCCTCTTCCAGGCTGTTCCAGGGCCAATACGCCTCCTGGCCGCATCGTCTGCCGAGCTCGCTCCAGAAGTCGAAATCCGTGCGCCGCTCACAGCGGGGCGCCAGCGCCGCCGGCCCGCCGTAGGCGATGTTGGCGACGCCGCCGTTGGTCTGCATGAGCGGCTGCTCGAAGCTGCCCGTAACCGGCAGGACGTAGTCCGCGAGCATGGCCGTGGGCGTCATGAAATGTTCGAGTACCACCAGCACATCCAGCGACTTAAGCGCCTGGTAGACCCGTTTCGTATCGGCCTGGCACAACAGCGGGTTGCTGGCCATGCAGATGAGCGCCCGAACCGGATAGGGCTCGCCGGTGATCATGGCCTGCCAGACCAGGTGGGGATGAGCGGAGGTGAGATAGCGAGCCGGCAGCTGCTTGCCGTGGCGCCGGGTGAACTGGGTCAATCTTTCATAGCCTTCGTATCGCTGGAGCCTGAAGAGCTCCCCTCCGAGCTTTTTGGCTCTCTGTGAGCTCGGGAGCTGGTCGCTCAGCTCCAAATCGATTTCGGGTACGAAATCCGGCCTCTCGTTGATGAAGGACGCTCCCGGCACGTCGACATTCCCGGTCACGGCCCGAAGCGCCGCAATGGCGCGCAGTGTCTGCGTGCAGTGAATCCCGCTCATGTCGATGCCGAGCCCGGTGAAAAGGGCCGCCGGCTTGCTCGTGGCGTAGAGAACGGCCGTTTCGATGATATCGGACGCGGGAATTCCGGTGATGCCGGCCACCTTCCGCGGGGTGAACTCCTCGACCCGTTGAGCCAGCTCGGCGAAACCGGAGCACCAGCGCTCGACAAATTCATGGTCCCAGAGCCTTTCCTGGATCACGACGTTCAGCATGCCCAGCGCCAGTGCGCCGTCGGTGCCCGGCCGGACAGCCAGCCACCGGTCGGTCAGGCGAGCCGTCCGAGTCCGGCGCGGATCGATCACGATGAGCTGGCCACCGGATGCGGCATAATCCTGCAGTGTCTTCCAGAACAGCGACCGGTCCGATTCCGCCGGGTTGATGCCCCACAACACGACGCACCGGGTGATCGTGGGATCCAGCTCATCTTCAATGGGCCAGCCATAGGTCAGGCTGTTGACCCAAATTCTGGGATTCCAGCACACAATGCCGATGCCCACGTTGTTGGGCGTTCCCCACAGGTTGAGAAAGCGGTGCAGCGGCCAGTAGAGGGTGTGGGGGGCGCTGATGCAGGAAGCCAGCGTTTCGGCGCCGTATCGAAGCCTCAGCTCCTTCAAACGGGAAGCGATGTCGGCCATGGCTTCCTCCCAGGGGACGCGCCGCCATTTTCCGGAGCCACGCTCTCCCGTGCGTTTCAGAGGGTGGTTCAGGCGCCCGGGATGATCCAGGATTTCCTTGTTCGCCGTGAAGCGGCGGCACTGGGCGAGGACGGACGGGTCGTAAGGATATCGGGTGGGATCGGGCCTGACCCTGGTGATCCTTTCTTCGCCGTCGACCGACACCCTGAGGCCGCAAAAATAACCGCACAGCTGGCAGTTCGACTCACGCACAAACGACATGCCGCCTCCTTCCCCCATGCGGATAGAGCCTCTCGCCCCGGCTGTCGGTCAGATGGTAGACGCAAAAAGGAATCGACGATCCATCGGGCAGGGTAACGGCCAGGTTGCATTCCCGGGTTCGCGCCAGGTCCATGGTCCAGGCGTCCATGTACTCCATGATGAGTATGGGAAGTCCAAGTGGAGGTGTCTTCGAGGCGGAGGCGCCGGCGACGATATCCATGAAGGCGGCCCCTTGGGGGCTTGTGCTGTTGAACTGCTGCCGGTAGTCTTCTTCCTTCAGATGCCTCGTGAAGGGGATGTACCCGCCGTTATCGCGGAGAAGATACGTGGAGCCGTAGCAGAGCGGATGACTGCTGCCGACGGGCCAGAAGTCCGTGGCTTTGATCGCGCCCCCGGTCTGCTCGGAGATGAGGCGAGCCACGTCCCCGACGGAAAGATGCTTGCGGCTTCCCAGCTCGAACCGCCCGGAAACAAATGCCGGCTGCAGGGCCAGGCCGCCAATGACCTCGAGATTGTCCATGGCGAAGTGGATGAGGCTTCCCAGCTCTCCCTCATTGACGCCTTCGACGATGGTCACGGACAGGATGACGGGGATCCTTTCCGTGCGGCAATTCTCGATGGCCTGGAGCTTTGCGGGAAGCACATCACGTCCGCGCAGCACCCGGGTCATGGAAGGATCCAGTCCGTCGAACTGGAGATAGATATTCGTCAGTCCCGCCTGCTTGAGCGACCGCAGGTATTGTATATCTCCGCCTATGACCAGCCCGTTGGTATTCAGCTCGACCGCACTGGCGCCCCGGCTTGCAGCCATTTCGATGATCTCGGGCAAATCCGCGCGAATCGTCGGCTCCCCCCCTGTAATCTGCAGAGGAAAGCCGGGGCCGTCGAAGCTTCCAATCGTCTCCACCATCCGGAGGATTTCCTCGAACGAGGGATCCGGCGGCACATGACGGTCGGACATGAAGCAAACCGGGCAGGCGAGATTGCATCGCCAGGTGACCTCGATTTCGGGGAGCGTGATGCCCCTGGCATGGCCCGGGCACAGGCCGCAATCGTGCGGGCAGCCTTTGGCCGTTTCCGTTTGCGGCAGACGCGAGTGCCCCGGAAAGGCGACCCCGCAAAACCATTCATAGTGCTCCACATCGGGCCAGAGATAGACGTCGAAGCGACCGTGCTCGGGGCAGGACTTTGCCATCCAGACTTCCTT
This sequence comes from uncultured Syntrophobacteraceae bacterium, assembly GCA_964527905.1. Lineage (GTDB taxonomy): Bacteria > Desulfobacterota > Syntrophobacteria > Syntrophobacterales > Syntrophobacteraceae > CALBZH01. Next base: position 10,764 of record CAZGQL010000080.1, read on the forward strand.
GTCCTTCTCATACACCGTGGCCGGCAATGAGAGGAGGCAGTGGGGGCAAACGCTTTCGGTCGTTCGAATCGTCTTCATGACCCGGAAGCTTTCCTATGCGTGAGGCCCGAAGGAGGTGAGGCTGGAGCTCTGCAGGCGAAGGAAGTTCTCTTCGCCGCGCTCCCCCTGGAACAGGCCGTGGACCATCTGGTCGAATTCCTCGTGCGCGACCGTCTGACCAAAGACGAGCTCCAGGATATGGCGAACGGAGCTTCGGCCGCCCCGGGCAGCCAGACGGTGGCTGCAGCTCATGCAATACGTCACGCAGGTTTCAGCTTCGACGTCCTCGGCTTCCTTTAGACGCCGCAAGGCCCGTTCGGCACAAAGATCCGGATCCACGGCCGAAACCAGGCCTCCCGATCCGCAGCAGATGGTTTCCTTCCCATGGTGCTCCATTTCCACCAGCTCGCCGCCCCGGAGCATTTGCCTGACAGCGCCTCCAACCAGGCCTTCCCGATCGCTGCACGAGTCGTGGACGGTCACCCTCCCGGACCCCGGCGCCGGCGCCTGGAGGCCCGACTCTGCCATGAGCTGGTAGAGGGAATGGATCTGAACGTCGCAATCCGGCCGGGTGGCCGCCATCCTGGCATGGCAGGTGGGGCAGGAGGTGACGAGGGTGCGCGTCCCGGCCCGCACGATCTGCTCCCAGAGACTGGCCGAGTAGGCCTTGGCCCGCTCCTTTTGACCCATCTGCTCCAGGGGCTCGCCGCAGCACTGAAGCGATATGCCGACCCCATCCCCCCGTCCGAACCGGCTCCCCAGCCATTCCCTGGCGAGCCGGACCAGGTGGGGACCTTCGAGCGTGAGCAGGCAGCCGGGAAAGAAGAGGACCTCGCAGTTGCTCTTGACCAGGTCTTGGTAGGTGATGTCGAGCCAGTAGTTGGCCCTGAAAAGCGTGAAGAGGTTCCAGTCGTGATCGACCCACAGATGGCGATAGTGCTCCTGGTCGATGATCCCATCATGGGCGAGCGAATTCCTGGCATGGGTCACCATGCCGCGGATGTCGACTCCGTGAGGGCAGAGCTCGTTGCACAGGCTGCAAAGCGAGCATTTCATGATGAAATCCAAGACCTTCTCGTCGGTCTGTCCGCTCAGGACCGCCCGGGCGACATCACCGGGTGAGCGTGTCTGGAAAGCCCGCAGCCGCCGACAGGCGGTCTTGCACACATCGCAATTGAGGCACCGATCCATGGTTTCACGTAGGAGGTCCATCTTAGACGACCCTTCTTACTGCATCTCATCCACGTCATGTTGAAGGACGAAATATACAATCGCACCTATTGCTATCAGTGCCGTTAGGATTACCACAAGGAACGGGATAGACTGAACTTTCAAATATACCGCAGAAGGCAGAGCAATCATTAGAATCGTCATTGCCGCGAGAAACAAATAAATCGTTTGGACCTTCCGTTTGGATATCATGACTTATAGTAATCCTTCAGCGATTTTTTCTCTTTTTAACATGTAAGTATCCTGCCCCATCGTGACGCTTCGCCCGATTGGGGCAGTGAATATGTGGACGAATTTGGTGAAAGGGATGACGGCAAAAAAGAAAACGACCAGAATCACATGGATGACCCACATGGAGGTGTGCACCATGTTCCATTGCCAGGGAAATTCCCCCATCCATCGTGCCAGGGGAGCCATGATGAAAGAGTACGGCATGAAGGCGTCATGGGGGTCGATGATGAATCGAAAGGCTTCCGTCAGGAATCCGGTGGCGACAACCAGCCAGAGGAGCGCCAGGAGCCGAAGGTCCACCAATGATTTCTCCTGCTCGGCATGCACGATCCGATGAATCAGCCCCAGGGTAAGTCCCACCAGAAGAACCAGTCCGGTCAACTCAAGGCCGAATTTGAGAACCCCCCTCCCGGTCCCGCTGACGAAGTATTCGATATGGCAGACATTGATGAGAAGCGCATAGAGCTGGGCCACGACAAAAAGGGAAACGAAGCCGAAGACAATGAGGAGATGCCTGAGCCAGAGGAACGGGGATCGATTCTCGATCCTCTTCTGGATCACGGCTTCACGAAAGATGGTCTGCATGGAGGGAAACGGCAAGCGAACACGGGGGTCACGGGCGCCGCTTGCCGTTGTGTCGGGATCGTTCACCCAGAGAACATGAGCGATTCTGGATACAATGTTCCTGTAGACGCCGACCAGGAAGATGGCCATCGCCACCAGGACCGCCATCCAGATGAATACGTATTTGAGCATGGCTACGCCCCTTCATGGCCCAGAACGACCCCGCCGGCTTCTTCATAGGACAGGCGGTCGGCCGTGTTCTTCTTGGAGAATTTCGCGAGCTCGTCGATGAGTCCTGAGACAATGGCCTGTGTCGGGCAGATTTCCTCGCAGGCCCGCTTCATTCCCATGGGGCGTTCCTGGCAGAAGGTGCATTTCTCCATGCGGCCTTTCACGCTCATCTTGGGGGCCCCGAAAGGGCAGGCCCACAGGCAGAGCATGCACCCCACGCACTTGGACTGGTCGACGGTCACGGCGCCGGTCTCTTCGCTCTTGCTGATGGCCTGTCGGGGGCAGGCCTTCCTGCATGGCGCGTCTCCGCAGTGCATGCAGGCCAGGGAAACGTTCACGCCGGTGATTTCCGGAAACTGTCCTCGCGTCAGGCACGCGACGTTTCTCCATTTCACCGTCTGGTTCGAGCCGTTCCACACCTGGCAGGCGACTTCACAGGCGCGGCAGCCGACGCATTTTTCCTTGTCGAAGTAGAATCCGTACTGGCTCATGGTCCACCTAAACCTTCCTCACGCTCACCTTGCATTCGTTGTATCCGATCCCTCCGGACACGGAGTTGACCATGGTATCGAAGATCGGGTTCACATGAGACCCTTTGCCCCTGGCAACGGACCCCATGGTTCGGCCGAACCCGTGGCCGTGCAGGACGCGCACAATGCCGGGCTTGAGGCCTTCCTTGACTCGCGCGGAGATCTTCACCCTGCCCAGGGGCGAGGCGAGCTCGATGCGGTCTCCGTCGGAGATGCCCAGCTCCCCGGCGTCCCGGGCGCTGAGCTCCGCCCAGTTTTCCCCCTCGATGTCCATCAGGTAGGGATTGTTTTGCGTATGGGTGCCGCAGTGGTTTTGCATCTTGGCGTTGATGAGCTGAAAAGGGTACTCGGCATCGGGCTTCACCCGCTGATCTTCCTCGTAGACGGGCATGGGATCGTAGCCGTTTTCAGCCAAGAGCTCGGAGTAGACCTCGACTCTCCCCGTGGAGGTCATGAAGCCTTCCTCCAGGTATTTGCGGTAGCGCATCTCTCCGTGCCAGACCCCTGTTTCCTTGAGCTCCTCGAAGGAGACCGGAAGGAAGGAGGTGACGTTCCTTGCCCAGTCTTCCCAGGTTTCCCACTGGAAGTAACGGCCGTATCCCATTTTCTGGGCCAGCCCCTTCATGATCTCGTAGTGGGGCTTCGAGCTGCCCATGCAGGGAATGGCGGGCTGGGAGAGAATCACCTGGGGCCCGGACCAGAGGCTTTCCCTGACCTCGGCCCGCTCGAACATGGAGGCTTCGGGCAGGACGATGTCCGAGAGCTGGGCGGTTTCACTCATGTAGAGATCGATCGTCACCGACAGGTCGAGCCCCGCCATCATTTTGCGGAAGAGCGCGGTGTTCGGATCGCTCATGGCCGGGTTGACGATGTGGAAAAAGAGGGCTCGTACCGGGTAGGGATCTCCCTCCAGGACCGCCTTGGGGAGGAGCTGGCTCGGAATGTCGGGGGCGAGGGGATAGCCCATGGCCGCGCTGAGACTGGGCCGCTCCGGCACGGCGGCTTCTTCCTCGGGAATGTCGAGGGGCGGAAGCAGGGGCCCGGCTTCCTTCAAGATCAGGCAGCCCGGGCCATCGACATTGCCCGTGATGGCGTTGAGACAGAAGATGGCCCTCAGCGCCTGGAAGCCATTCGAATAGTTGACGATACCCTTGAGCCCGTCCATCACGGCCGGTTTGTTCCGGGCGAATTCGTCGGCGAGATCGATGATTGTCTGGGCGGGAATGCCGGTGATTCCCTCCGCCCACTGGGGCGTGTACCCGTTCTCCCTGACGTGCTCGGCGAAGGCATCGAACCCATACACGTAGTCGGCGCAGAACTCCGCGTCGTGGGCGCCCGTTTCGATGATGCGGTGGGCCATGGCGAGGGCCAGGGCCCCGTCCGTGCCCGGATTGATGGGAAGCCAGACGTGGGCCTTTTCCGCCGTTCGGGTGCGATAAGGATCCACCACCACCAGTTTGGCATTCCGCTTGACGACCTCCACGAGCTCGCGGTTTTCGTGCAGACTCTGGTTGGGGCCCAGCGGGTCTTCACCCCACAGCATGATGAACCGGCTGTTCTCGTAGTCCTTGGTGGGAAGCGGGTGCCCGTAGGTGGCCAGCCCGGCCAGGCGGCGGCTCTGATCGCAGGCGGCGCCGTGTCCTGACCAGTTGGGAGTCCCGTAGAGCTGGGTGAAGAGCTGCTGGGAAAACATCTCGTTGGAATCGAGGTGCCACAGGTAGGCCACGGCTTCGGGACCGTATTGATCTTTTATCACCTGGAGCTTTTCGGCAATGATGGAGAAGGCATCATCCCAGCTGATGATCCTGAAGCTGCCGTTCTTGCCTTTCTTCATCGGATGGAGCAGCCGATCGGGGTCCCTGGCCAGGTGAATGCTGGACACCCCCTTGACGCACCGGGTCGTTCGGTTCGGGGCGTTTTCGTTTCCTCTGACGTAGACCACCTTGTTGTCACGCACGAAGACTTCAGTCGGACAATGCCAGGGACACACGATGCAGACCCCGGGCACCACCCTGGTTCCCCGAATGTCATTGATGATCTGGCGAGTGCTTTGTGGATTCATCCGTCCAGCTCTTTTCTTGTTCGCAAATCCGTTTTAGAGAGGAAGACGCAGACCGTCGTAGGCGAGCCTGACCGATCCCCCGTAGGGTTCGATGGCGCCCTCGATTTCCCGGCTCGTCACGGGTTTGCCGTAGTGCATCGAAAGATGGGTCAGGTAGAGCACTCCGACGCCGAGCTCCCGAGCCGTCTGGATGGTCTGCTCGAATTCGAGATGCTCGCCCGGATACCAGTTCTCTCCCCAGAAGGTTGCATCCAGGATGAGGTTTTCGATGCCGCTCAGAAGGTCTCTCGTGCGACCGGGCAAGGGTCCCGTGTCGGGCAGGTAGGCCGTGCGTCCCGCCCCGGTGCCGACCAGGTAGCCCAGCGCCCCCCGCGCATGGGCGACTTCCACCGCGGTGATGGAAACCCCGAACCTTTGCAGCGTTTCGCCGGGCTGGAGGGGTGTGACGTCCATCCATTCCTCCACCGAGCCATGGCGGATCTCCAGTTCCTCCAGCGTTTCGGGGCTCATGACCGACGGCAGCCTGTCTTTGCGATGGAAGCGGGCGTAGAGCTCGAGATCGCCGAGCGCGGCGCAATGATCGTGATGAGCGTGGGTGAGGAAAAGGCAATCGATACGACCAAGCTGCTCTCGAAGAAGCTGTGAGGAAAGCTCAGGCGGCGCGTCGAACAGAAGGTTTTCCTCTCCGCACAGTGCAATGGCACAGCGAGTTCGTCTGCATCGCGGATCTACCCTGGCTTCCTCGCACACCCCGCAGCTGCAGTAGAACTCCGGCACGCCATTCCCTGCCCCGGTGCCCAGAAAAACCAGTTCCATTCGAATGCCCTCCTGGATCGTGCATCGGCCCGTTATTTCTTCGCCGGACCTGCCGGACCTGCCGGGCCCGCGGCGCGCTGCTGGCTCGGAGGAAGCGTTTCACCGCAGGACGCGCAGGATTTCGTGTCGGTCAGTTGGGCCAGGTCGGCCGCAACCAGGTCGATCATCGCCTGGGTGACCTTGCCCTGAGACATGGGCATGATCTGTTTGAGAGTCATCCCCATGGCCATTTTGAATCGTGGATCAGCGGTCATGGCCTGGCAGTGCTTCACGAGAATGGCCTTGGAGCTCTCATTTCCCATGAGCTCGAACATGTTCGAGTCAATGGAAAGCGGCAGCGGATTCATCGTGTTGCACCTGGGACATGCGATTTCCCTCTTCTTGATGGCCGTCGTCGGTCTGAAGCACATCTCGGTTTTCCCCTCTCGTTTTCGATAACCAATAATTACACCTTACGGTGACACTTGTTAGTGTCTACGTATAGCCCATTTCGCGAAGGTGTCAAGCACTTTTTTTTGTCAGATTCAAGCGGTTAAATTTATTGGGATTTGATGAGTCGAGCTTCTCTTCTGGCGGCCCACTGAGCCAGCGTGAAGCCGACCCCTCAACAGGCCTGGAGCGGGAGGCTCGCCCCGCCGCTCTTCCGGTGGGGAGTGCCACCATAAATCGAGGCTGTTCCGATGTCTGTGACTCCGCATGGGAAAGGAGATCGTTCTGTGAGGAGGCGTTTTGGGGAGTGAAGGAGAGACGGGCTCCCCTTGGGAGGAGGCCCGTTGCTTTCAGGCCATGAAGCCTCGGCGGGTGGGGTTGGCCGAGGGAAGCGGGAACCCGCCCGAACCTCTGGTCAGGTCAGGAACGAGCGGATGGAGTCATCCTTGTTTGAGCAGCTTGACAAAAATCTTGTGAACTTCATCGATGAGCTGATCGTTAACGCCGGTGCCGAGCGCCGAAATTTCTTCAGTCCGCACGTCAGCTTTGGCCATGAACGGTGTGACAAGGTTCCAATGCACAAAAAAAGCAAAAAGCATCAGGCACGCAACCATCGGATTGATGTCGTCAGCGTGGTTTTTTTTCTCTTTGCTTTCTTCCAGAATATTGCTGAAGGTGGCAAACAGCTTGTCCAATCCCTCCACGACATCTTTCGGCAGAAACTCACCCCCGGAGAGCAGCTCCCGCAGGACGATCGAATGGAGCTCTCGATTATTTCCGATCTGGGCGACGCTAAGGATAAAATGCCGCAGCTTGTCTTCTGGGGTTGGCTTGTCTTTGATGTTGACATCGATCAGGGTATAGGCACCATTGATCATTTCCTTGATGGCGGAAGCATAGAGCGTATCTTTATCACCCATATAGTAGTACATGCTGCGCTTGCTGATGCCTGCCAGATCCGCTATTTCGTTTGTACTGGCACCGGCATATCCCTTCTCAGCAAATACTTCCGTAGCTGTCTTGAGGATATGGCGCATCTTCTCCTGTCTTCTGTTTTTCACATCTTTTCGCGACACAATCGATTCTCCGCTATCCATTGGTCAATCAATTTAAACGAGCTCTCGAAGCAACATGGCCTGAAGTGCGAAACAGGGTTGGTTCAGGGTCGTTCACCATTAGAGGGCACAATTCAAACAAGAAATATACCCAGGAAAGACTGATTTATCAAGAAGTTCCACAAGGAGAGTCGACTGCTTTGGCTTTGCCGAAGCGGCGACTCGTTCAAACGGCAGGCATCGCTGCCGCAGCCCATCAGGCACCTTCCGAGGGCCGAGCCGCACAGGTCAATCCTTCTCCCCTCATGGCGGACATCAGGCATTGATTGTCCGACTTGCACAGCGCCTTGCGAAGATCTCCCGATTTCCAGCGATGGATGAGCTCAGGCTCTCGAATGAGAGGGCGTGACAGTGAAACGTAATCGGCCAGTCCCTCTCTGACGATCTTCTCAGCCACCTGGAAAGATCGAATTCCTCCAACCAAAATCAGGGGAGCTCGTATTTTTTCCTTATACCTCGATGCTTCATGGCGGTAATAGACTTCATCTTCAGGCAGTTCGAGATGGCCCACGCGCAGGGGCATGTATTTTCCGGAATGGTGCGCGCCTCCGCTCAACTCGATGGCATCGATTCCCTCGCTTTCGAGCATGGCTGCAACTTCCACCATCTCCTCCACACTCAAACCTTGCTCCATGAAATCCTGCGAGTTCATCTTGATGAGGACGGGGAAACGCTCCCCCACACCTTCACGGATGCGCCGCAAGACTTCCAGGACAATCCTCGCCCGGTTTGCGATGCTTCCCCCATACCGATCTCTTCGCCTGTTGAAATAAGGAGAAAGGAACTGGCTCAGCAAGTAGCCGTGGGCGGCATGGATCTGGACTCCGTCGAACCCCGCTTCCTGTGCCCGAATCGCCCCTTGCCCGAAGTCCTCCACCGTCTTTCTGATCTGCTCGAGGGTCATTGCTCGGCTGGGGAGACCTTGCTCATTCGCCACGGCGGAAGGTCCCAGCGTTTCGAGTCCCGTTAAACCGGCGTGAGCACGGCATCCTGCGTGGGCGAGCTGCAACACGATTTTTCCACCTGCCTTATGAGCCGCTTGCGCCAGCTCCGCCAGGCCAGGAACGAGATCATCGCGGTGAATGCCCAGCTGCCAGGGACCCGCCTGTCCCTCGGGGGCAATGTAGGTATGACCGGTAATCATCAAGCCAATTCCCCCCCGTGCAAGCCGAACCATCAGATCGATGAGTCGCTGCGTACACGCTCCCTTGTCGGTCGCCAGCCCTTCCCATGTGGCCGACCGGACGAAGCGGTTCTTCAAGGTCAAATGCTTGATGGTGCTCTCTTCGAAAAGCTGGGGCATGTCCTTCCTCGATTCGATCATGGCTAGAGTCTCATACTGTGAACAATTTCAATCTCTAAGGACAGTGCGCGGCGAGGGAAGCCGGGAGGCTGGTGCCAAAGGCTCCCCAGTGCAGGGCAATCGCATGAAATTTAGGCGAGCTTTAGCAGGTGGAGCAGGTAGTTGTT
>CAZGQL010000081.1:0-312 GCA_964527905.1 uncultured Syntrophobacteraceae bacterium
CATCGGTTCCTTCAAGTAACCGATCTTCCCCTGGAGGACGACCCGCTCGTGCACGGCGCGATCCCCGAATCGGCCCTTCTCTTTGCGAAACAGGCGCAGTGAATAATCGGGGTACCAGCCACCGTGTCGGATCCATCGACCGCGGAAATAATTTCGTCTCGGAAGATGATAGCCGTCTTCGGGCCCGTCAGCCTCCAAAATCGACTGGATCTCGCGTTGAAGGGCTGGAGTGAGGCGCTCGTCCGCATCCACGCTGAGGATCCATGGTCCACGAGCCCGATCGACGGCGAGGTTTTTCTGGGCGGCGAAGCC
>CAZGQL010000081.1:358-594 GCA_964527905.1 uncultured Syntrophobacteraceae bacterium
CCGTGCCATCCTCGCTGAACTGATCGACGACAACGATCTCGGAAGCCCATTGAAGGGTCTTCAGGCAGTCCCGGATGTTTCCTGCCTCGTTGCGCGTGATGACCGTCGCCGACAATTCCTTCATGGGTCTCACCCTCAGAGTCGCGGCGCCGAAAACGCAGCTGCTTCCATGGCTGCCAGAACCCGTTCCACGGATATCGCCTCCATGCATTGCCACGCGGCGCACTTGCGTCGGC
>CAZGQL010000081.1:625-1347 GCA_964527905.1 uncultured Syntrophobacteraceae bacterium
GCAGGATCGTGTGCCCGACCCCATACGGTCCGGTACGGTCGGGGCTGGTCGGGCCGAAGAGCGCGAAAACGGGAACGTTCAACCCGGCGGCGATGTGCATGGGGCCCGTGTCATTGGAAACGAGACACCGTGCACGGCGGATCACCTCGATGAGCTCCCTGAGGGTCGTGCGCCCGGCCAAGGATACCGCGCGACCCGCCGAATGTGCCACGACCCGTTCCGCAAGGGAGGCGTCGGCCTTGGCGGCCACAACCAAAGACGGCACGGGGAGCCGGGCGGCAAGATGGCCGAATCGTTCCGCGGGCCACTTCTTCGCTTCTCCCCCCGCCGACGGCGCCAAAACCACATAGTCCTCGGGAAGCTCCTCGAGGAGCGGCGATTCCATGGGAGGTGGAAACGCGTGCCGGACGGGATACGGGGAGCACCCCAGCACGGAAGCGATCTTCAGATAGCGGTCGATGGCGTGGACGTCCTTCCCCCCGCTGACCCGGTGGGTGTAAAAAAGGGGCGCTCCTTCCCTGGCTTCCCTGAAACCGACCCTCGTCCGACAACCGGTCAGACGGGCGATCAGCGCACTCCGAAAGAGCCCTTGAAGGTCCACGACCAGGTCGAACCGCTCCCGCCTCAGCTCCCTTCCGAGGTCCAGCAGCGAACGCACGGTCTGTCGAAATCGAGCGAGCTGTTTCCAGCGGTCCTTGTCGATGATCCAGAGCCTTGCGATT
>CAZGQL010000081.1:1447-14670 GCA_964527905.1 uncultured Syntrophobacteraceae bacterium
CCCATGGACGACATCCCCTAGGGCGCTCGGTTTGACGATCAAAACCTTCCGAGGCACCGCGCAGGGTGTCTGCGGATGCGGTTGGGCTGCTCGCGCTCCGATAGCTGCATCTCTGTTACCGTTGGCAGTATTTCCGCTCAAATGCTCCCTTTCCCTGAAGTTCCGCCGACCTTACTGCCAAAGACCTCTTCCCTTGTCAACCGTGACAATCAATGGGACCGACTTTCGACTTGCACATGCCATTTGTGTTTTTTTCTCAAAATCTGCTATAAGCTTGCCCCAAGCGTCGTGAGACGCACACACGACGACGCAGGAGAACATGCCCGGTGCCGCCCGGCCGGGTGTCTGGATTTTCGGCGGCCTACCGCACGGTCAGGAGCGATCATGATCCACACCATTGCATACGTGAAGAATTTTTTGAGAGACCGACAGGTTGCCTCCATCACCCCTACGTCGCAGTTCGGGGTGAGAGGTCTGTGCAGTGCAATCGATTTCGAACACAGCCATCTCATCGTCGAATACGGGCCCGGCACCGGGGTTTTCACCCATTATCTGCTCGAGCACATGCCACCGGATGCGAGACTCATCGCCATTGAACGCAACAAGGATTTCGGCACGCTGCTTCGACACACGATTCGGGACCCTCGGGCGGTCATACTCAACGACAGCGCCGAAAACGTGATGGCCACCCTCAGCGCCTGCAAGGAATCCCAAGCCGATTACGTGGTCTCGGGCATTCCCTTCATGTGGATCCCCAAGGACGTTAAGGACCGGATCATCGAGAACACCTACAAGGCGCTGAAGCCAGGGGGCAAGTTCCTGGTCTATCAAACCTGCCTCCAAATGGATTGTCACCTCAAGGTCCACCTCGAGCACTTTTTCGATCCCGTTGTCACCCGATACGAGATCAGAAACTTCCCCCCACTGCGCCTGTATGAGGCGACCAAGCCTAGCGCCGGCTTGCGCGTTCCTACCAACGGGGGTAACGGGGGCAATGGGAACGGACGCCGCCGCTGATCGATAGGAGCGGGACAGGCAACGTCGGGACATCGAGCGTGACGCGCGAAACCGCACAGCCATCGGCGGAGTCGGTGCCCCGGGTCCGAGCCGACCCTGAGACCTTTCGGTTTCGAGATCTCCATCCCCAGTTGCTCCTGGGCACCGCAAGCGATCGTTACGCCGGCTGGATTGGACAAATCTATTCCCCAGAGCGATACATCGGCCGGCTCGGCTCGCGATCGCACAAAGTGGGCGGCGCGACGTTCCGGGAGCAAGTCCTCCCGGTGGAAAGCGTCGAGGAGTACTTCGAACATTTTGGGGTCCTCGAAATCGATTATACATTTTACGGACTCCTCCTGGACCCGGATGGAAAGCCGACCGCCACGCACGCGGTCCTGCGGAGCTACCGCGATCACGTTCCCCCCTGGGCGCGCGTCCTGCTCAAGGTCCCCCAAACGGTTTTCGCCCAGAAGATCCGTCAAGCCGATGGGTTCGTCCCCAATCCCCACTACCTCGACGGCCGCCTATTCACGGAGGCTTTTCACGGGCCCGCTATCGATTTGCTGGGCGAGCTGCTGGCCGGATTCATTTTCGAGCAGGAGTACCAACGAAAGCAGGATCGCGCTCCAGTGGAGCCCTTCGCCGAGGCTCTCGATGCCTTTTTCGAGGCGATACCGCGGGACCCGCGCTATCACGTGGAACTGCGAACGGAGTCCTACCTGTGTCCGCGAGTTTTCCGGGTGTTTGAGCGCCACGGGATCGGCCAGGTGTTTTCCCGCTGGACCTGGCTCCCTCCCCTCCCGAGACAACTGGCCTGCGCCGGAGGTCGGTTCTTCAGTGGTGCCCGTCAATGCATCGTCCGCTTGATGACCCCGATCGGAATGCGCTACGAAGAGGCTTACGCCAAAGCCTACCCATTCGATCGTATGGTCGGTGAACTCTTCCAGCCAGCCCTCGTGGAAGAGTGCGTCCATTTGGCCAAGACGGCCATGGAACAGGGCATGACCGTTCACATCGTGATCAACAACCGGGCCGGCGGCAATGCCCCGCTCATCGCCCGGCTCGTGGCCGCGCGGTTTCTGGCCGAACCGATGCGCCAGCACTCCGACCCGTAGAAAGCTTCCCGCCATGCAACCGATCCACCCCGTGCCGGTGGCGCCGTTTTACGAGCTGGATGTGAAGGCCCTGCGGGCCTACTTCTTCACCGAAAGTGGGGTCGCCAGGGCCGTGGACGGCGTGAGCCTGGGCCTGGAAGCGGGACAGGTGCTCGCCATCGTCGGAGAATCCGGGTGCGGCAAGAGCGTCACGGCCCTCTCGCTGATGCGGCTTCTGGCTCCACCCGGCAAGATCGTGGGGGGCGAGGTCTGGTTCGACGGACGCAACCTGCTGGAGATATCAGAACGGGAGATGCAATCCATTCGGGGCAACCGCATCTCCATGGTTTTTCAAGAGCCAATGACTTCCCTCAATCCCGTCTTCCGGATCCAGGACCAGATCGCCGAGGTACTCGTCCGGCATCAGGGGATCGGACGGCGGGAGGCCCTCGACCATGTGGTGGAGCTGCTCTCTCAGGTGGGGATTGCGCACCCCGAGCTGCGCATGCGGGACTACCCACACCAGATGAGCGGCGGCATGAGGCAGCGGATCATGATCGCCATGGCCGTCGCGTGCCGCCCTCGCATCCTGATCGCCGATGAACCCACAACGGCTCTCGACGTGACCATTCAGGCGCAGATTCTCGCCCTCTTGAGCGAGCTTCGCGAATCGACGGGGACCGCCATCCTGCTCATCACTCACGATCTGGGGGTTGTGGCCCAAAACGCCGACGCGGTCCTGGTGATGTACGCCGGACGCGTGGTGGAGAGCGCACCCGTCCTGGCGCTTTTCGACTCACCCATGCACCCCTACACCCAGGGGCTGATGCGTTCCATCCCCGGCCGAACCTCCCTCGGGGATACGAAACGCCTCGAACCCATCGCCGGAACCGTGCCCAACCTTCTGGCCCTTCCCCAGGGGTGTAAGTTCAACACCCGTTGCCCGTTGGCGTACGAACGCTGCTTTCATGAACCGGAGCCACCTTTGTTCAGCCCTTCCTACGACCACGAGGTGCGATGCTGGCTCATCGAAAGGGAGTCCTGAGTGCCTGACCTCACCGATTCAAAAGAGCTGCTTTTCTTGCAGGACGTTCGGAAGCACTATTCCGTGACACGCGGCGTTTTCCGGCGTGTCGTCGGCACGGTGCGAGCAGTGGACGGCATCGACCTCGCCCTCGCCTCGGGGGAAACCTTGGGCCTGGTCGGTGAGAGCGGATGCGGCAAATCCACACTCGGAAGGTTGATCCTGAACCTCGAGACGCCCACGTCAGGGGAAATCCGCTACGACGGCCGGAACCTTCTGACTCTTCCCTCACGGGAAATGCACCAGCTCAGGCGCCGGATGCAGATCATCTTTCAGGATCCATACTCGTCGCTCAACCCACGCCAGACGGTGGGGCGCATCATCGGGGAAGGGCTGAAGATTCACCGCATGGGAACGCCCGCAGAACGTCGGGAACGGACGCTCGCCATCATGGAAACGGTCGGGCTGCACGCCCAGGACTTTCACCGGTACCCGCACGAGTTCAGCGGGGGCCAGCGCCAGCGAATCGGAATCGCACGAGCCCTCGCCATGAGCCCCGAGCTCGTCATCTGCGACGAGCCCCTCTCGGCTCTGGATGTATCCATCCAGGCGCAGATCATCAATTTGCTTCAGGAGCTCCAGGAATCCTTGGCACTGACGTACCTGTTCATCTCCCACGACTTGACGGTGGTCCGGCACATCAGCGACCGTGTGGCCGTCATGTACCTGGGCAAGATCGTTGAGCTGGCCGACAAGCGCACCCTCTTCGAAACCCCCCTCCATCCATATACCCGGCGACTCCTCGACGCCGTCCCCATTCCGGATCCACGGACCCGAACGCGTAGATCCGCAATTCCGTCGGAGGCGGCCGATTCGGCCGCGCCGGCTCCGTGCGCGTTTCGGAATCGTTGCGACCGGGCGACAAGGCGCTGTGACGAGGCTGCCCCGGCGCTGGAGGAATTGGCTCCGGGACATTGGGTGCGGTGCGTCCACGTCGATGGTGTGCCCTGAAGGGCTAGCCCTCAGCAGGGACTACTGCTCGGCTTCCGCCTTGATCTGCTTGAAGCGGGCCGAGGCGGACAAGCGCCTCATCGCCGCTTCCTCGGCCTCTTCGCGCGTGAGGTGGATCCCACCGCACTCGGGGCAGGTCACGTTGACGTTCTCCCCGATGATCCGCTCCTTGATTTCATCCACCGTCATGTGCGAAACCGCGCCGCATTTGGTGTCCACACGCTCGACACGCACTCTGGTCCTCTTGCGCTCCCCGTCCATATTCCCCTCGACTTGCGAATGTCGCGGTTGCTCCGGACCCGTGCGGCCTGGACCGCGGACGATTCACCCGGACTCGAGCCCTTTCAAGAAAGGGCGGCATCCACTTGGGCCTTGAGCTGACGCGTCGTAAAGCCACCCACATCGATGGCATCCTTGGGACATGTCGCCTGACAGCTGCCGCATCCCTTGCATCGCACCGGACTCACCGACAGACGCCATCCCTCCTCGCTGCCCACGGTGCCCTCCAGCGCGATGGCATGGTAGGGACAGACGTCCAAACAAAGGGCGCATCCGTCGCACTTGGTGTCGTCGACCCGTGCCTTGACCGAGTCCAGAGCGATCCGACGGTTGGCGAGAACGGTCGTGGCCCGCGCCACCGCAGCCATGGCCTGTGAGATCACCTCTTCAATCGGCTTGGGATAATGGGCGATTCCAGCAAGGAAGAGCCCGTCCCCTGCAAAATCCACCGGACGGAGCTTTCCATGGGCTTCCTGCAGGAAACCGTCCGCGTCGACGGGGAGTCGGTACAGGCGGGCAAGCTCTCGAACGTCCGGTTGGGGGACGATCGCCGTCGCCAACACGACCACGTCGGCGGAAATCCGAAACGCCTGGTGCAAGACATGGTCCCAGGCGACCACGGTCAATTCGTTGTCTCCGGGTCGGACATAAGGTTTGTGATGAAGCTCGTAGTTCATGAAGATGACACCGAGCTCCCTGGCACGGGTGTACAGCTCCTCCCTCTGTCCAAAGGAACGGATGTCCCGATAAAGGATAAACACGTTGCGCTCGGGGTTTTCCTCCTTCAAGGCGATAGCGGCCTGGATGGAATGGGTACAGCACACGCGCGAGCAATAGGGCCTTTCCGGGATACGGGATCCGACACACTGAATGAACACGAAGCTGCGCCCGTGTCGGATCCGTTCATCCCCAACCAGGTGCAGCTTGTCGAATTCAAGAGCCGTGAAGACCCGCTGGGAAACGCCATAAGCGTATTCCTCCGGTTTGTGGGCTTGTCCTCCCACCGCCAGGATGACGACACCGTGGTCGATGGTGGAGGTGCAATGGGGTTTTTCAACCGTCGTCCGAAACGTTCCTACAAACCCTTCCGCGCGTGTGACTTGAGCCTTCATGTGGACGGTGATGAAAGGATGCTCCCTGACCCGCGCGACCAGCCCATCGACATAATCCTGGATGGGCTCCCGTTTCCAGGTCTTGTAAAGGTGCCGGGCGTTCCCACCGAGCTGACCGCTTTTTTCGATCAAATGCACCGGGAAACCCTGATCGGCCAAGCCAAGCGCGGCCACCATACCCGCAACGCCCCCTCCGATGACGACGGCTTGGGGATTGACCGTGACCGCCACCGGGACCAGCGGCTCCAGGAGATCGACCTTGGACACGGCCATGCGCAGCACATCCCGCGCCTTGCGGTTGGCGGCTTCTGGATCCGAAGCATGAACCCACGCGACCTGATTGCGGATGTTGGCCATCTCGAACAAATGCTCGTTCAAGCCCGAGGCTTTGAGGGTATCCCGGAAAAGTTCCTCGTGGGTTCGAGGCGTGCAGGCCGCGACCACCACTCGGTTCAAACGTCTCGCGGCAACCTGTTCTCGAAGGGCCACCTGACTGTCCTGTGAGCAGGCGAACAGCTTGCACTCCACATGCACCACGCGTGGGAGCGTGGCCGCATATCGAGCCAAAGCCTCCAGATCGATGACCGAGGAGATGTTTGAGCCGCAATGGCACAGAAAGACCCCGATTCGGGGCTCCTCATGCAAGACGTCGGTCTCCGGAGGGTACTCTCTCGCCAGGCTCTGTGAAAAGCGTGCATCCACGAGGGGAGTCGCTGCTGCTGCGGCGGCGGCGGAAGCCTGCATCACCGACTGGGGGATGTCCTTGGGGCCGGTAAACGTTCCGCACACATAGATGCCCGGCCGATTCGTCGCAACGGGGGTAAAGGAGGACGTCAAGGCAAATCCGTCTGAATTGAGATCGATCCCAATGGAACGTGCCAGCCGCATCCCCTCATCTGACGGCTCGATTCCGATGGAGAGCACCACGAGCTCGAATTCTTCCTGGAGCTGTTTGCCCTCGTCCGTGATCGAGCGCAAGTAGACGTCACCCTCGACGGTTCCAGGCTCCAAGGAATGGATGCGGCACCGGCGAAAACGAATTCCAAGCTCCCGAGCGCGCTCGTAGTACCGCTCGAAATCCTTGCCGTGCGTCCGCATGTCCAGAAAGAAAACAGTCGCCTCCAGGTCCTGGACTTGATCCCGCGCGATCATGGCCTCTTTGAGGGCGGCCATGCAGCAAACGGAGGAGCAATAGCCATGCTTGGCCTTGTTGTGGTCCCGGCTTCCCACACACTGCAGGAAAGCGATGCGACGGACCGCCTTGCCGTCCGACGGGCGCAGAAGCTTCCCGCCTGTGGGCCCCGAAGCCGAGAGAAGGCGTTCGAGCTCAAGGGACGTGACCACGTTGGGAAACACGCCGTAGCCCCACGTGCGAACTCCCCTCGGATTGTGCGGCGTGTGACCCGGAGCCAGGATGATGGAGCCGACCTGAAGGGTCATTTCCTCCGGCACATCATCGTAGCGGATGGCTCCCGCCGGACAGACCTCCTCACACCGGCCGCACTTGCCTCCACACAGGCGAATGCACGCCTCGGGATCGATCTGGTATTTCAGCGGCACCGCCTGAGGGTATTGGACGTAGATGGCTTTTCTCGCCCTCAACCCCTCCCCGCCCACCGTCTTCGGACATTGTTGCGCGCATTCGCCGCAGGCGATGCACTTGGATACGTCCACGTAACGGGGATGGCGGCGAAGGCTCACCGAAAAACGCCCCAGCTCCCCCTCGACGCGCTCGAGCTCCGTCAGGGTTCGCAAGTCAATGTTCAAGTGCCGACCGCACTCGACCAGCTTGGGCGACAGGATTCACATGGAACAGTCGTTGGTGGGGAAGGTCTTGTCGAGCTGAGCCATGGAGCCGCCGATGGCGCCGGTCCGCTCAATCAAGTAAACAAAGAAGCCACTGTTGGCCAGGTCCAGCGCCGCCTGAACACCGGCGATCCCTCCCCCAACGACCAAGACCGATCCCAGTTTCTCCAGCAACATCAAGGCATCCTTTCCGCTTCCAAACGAGACCGCGGCGCGATCCCGGACTCGGAACCGTTCCCGTCCCCACTTCAGGGATTCAACGCCGCCCGCCGTTCCCTTCCAGGACCAGGGAGTCCGCAACCAGCTCCCAGAGGTACTTGACCTGCACATCCAGGTCATATTCCTTGCGGAGGCTCTTCAGGATCTGGTCCCGGCAGTTGTGACAAGGGGCGATCACGAGCTTGGCGCCGGTGTTGGCGATCTGGCGCGCCTTGAAGCGCCCGTGGAACACCCGTTCCTCGCGAAACGGCATGGCCCAGGCCCCACCACCTGCGCCGCAGCAGTAATTCCCCTCCCAGCCGGGGATCATGTCCACGAAATGGGGGGCACACTGCCGCGTGATCCACCGCCCTTCCTCGAAATAGCCGTGCCCGAAGGTCTTGAGAGACTTTCGGCCGTAGTGACAGGGGTCGTGATAGGTGGTGAGCTCCGGATGTCGCGATGCATCCAGCTGGATCCGACCCTCGCGCAGGTATCGCATGAGCAGGTCGAAAACCGACAGAACTTCGAAATGCCTCAACTCGTCCTTGAACCAGCGGTTCAACCCGTACCGGGTTGCATAGTAGGCATGCCCTCATTCCGGCAACAGGAGTGTCCTGCACCCGAGACGGCGCATGTTCTCCACTTGGTGGGCCACAATCGCCCTCATCGACTCCTCGTCGCCCGTGAACAGAGCCCAATTGACTCCCTCCCAGTTCCGGGAGGGCAGCGTCCAGGATTCCCCGGCCGCATGAAAGATCTTCCACCAGTGCTTCATGTCGTCCGGCTCGGCGAACGGCTCCTTCGAATTGACCGAAACCAGAAGGTTGGCTCCCTCGACATCGATGGGGACCTCGAATCCCGACATCCCCTCCTCGTTCATCTCTTCTGCCAGATCATGAAGGAGCGATAGAAAATCCTCCCGGGGAATGCCGAGGTTGTTGCCCTTTTCCAGGCACATCAACACCCCCTTGTGGAGCGGGCCGGGAATCCGTTGACGGTCCCGCAATCCCCGGGCGCGCGCGATCACTTGCACGATCTCGACATTCATGGGGCAGGATTCCTCGCACTTGCCGCACAAGGTGCACTTCCAGACCCACTGGGATTCGATGAGCTCCTGCTCCATGCCCAGAGTCACCATGCGAAGAACCTTGCGGGGATCCAACCCATCGACCCCGGAAATGGGACACGCACTGGCGCAGCTCCCACACGTGAGACACAGGTCTCCCCAATGAGAATCGGGGCGCAGGAGGGTCGAGCGGGGGCGAATCTCCTGGAGGCTGCCGTCCAACAACCCGAAATCTCTGTCGTCCTCACCGGCGGCGCCTCGAACATACTTGAGCCGAAGGCTGGACCGGTCGATCCCGAATTCCTGACACAATTTTCCGAAATCGTTCTCGGTGACCAGATAGCGTTTGCCCGACACGGACCGCGTCGGAAGCTTTCCGCTCTTGATCCAATTGCGAACGGTGTTTCGATGCACACCCAGCTGCTCGGCCAACTGGTTGATCCGCAGCACGATCATGGCAATCCCCTGGATGAGGCGTCGGCGCCCGGGTGCTTGCACCCTGGGGCGCAAGGAAACATCAAAATTTGCACAAAGTGCATAATGTGCACAAGCGATAGCCTGTCGCCCGAGAAAAGTCAATCCCTTTCCCAACGGGGGGGCCGAACCTCTTCAGCCGGGTCCCGGGGACCCCACCAGAACCCCCTTTCCGGCTTGACCCCCCGTCAGCGCTTTGCTAGAAGGGCTACGGCGACCCTGAATGACCCTTTGCCCCGATGCCCTCCATCCCCAATGCGAGCGAGCGCAACCTTGGAAACACGGCAAATCCTCCTTGGCAATGAAGCCATCGCCCTTGGGCTGCTCGAAGCCGGGTGCTCGGTGGCCGCTTCCTATCCCGGCACGCCGGCCTCGGAAATCCTTGCCACCTTGGCCCGCCTGAAGGAACGAGACGGGCTGAGCCTTCACGTGGAGTGGTCCGTCAATGAAAAGGTGGCCTTCGAGGTGGCTCTCACCAACAGTTTTGTGGGGCGGCGATCCGCAGCCATCATGAAACAGGTGGGACTCAACGTTGCGGCCGATCCCCTCATGAGTGCCGCTTATACGGGCGTCCGGGGCGGCTTCCTCCTCATCGTGGCCGACGACCCCGGGCCGCACAGCTCCCAAACCGAGCAGGACAGCCGCATGTTCGCCATGATGGCCAAGGTTCCGGTTCTGGACCCCACCAGCCCCGAGCACGCTCGCCAAATGGTTCACGAAGCCTTCAGACTTTCGGAACGTTATGAAATCCCCGTGATGCTCCGAGCGACCACCCGGGTGTGCCACGCCAGACAGGATGTGGTGCTCAGGCCGTTTCGAACCGATGAGACTCCCCCGGTATTCCGCAAGGATCCCACGCGATGGGCGGCCACCCCAAAGTTCCGCCTGGTCTTGCACCATCGGCTTCAGGAAAAGATCGTCGCTATCTCCCGGGAGGAGGAACTGCGGCCCCGTTTTGTCGGCACGTCTCCTTCCGCATCTCCACGGAGCGGGAAAGGCTCCGGCTCCCCGACCGTGCGGTCCGTCACCACGGAGGGAGCCGCGTCCCTTGGGGCTGGAGGCCGTTCAACCGCGGTTGTCGCCTCGGGGGTGGCGCTCGCACACGCCCACGAGGTGCTTGCAGACTTGGGATTGCTGGATTCGGTCACTCTTGTGGAGGTTCCGATGCCCTTCCCGCTCTCGCCGGCCTTTGCCGAGGAGGTCTTGGGAGGGCATGAGCGGGTGCTAGTGCTCGAAGAAACCGATTGCGTGATCGAGAGGCAGCTTTGCAACGGGAAAAAGGTGAGTGGCCGTCTCGACGGAACGGTTCCCTCGGCGGGTGAGCTATTGCCGGAAGTGATTGAGCGGATTCTGCGGGGGTTTTTCCACCTTGAAGGCGCAGACGACGCATCCGTTTGTTCCGGAGCGGGACGAAGGCCCACCCTCTGCGCCGGCTGCCCCCATCGGGCCGCCTTTTTCGCCATCAAGAAGGCCTTTCCGAAGGGCATCTATCCTGGTGACATCGGCTGCTATTCGCTCGGTCTCAACTTGGGTGCCGTGGACACAGTGTTGTGCATGGGAGCGGCGATCAGCCAGGCGTCGGGCTTTTACCACGCATACACGGCGGCTGGGAAACAGGCTCCTCCCATCTGTGCTACCATTGGGGATTCCACGTTTTACCACTCGGGAATTCCCCCGCTCATCAATGCCGTGGCTCAGGGGGCTCGGTTCGTGCTCGCCATTTTGGATAATGGCACCACGGCCATGACGGGGCACCAGCCGACGCCCGCCTCCGGTCGGACCCTTGACGGAAAGCCCGTTCCCTCGGTCACGATCCCCGATCTGGTTCGGGCCTGCGGGGTCGGATTCGTGGAAGAGGTCGACCCGTACAACTTCAAGGGGACCGTCGCGGCCCTGAAAAAGGCGGGCCGATTTGCAGAATCCGAAGGCGGGACGGTGGCTGTCGTGGTGATCAAGCGCCCCTGTCTGATGGATCGTGGCCAGGCGCAGGATTGGACTCGTATCGAGCCATCCGTGGGTGAGGAGTGCGAAGGGTGCCACTTCTGCATCGAGCATTTCGAGTGCCCCGCGCTCGTCTCGACGGGGGATAAGCAGCCCATCCAGATTGATCGGAGCCTGTGTTCTGGCTGCGGGGTATGCGTCCACGCTTGCCCGCGCAAGGCCATCAAGGGCAACCCATTGGAAACCTAGACTTTCCCGCCGGTTCCCAAGCCGGGGCTCGGTTACCGGCGCAGGCTACGGGAACGCGGGAATCAGCGGAGAGGTAGCGAGCCGATGCCCGAAAAGCGTACAAGAGCCAGGCAAACCGTCGCGATGCAGCAGATCATCATCAGCGGCGTCGGAGGCCAGGGCATCCTTTTCGTCACCAAATTGCTTGCCGAAACCGCGTTGCGTCTCGGCTACTCGGTGCTCATTTCCGAAACGCACGGCATGGCGCAACGTGGGGGCAATGTCATCAGCCATCTTAAGGTTCATAAGCGGCCCCGAGGTCGAACGAAGGCCCCAGTTCTAACGAGTCCCCTGATCCGGCCCGGAAAGGCCGAGGTTCTCCTGGCCCTGCATCCCGATGCGCCCGCCGCCCATGGGCACTTCCTCAAACCCGGCGGTACTCTCCTGCTCAACCACCCAGCCGGAAGTTCTCCTGAGACCATCGACGCCACGGGGATTGCCGGCTCCATGGGTTCCCCGGTTGCGGCCAATCTGGTGATGCTTGGATTTGCCGCCGGTTGGGGCGTTTTGTTTTGCACCCCGGAATCGGTCAGGGACACCCTCTTGTCCATGGGAGGTCGACGTTTGGAGTCCAGCCTTGCTGCCTTCACGGCGGGCTGGGAAGAAGCCAGAAAACGTCGGTAGGCCGGCCCATGTTCTGGACGCTTTTTCCCCAATTCCTGGTCTCCGGCTTCACCAACGGGAGCATCTACGCCCTCATTGCGCTGGGGTTCTGTCTGATTCAGAACGCCACGGGGTTGGTCAACTTCGCCCAGGGCGATTTCGTGATGCTCGGGGCGATGATCGCCATCTATCTCATGCATGAGCTTCATGTCCCGATGCTCCCAGCATTTTTGGCCGCCATTGTCTTGGTGGCCCTGGTCGGGATGGGGCTGGAGCGGGGTCCGATCCGGCATGCCCGGAACCGGGAGATCCTCACCTTGGTCATGATCACGGTCGGGGCGTCCATCGCGCTGAGGGGGGCCAGCATGATCGGCTGGGGGAAGAACGCCCATATCTATCCTCCGCTGGGCGGGGAGTCTCCCCTGGTCCTGTTGCGTGCGGCGATCCTCCCGCAAACTTTGTGGATCCTCGGCCTCTCCGTGATTGTGCTGATCAGCCTGTATGTTTTTTTTCACCGGACCCTTCTCGGCAAAGCCATGCGTGCGGCGGCGGACAACCCCCAAGGAGCCCTGCTGTTGGGCATCTCGGTGCGAAGAGTCGTCTCGCTGGCTTTCGCGCTGGCCGGCGCCCTGGGAGCGCTGGCCGGGATTCTCATCACACCCATCACCAGCATGAGCTACGACGCGGGATTGATGCTGGGACTCAAGGGTTTTTCGGCAGCAATTCTCGGCGGCTATGGAAACACTTGGGGAGCCGTGGTCGGTGGGCTGCTGCTGGGCGTCTTGGAGTCGATGGGAGCGGGCTTCCTCTCCTCGGCTTACAAGGACGCTACGGCCTTCCTGGTTCTGCTGGTGATTCTGTTTGTCAGACCGGCGGGGCTTCTGGGACAGGTCCGTGTGCAAAGGCTGTGAGACGCACGTGGGGGCGGTAGGGATGCAGTCCGGCGGGTCCGGCCGCACATCGTATCTTCCCCGGGACTGGCGCTGGCTGGTCGCCCTGGGGGCACTCGTCGGCTTGTTGGCCTGGAAGCTTCCAATTCCTACTTGTTTTTGCTGCTCAACGTCATTGCCCTCAATGCCATTGTCGTTTTCGGCTTGAACCTTTTCATCGCCTCTTCCGGTCAGGTTTCCCTGGGCCATGCCGCCTTTTACGGTCTAGGGGCTTACCTTTCGGCGATCGCTAGCACGACTTGGCACTGGCCCCTCCCAGCGGCTCTCCTCTTCGCACTCTTCCTGGTCGGGACGATGGCGTACTGCCTGGCGCTCCCCACATTGAGACTGGAGGGCCATTATCTGGTCATGGCCACTTTGGGCTTCAACATCATC
>CAZGQL010000081.1:14692-19352 GCA_964527905.1 uncultured Syntrophobacteraceae bacterium
TCGAAGCATGGACAGGCGGGCCATCCGGGTTTCCAGGAATTCCCAGGTTGACAATCGGACCATGGACCCTTGCATCGGATCGGCAATTCTTTGTTTTCATCTGGCCCCTTTACCTGTTCCTTTCAGGGCTTGGTCTTAATCTGATGGACTCCCGTTTGGGTCGTGCTCTCCATGCCGTTCACGAACGGGAGTTGACGGCTGGAACGCTCGGGATTCCCGCCTTTCGCTACAAGGTGATCCTGTTCGTGGCCAGCGCCCTGTATGCTGCCCTTGCCGGGTTCTGTTACGCTCATTACGTCACGTTCATCAGCCCCAAGACCTTTGACATTTTCTATTCCGTGCAGACGGTCACCATGGTCGCCGTCGGCGGGATGGGCAATCTATGGGGCGGCCTGGCCGGAGTCGTTCTCCTCACCAGCCTTCCTGAATTGCTGCACGCATTCGAGGACTTGCATGTGCTTCTCTACGGCCTGATGCTCATGGGGGTCCTCGTGTTCTGTCCCGAGGGACTGCTGCCCGCTCTTGGGTCTCTGATCCGTCTGGGCTGGAGACGCACAAAACACCCAGCCCCAGGCGGGAAGGAGGACGGCTCGGGGGAATCATGCACTTCAGTCAGCGGAGCGTCCTTGGCCATGGCGTTCGAGGACACTCGATCACCACAGATCGCTCACGGTGAAGATCCACTGCTGGAGGTGAACGAGGTGTCCTTGAGCTTCGGAGGGATACAGGCCTTGAACGGGGTGAGCCTCCACGTTCATGCGGGCGAGATTCTGGCTCTGATTGGCCCCAACGGGGCCGGCAAGACGACCTTTCTCAACGTCATCTCGGGTCTGACCAAGCCCGATACAGGACATGCGCGTCTGCGGGGCCGGCCCTTTCTGACCCGACCGCCCCATGAGATCGCTTCCATGGGAATAGGTCGTACCTTCCAGACGGCCCAAATCTTCGGCTCCATGACCGTGCTCGAAAACGTGCTCCTCGGATGCCACACGCACGGTCGCGCCGGATTCGGCGCATCGGCCCTTCATCTTCCCTGGGAGCGAAGGGAGGAAGCAGCCCTCATCGAGCGAGCCATGAGCCTCCTTGCCTTCTTCGGCCTCGACCGAAGGGTCTCTTGCGAGGGCCGCCATTTATCGCTGCTCGAACACAAACTGGTGGAGTTGGCGCGAGCGCTGGCTCTTGGGCCTTCCCTGATCCTGCTCGACGAACCGGTAGGTGGGTTGAATCCCAGGGAAAGCTGCCGGTTGGTCGAGCATGTGTCCTTGCTTCGCCGGAAGGGGATGGGGATAATCCTTGTCGAACACGACATGAACGTCGTGATGAGCTTGGCGGATCGGATCGTTGTGCTGCAGCACGGAAGCCGGATCGCCGTCGGCCCCCCCCGGGAGATCCAGAGAGATCCGAAGGTCATCGCGGCTTATTTGGGAGTGAAGCAACCCCTATGCTGAAGGTCACGGCTCTCTCCGCCGGGTACGGCTCAATCCAGGTTCTGCGTCGACTCACCTTCCATGTGGCACCGGGGGAGATCGTCGCGCTCATTGGGTCCAACGGAGCCGGGAAGAGCACCTTGCTCAGGACCCTGAGCGGCCTGCACCGCGCCTATGAGGGAGAGGTCACCTTCGAGGGCCGGGCCATCCAGGCCATGGCCCCCGAGCGCATCGTCCGACTGGGGTTGATCCATGTCCCCGAAGCCAGGCAGCTGTTTCCCAATCTCACTGTGCGTGAGAACCTGGAGCTCGGGGGATACGTGCACGGACGAAAGCACGTAACACAGTCCATCGGCCAGGTGCTGGATCTGTTTCCTGCCTTGGCACAGCGACTGCGTAACAAGGCCGGGACTTTGAGCGGTGGAGAACAGCAGATGCTCTCCATTGGACGCGCACTGATGGCGAAGCCTCGGCTGCTCGTCCTGGATGAACCGTCGATGGGGCTCGCCCCACTCATCGTCGAGGAGATTTACCGGACCATCTCCCTTCTGCACGGCCAAGGAACCACTGTGCTGTTGGTGGAACAGAACGCCATGGGGGCGCTGCGCCTGGCTCAGCGTGCATACGTACTCGAAAACGGCCGTATTGTGCTCACCGGCAGTGGAGAGGAACTCCTCGACAACGACGACATCCAACGCGCTTATCTTGGA
Organism: uncultured Syntrophobacteraceae bacterium; assembly: GCA_964527905.1. Lineage (GTDB taxonomy): Bacteria > Desulfobacterota > Syntrophobacteria > Syntrophobacterales > Syntrophobacteraceae > CALBZH01. Next base: position 16,830 of record CAZGQL010000081.1, read on the forward strand.
AAGGATTATGAGTTCAAGTGGGAAAGGTAGGGAGGGATCATGCCCCAGGAGACCCATGGAACGCCCCCGCGCGACCAGATCCGCCACTTGCAGATGGAGCGCCTGCAGGCGACCCTGAATCGCGCCTACTTCAAGGTGGATTTTTACCGTCGGCGCATGGACGACCTGGGAATCCTGCCCGAGGACGTCAGTGGGTTGGAGCGGTTTCGGGAGTTTCCCTTCACGACCCGCCACGATCTCGCGGCCCACTACCCATATGGACTCTTTGCCGTCCCCCTTCGGAGTATCGTTCGTCTCAAGATCAGCCAGACCCAGCCCGGCCTTCATGGCAAGCCCGTGGTCGTCGGCTTCACGCGGCACGACATCGCCATGTGGCAGTCCCTCATGGTGCGTCTGTTTGAGCAGGTCGGCGTGACGGACCGCGATGTGGTTCAGGTGGCCTACAATTACAGCCTGTTCCCGGGTGCGTTCACCTTCAACCACGCCGCCGAAGCCATTGGGGCCACGTTGGCTCCATCCGCCACCATTTCGGCGACCCTCCAGATCCAGATCATGCAGGACTTCCACTCGACCGTCTTGGCGACGACCCCGGCCTTCGCCCTGCACATCGTCGAGACCCTGGAACGGGACCAGGTCGATCGTGGCCACCTTCATCTGCGCGCCGTCCTTTTGGGGCCCGACCCGGTGTCCGAACCGCTTCGACAAAGAGTCGAGGACGGATTTGGAGCTCCGGCCTACGGACTCTACGGGGTGAGCGAGATGGTTGAACCGGGAATGGCGGGAGAATGTCCCCTGCGGCGGGGCCTGCATCTGGCGGAAGACCAGTTCCTTGTGGAAACGGTTCACCCGGTGACGGGCGAGCCGGTTTCTCCCGGTGCGGAGGGGGAGTTGGTCATCACCACTCTGACGGCTGAGGGCTACCCCCTCCTCCGTTACCGGACCGGCGACATCACGGTGCTCCACGACGCTCCTTGCCCGTGCGGTCGCTCTTCGATCCGTATGTCGCCCGTTGTCCGAAGAACCGACCATCGGGTGGCCATCCGCGGCATCCCGTTTTATCCCCAGGAACTCGAAACGCTGTTGAGGTCGCTCGATCCGGCCATTCTGGACTTGAGGCTGCTCATCTACACGAGCTATGGGATTGGAGACCATCTGGACATCCTAGTTTCGCGGGACGAAACGGTTCCCTTTTCGGATGGGAGCCGTTCGCTCCACATGGAACGCCTTCGCGCGGAGGTCCGGCGCATGCTGGGTTTTGGCGCCAGGATCCAAATCGTGGAACCCGCCCGACTCCCCCGGGAGGGATTGACGTACAAAACCGTGTACCGAACGCTTCACCCTCATGGTGGGGACCTTCCCCTGCAACGTTGTTGACTTTCCGCAGGGTCTCCCCCCAGCCGGAAGGATGTGTGCCATGTCGCGCGAGCCGTTGATCGTATCCTTCGAAGACGCGGACCCGACCCAGGTGGAACTGCTCGGCGCCAAGGGCGCCAAGCTGGTCGAAGACCTTCGCCAAATGCGGGTCCTGTTCCCCGGGATGGAGGAACAGGTCGCCGTACCGGACGGATTCATTTTGTCCACCGAGGTTTGGCGGGACTATCATGAAGCTGGAGACACCTTGACGGACAGGCTCTGGGAGCGGATTCTGGAGCATCTCCACGGGTTCGAACAGCGCAAGGGGCGCCGGTTCGGCGACACATCTGGTCGGATGCCTCTCCTCGTGGCCGTGCGGGGAGGCGCACCGATCTCCCTTCCAGGAGCCCTCAGTACGGTGCTCAACGTCGGCTTGAACGACGTCGTGGTCCAGGCGCTGATCGACGGCGGTCAAGACGAGAGCTTCGTCCTGACCACTTACCTCACCGCCATCCGTATGTACGGCGAAGTTGTCCTCTCCATTCCTTACGATCCGTTCTATGAGGCCATCATGCGCACACGGGCCGGCAATGAGGGGTCCATCGCCATCCCGCTTCTTAGGGACCTCATTCGTCGGTTCAATGAAATCCTGGTCACCTCAAGACACCCGAGTCTGCCTCACCGATTCGAGCAGGATCTTCACCGACAGCTGCGCAACGCCATCGAAGCCATCTTGAGCTCATGGATGTCGCAAACCGCCATGGAAGCCAGGCGCTCCCGCAAGCCGAAGGTTTCGGACGACATGGGAACGGCCGTCGTCATTCAGGAGATGGTCTTTGGCAACCGGGACGAGCACAATTGCCTGAGCGGCGTGTTGTTCACGCGCAATCAACGGACCGGATCCAACGAACTGATCATCGAGTGGGCTCCGAAAGTCCAGTGCGACAAGATCGTCTCGGGACGGCTCCGCAAACCTCTGCTCCATACGGAGGACCTGCGAGTCCAATTCCCTGACATCTACGAACGCCTGATGCTGGTGCGAGAGCGTTTTGAAGCCGCGTCCAAACGTCCCCTCGACATCGAATTCACGGTGGAAGACCGCAGGCTTTATGTCCTGCAGCGCAGGCCCCTCCGCATGACCTCCAACGCGACGGTCCGGGCCATGTGGGA
>CAZGQL010000082.1:0-14093 GCA_964527905.1 uncultured Syntrophobacteraceae bacterium
ATGGATCCTCGTGATGGAGAAGGCTCATGGTGATAGAGAAGGCTCATGGGGTCCATCCCCGCCCAAGCGGCCGGCGTACCCCCCCACCGTCACCCCCGCGAAGGCGGGGGCCCAGATGGCTATTCCAACCGCAGCTCTCCCGCCTGAGCGGCAAGGACGATCTCGCTTCCTGCGATGGATCCTCGTGATGGAGAAGGCTCATGGTGATAGAGAAGGCTCATGGGGTTCATCCCCGACCAAGCGGCTGCCGTAACCCCCCAACGTCACCCCCGCGAAGGCGGGGGCCCAGACGGCCATCCCAACTGCAGCATTCCCGCCTGATAGGCAACGGAGCCGCTGAGATCCAAGCGAGCTTGCAGCGGCACTTTATGGGGGTTCCCGGGCCGAGCCACGACGGGTTCAAACGCCCTTCGCCTTTCTGCAAGCCCTTGCGCCATCCGCAAGTCAGCCCTCGTGGCGCGGTTCGGATGCCGGCGGGACGACTCCTTCGGGATTCCAGGAAAAGCGAAAAACATAGGTGTAGAGGCAGGCGAGGGTCTCGTAGAGAACCTCCTTGAACCCTTCGCTGGACCGCCACCAGTGATCGGGGTCGTAATAGAGGTTGGGGGAGGAAATGATGCCGACCCGGACGCGACTCCCCAGCGCATGCCGGAAAAGCATCCAGCTCCTTCGGGCGTGGGTCCCGACGGTGAAAACATCGATGGATGGGCTGCGGACCTCGTGGGACGCCAGCCAGTCCCTCGTGGCGAGGGCGGAAGCGTAGGTTCGGTCCTTTTCCACATGAGGCACGGGCACGAGCACCATGCGGCTTTCAGTCATGCCGCACTTGACGAGCACGGACGGCACCCAGGGCTTCTCCTCGTCCCGGCCCACCACAAGAAGCTCATAGCCGTGGCTCTTGAATTCGTTCACGGCCTGCTTCAGGGCGGTGGGAGACGAAATCCACCCCTCGATCACCAGGATGCTCCCGCGCACGGGCCGGGACACGGCCAGAAAGGAATGGATGGTCTCAACGTAGAGGGCCGCCAGGCCAAGGCACACCAAAGCCAGGAGTCCCCACCCCCAGACGGTGGGGACACGACATTCCTTGCGTTGGGTCAACTTCGGAAATGGCAAGAACTCTCCCCGACGGCAGGCGCGCTGTTGCCCGGTTCGAAAAGAGACGGGCGGGAATCCAGCTTTCAACCGGCCTTCCGGACCCCCGCCTTCGCGGGGGTGACGCTGAGGCAGCGGCATCGGGAAAATGCTCGCCCGTAGGCGTTCCGCAAGATCTCAAGGCAACGGCATTGGGTTGGATCGCCGCCGACGATCTTTCGCAACGGAACTCTCCCCCATTCAGCTCAGGCGCCTGCGCCGGCACACAGCCAGACCCGTCAGCCCGAGTCCAAGCAAAAGCAGGGTGCCGGGCTCCGGAACGTAGCAGAGCTGACTCTGGGCTTCCTTCCCATCCAAGGATACCAGATTCATCACGCGGACACCATAGAGGTACGTGGATTTGCCGACCGCCGCTGTGGCAGCCTTAACCCATTTAGACGCCTGCGAATTCGTGGCAAGCGAAGTGATCTCTCCTTCAAGATACCAAATGGCATTTTGCAGCTGGTTGGCCGATTCGACTCGAAGCGTCTTATCTGAATAATTATAACCCGCAAGATCCCCCTTGATAAAATGATAGTAGAGATACGCCGTTCTCGGATCAAGCGGATCGCTTCCAATCCCTTGAACATTATTTCCGCCGTTGACGGCGGCGGTCGAAATGCTGTCGACTCGATACACGGTGTTGAAGCCGATGTATTCATCCTTTTCCAGGCAAAAGGTGATGAATTCGTAACCACCGCTTTGAAGGGTCCATTTGCCGTCATTTCCCTTGAGGTATTCCCCTCTGACGATGAACTCCCCCCCTCCCGTTGTTCCATAGCTATCGCTGAGCTTGACGTAGTCTCCCACGCTGAGCGTCCCGGCCGACGCCGTCGAGGCCACGCCCACGCAGGTGAATGCAAGTCCGAGACACAACACGAACACTAGGAACCGCTTCATGATATCCCCCTGTTCATCCATCACTCATCCCCATAATCGTAACGGCAGCCATTCACCGGCTTGCCCACGGGAGCAGCCTCATGTCTCCCGGTGGATATCACGAAACGTGCCAGTTCAAGCGGAGCGGGTTCCCCTCGCCTCAGACCGTCGCTTATTTCAAGTTTTTTCAGTAGGTTACAATAGAACACCGGGACAACTCCGGCTCACTCCCGCGTCGCGTGCCGGGCAAGGCATGGCCGGGAAACATGTAAGGATTTCCGACAACCCTCGCTTTCGTGTAGAGCTTTTCCATTGGGAGATCAAACGATTATATTGAGAAAAACTTCTATGGGGGGGAGGAAGCGTCGAAACCGTCTTCTTTACCGACAGGGGGAGGCGGAGCGGCGAGGGAGAGGCCTTGGTCTTGGATGCCGCAGGGGAGATCGGCCGGTTGCGTGGCGTCGGACTCAATAGAAACGGATTTCGAACGCGGGGAAGCCCCGATAGATCAACGCCCTAAAGGGGCCCATGTAAGCCGGGAAAAAGAGACGCCCTTTCACGCGCTCCCCGGGCCCGAGTTCCGCTCTGCGCAACTTGCCCCTCACCCCGATGCCGTCGAGAAGCGACGCGTCCACTTGGACGACCTTCCCCGTCTCGGTGAGCACCGCGAAGTCGGCGGGATGGATGCGGATCCGGCGATCCGAATGGTTGATCACGGTCACGGCGAACATTTCCATGCCCAGTCCGGGCTGCTCGCGAGACATCAACTCGGAAAGGTCACAGAGTCCCAGCGCCTGACCACAGACCTCGAGACCGTCTCGCCGAATGCAGGTTTCGCCGGCGTTCGCCCATGGGCATGGGAAGGCAATGCAGACGAGGATCCACAGGAGGGCCAGCCTCCCCGCCTCTACCACACCCACGGCAGGGTGGGGACGAAGGACAGTCCGAAGGTGATCCGATCGTCGGTGTAGCCGCTCCCCGGACTGGTGGACTGGGTGTCCTTGTGCGTATATCGGATGGAGGAAGTGACCCAGGGCCGGATGAGGTAGCTCAATCCCCCTTGGAGGGAGAGGATATCGTCGGACCGGCCGGCTTGATCCTGGTAGTCGTTGCGGGTGTAGCTGGCCAGCACCTCCCCCGTCAGACGGCGGGTGAAGCCATACCGGGCCGCCAGCTTGGCCTCGGCGAATTCCGTGAATCCCAGGTTTTCCGCGGTGAACTCCGTGTCCCTCGACCCGGTTCCGAAGCTCAGGCGGACGTCCCCCCGGCTGAACTTCCGGGCCATGTCTCCACGCAGCACGTATCCGGTGCGTCCGCCGGCTTCCTCGGGATCCCGGTAAAAGATGCCGGTACTCAGCGTGAAGTACGTCAAGGCGGACACGTGGTATTCGACTCCGACCGTGCCGTCGTAGAGCATGTAATTGTCGCCTTCCCCCACATAATCCTTGTAGGTCTGCCGGTATTCCAGAAAGGCGTTCAGGGTGCGGGTGAACTTCCGAATGAAACGCGTGTTCATCTCAAAGGAGTTGAAAGCGCTCGTGTCGAGTGAGAAGTCCCCCCGCGTGTACTGGAATTTCGACTTGATGCCGTAGCGGGGTCCGAACCAATAGTCCACCCCGACGGCGGGCTGATGGCGAGTGCTGTCCTCCACGGTCGGGTCGTCGTTTCGCAGCATGGTGTTCAAATAACTCACGTAGAAAACATCCCCGGGACCGAATTCGTGTTGGAACCGAAGCGTCGCGGCATTGTTCGTGTAAGGCTCCCGACCCTTGCGGCGGGTGAGGTCGTCGGGTTGTTGCGGGTCGTCCTCGGGCGAGAAGGACGCCTGGCTCGTCACCACCGGGTCGTCCGTGCGGGAAACCGTGTCTTTGAACTCCATGACAGAGTGTCTGGAAAACGCATTGCGGGCGGTGAGCACCCCTTTGTGCAGGGTTCCGACCAGGGGATGGCTTCGGGCGTAGAACTTCAGGGTGGGGTCATAATCCACCTTGGCCTCCCGGTCCCGGCCGGTAACGGCGACGGTGACCCCCGGGCTGAGGCCGGTGACGACGTCATATTCGGGATTGACCGAACTGAGGCCGACGTTGTTGGTCACTTCCTCGGTGAAGCTCATTCGAGGCAGAACCGTGGTCCGGTAGCCGGAGCAGGCGACCAGCGCGATCAGGCAGGCGGTGAGGAACACGAGCGAACGTGCCTTTCCCATTCCGAGCCCACTCCTCAACAGGGAAACGGTAGGTCCGGATTCCGCCCCGGCCCCGCAATGCCGGTCGGCGATTTCCGGCATGGGCCTCTACGGGACAACGATCGTGTCGTTGGCCCGAAGCATGAGGTTCTGGCTCATGTCCTTGCCCTTCACGATGTCCTTGTACCGCACCGGCAAGCGCTGCTCGGCCCCATCCGTGCGGCGCAGCACGATGATCCCGTCCTTGTCGGCCCACTCGGTGAAGCCACCCGCCCGGGCGATCCCCTGCACGACGGTCATCTCCTTCACCAGATCGAATTCCCCCGGCGTCTTGACCTCTCCGATCACGTAGAACTTCTGGCTGGCCGGCGTCTTTAGCATCACCGTGACAACGGGGTCCCCGATGAACTTCTTCAAACGGGCCTGGATTTCCTCTTTGAGATCCGACGTGGTGCGACCCGCCGCCTCGACCTCTCCGACGAGGGTGAGGGAAATCATGCCGTCGTTGCGCACGATGGCCTCCCCCGAGAGCATCGGTTCACGCCAGACGTTGACCTCCAGCACATCCCCCTTGCCGACGATGTAGCTACCCCCGTACGGCGAGCCAGGCTGCGGCGCGTAAGGGCCCTCCGCAACCCCCTGGGCCCACACGTCGACAAGCAGGGATAGGAGCAGGGCGGGAACAAGGCCGACAAGTAAAGCCAACGCCATTCTTTTCATGACCGATCCTCATCTGCCGGAAGATCAACTCCTATTGTGACCATTGAATTGGGATGCAACCATTCCTTTAACAACAAAAAAGCCGATGATGCAAAGGTTTTTTCCTGCATCATCGGCTCTTTGGAAATCCGCCTTCGGTTTTTTGAACCTGTCGCGGATGTGGCATCCTTAAGGTCGTGAGATACCCGTGCCCACACGGGCTATCCCCACCTTATGGGCGATAGGGTCTACAGATTTGGTTCCCGGGCACAACCCGGGGTGCGCTCAGGGCATGCTCCTTGCCAAGGGATGGGTTCAATAGGGTTGAGTCAACCCTGGCTTCGGGGGAGGTCAAGTCCCATGGATGCCCGGAACGGGGTCTCAACCCTGTGGCGATGACATCACCGGACGCCCGCCTCATTCCCGTGCAGCCGCAACGCCAGACGTGCCTCCAAGAATCAATGTTGTTGCGTTGACGTCATCCCCGCGAAGGCTGGATTCCAGTTTTTTCGATGACTTCTACACCCCCGTCAGCGCGGGGGGAACGGGATTTGAGGGTCTTGCAACGGCCTCTTCACTTCTTCTTTTTCCGATATGCGTACTTGTGGTACCCATATTCATCGTAGAACTTCTTGGTTTTATTGTAGCCGTTGAAGACGATCCCCAGAACCTTTTCCTTCTGGACTTTGTCGAGGGCCGATTTCACGGCATGGCGCGGGGTCACTCCGTAGTGCACCACGAACAGTACCCCGTCCACCTCGTTGGCGATGACCGCGGCCTCGGGGGTCAGCTCCACCGGGGGGGTGTCGATGATCACGAACCGGTTCGCGTAGCGGTCTCTAAGCTCCCGGATCAGAGCCCGCATCCTTTCCGACGACAGCAGTTCGGCGGGGATCTCCGTTGAGTTGCCGGCGGGGAGGATCGTCAGCTTGTCCACGGCGGTCTTGTGGAGCAGGTCCGACAGGGCGGCGCTCTCGGCCAGGTAGGTGGAGAGTCCCTTCCTGGAGAAGGGCATGCCGAACATGTGATGGATGGCGGACCGCCTCAGGTCCGCATCCACCAGCAGAACGGATTCCTCGATTCCCATGCTGATGGCGGCGGCCAGGTTGGACGCCACATAGGTTTTCCCCTCGCCCATGAGGGCGCTGGTGACCACGATGGTGCGCGGGACAGCGCCGGAGGCCGGGCGGATGATCTTGGCCCGCAGGAAGCGGAAGGATTCCGCCGTGTGGGAGCCGGGCTGATTGACGACCACCAGCTCGGGCGGCGCACGGTCGACCATCGTCACATCCGAACGGAGCAACGCCACATCGCCGGACAACGACTTGGACCGGCTCGCCTCTTCAAGTGCCTCGAAAATTTTACTCATTCCAAACGGTTTCCTTCACTGGGTCACCGGCTGCCATTGGGGGGCAGCCGGGCGTTCCGGGTGCATTCACAGTCCTTCCAAAGCTTTTCGGGCCTCGTCCGCCCCTGGGAAGCTCGAGCTGAGGCGCAGGGCCTCGCGCAGGCTCTTCCGGGCCGCCTCCTTGTTCCCCTGCTTGAGGTAGGCCATCCCGAGATGGTACTGGACCTCGGCGTTGTCGGGGAGCTTGGAGGCGCTCAGCTCCAGGGACGTCACGGCGTGCTCGTAGCGGCCCTTGCGGTAGAGGATCCAGCCGAGGGTGTCGGCGATGTGGGGGTCCTCCGGAGCGGCGGCTCGGGCCTTGTAGGCCAGGTCCAGGGCCTTGTCGAGGTCTCCGTCCCGCTCCAGCAGGTAGGCCAGGTTGTTGGCCGCGGGAGCGAAATTCGGGTTGACGGCCAGCAGGTCTTCGTACGCCTTGCGGGCTTTGGCGAAATCGCCCCGTTCATGGTGCAGCAGTCCGGTCAGCATCAAGGCCGACTGGTTTCCGGGATTCACCGAGAGGGCCTTGGATAGTCTGGCCAGCGCCTGGTCATACTCTTTTCCGGCCGCGTAGAGCTGTCCGAGGGCCACATAGACCCCCGCCAGGTCCGGTTGCAGCTCGAGCGCTCTCTCGTAAGCCGCCTCCGCCTCCTTCGGCTCGTTGCGCAGCTGGTGCACCTTGCCTAGAGCAAAGTACAGGGCCGCCGACTTGGGCTCGATTTCGATCTGCCGCTTGACCCGGGCCAGGGCCGCATCGGGCTTCTTGTCGGCAAGGTCCATGGCGATCAGGTTGGCCAGCGGCTCGACGAAGCCGGGGGCGAGCTGGAGAGCGCTGGTGAACTGCTTTTCCGCTTCGGCATTTCTGTTCTGGCCGCGCAGCGCCAGCCCGAGCAGGTAGACCGCGCGGGGATCCTTGGGCGCCAGGCGGCCGGCCCAGGTGAGGACATCCACCGCTTTGTCCGCATCCCCCTTGGCGAGGTAGCCGGTTCCCAAGACCACCATGGCCGGCACATAATCGGGCTGTTTTTTGAGGAGTGCTTCCAGGGATTCGATGGCGCGCTGCCGTCCCTCCCCCGGCAGCTCCAGCTCGGCCAAACGCACGACGGCCTCGGCGTAATCCGGGTTGAGGCGCACGGCCTCCTTCAGGGCCGCCTTGGCGGGCTCGGGCTCATTGGCCTGCAGGCGGGCCAGGGCCAGCTGGTAGTGTCCCATGGGCGCGTCGGGCTGGGACTTGATCACCTGCTCGAAGTCCTCGATGGCTTGTGCGGTCTTCTTTTGAGCCAGGTGAACGCGACCGCGGATCAGGCGCGCGTCCGGATCGGTCGGGTTTTTTTGGAGGATGGGATCCAGGATTTTCAGGGCTTCGTCGTAGTTCTGCTCCACGAAGGCCATGTCGGCCAGGCGGTAGGAGGGGGCGAGGAAATTCGGGGCCTTGGCGGACAGCTCCCGCAGTCGCGCACGCGCCTCCTCGGGCCGCTGGGTGGCCAGATAGAAGTCCGTCAGCCTCAGCTGGACGGGGGAATCGATGGGTGCCAAAGCGGCAGCAGTCTTGAACTCGCTTTCGGCGCCGGCCAGATCCTTGTTCATGGCCAGCAGTTCCCCGAGGGCCAGGTGGGCCTCGATGGATTCCGGGTTGCGCTGGAGGGCCGTCCGATAGGCCTCCTCGGCCTTCGTCCCGTTTCGATTCTTGAGGTGCATCCTCCCGACTGTCAAATGATAGAAGACCTGGCCGTCGTTTTCGGCTCTGATGGCCTCGAGGCGGTTCAGGACATCGGCCACTTCCTCGGGCTTGGCGGCGATGGTCCCCAGCAGCTGAATGGCTTCCAGGTGACGTGGATTCTTCTCGAGAATGAACAGCACCTCTTTGCGCATTTCATCGGGTTTGCGGGCCAGAGCCAGAATGGCGGCGAGCTTGATCCGAATGTCCAGGTCCTCGGGATCGATGTCCCGCGCCCTGGCCAGGTAGGGGAACGCCTCGTTGAAATTCCCCATGGCGAAGCTGGACAAGCCGAGCCGCTTGATGGCGTGCAGGTCGTTGGGGACAGCTTTAAGGACGTTCTTGTACTCGATGATCGCTTCCGGGTATTTCTTTTCGTTATAGTAGGCATCCCCCCGCTCGGTGTGCTTGGCCCGTTTGCCCTCGGACGTCAGGCCGCAGGCCCCGGCCAGCGCGATCACCACCGCCACCGCCACCAGTCGCATTCCCGTTCGAAACATCGGCATGCGCATCTCCCTCCTCGTCGTGAACATCACCGTGACCCCATGGCTCTCGCGGTTGCTTTTCCTTCACCACGCCTTCTACTTGGCGCGGACATTCAAATCCGGCAGGCTCACCAGGACGCGCACGCCCGTGAAATCCTCCAGATCACCGGGATCATAGAACCCGGGATCGAGCATCTCCCGCAGGTACGCGCAGCCGAACCCCAATCCGAGGCCGAGGACCAGGGCGCCCAGCATGATTTTCTTGGCATCGGGCTTGGACGGCCGCTCGGGCTTCACCGCCGGGTCGAGGACCCGGAACTGCTCGCCCTTCCGGCGCTTTTCCATCTGCTCGGCCATTTTGGCGTCCATTTTCTTGGACAGAAGGCTGTCGTAGCGCTCCTTGGACATCGTGTAGTCGCGCAGGATCTTGTTCAGGGTCATCTCCACCTGCGGCGTGCGCTCCACCCGCTCCTTGTAGTGCTCGATTTGCTGCTCGACCTCCTTGATTTCCCTCTGGGTCGATTCGATCCGCGCGTTCAGTTGGGCGATTTGCAGTTCGACATTGAAATCCGTCCGCCCGCGCGCGCCCTGGGCCCCGGGTTCCCGGCCGGGCCGGGCCGGCTCCTTACGCAGCTCTTCGATGCGCCGTTTGAGGGCGACCACGTCCGGATGCTGCTCGGTGTACTGGGAACTCAACCGCCCCAGCTGCTCCTCAAGGGCCGCAAGGCTGCCGCTGGTCAGCTCCTCGTTCGTGAGGGCGGCTCCACCCTTGCCTCCTCCAGCCGGTTTCGACTCGGGGCGAACAGGCCCCGACGCCGCCCCGGCCCCGCGCTCCGCCTGCGAAATAGCGGCCTGGGACTTGAGGAACATGAGCTGCTGTTTGTCCTGGTCCATGCGCCGCTCCAGGCTCAGGGTCTGCTCCCGAAGCTGGTTCAGGATGCTGAGGTTGCTCTGGAGCTGGTCGGGAAGCATGCCCATGTTGGCCTTCTTGAACGCTTCCAGCTCCTTCTCCCGGGCTTCGAGCTCCCCGCGAAGGGCGGCCGTTTCCTTTTCGAAAAAGTCCGTGGTCGTGATGGCCTTCTCTTCGCGGCTGCTCAAGCTGTTTTCGATGAAGCGCGCCACGATGGAATTGACCACCGGGGCGATGATCTCCGGGTCCGACCACTCGAAGGACACTTCGAAGGCCAGGTTCTGATGGCCGCTTCGGGGGCTCGACTTGGACTGCTTGCCGAGGTTCACGGAAATGCGCTCCCGGAGCTTTTCGACCAGAACCATCCGCTCCATGCGCTCGCTTTCCCGGGAAGGCTGCGCCTGGAGAGGCTCCAGGCCCAGAAAGGGCAGCTTCTCGGCCAGGATCCGGCGTACCTTGCCGAAGGGGTCCTGGAATTTGGACTTGTCGATGCGGAACTCGTCGATCACGCGTTCGAGATTCGTGCGGCTTTCGATCTGCTGCTGGATCGTCTGGAGCTGGCTCTCGACGGTTTCGACGATGGTGGACTTGACGAAGGATTCCGGGATGGACTGGGGCTCGAGGAGGATCAGGGTCGTGGCTTGGTACGTCTTGGGGAAGACCTTGAGCACGATGCCCCCCCCGATGAGGGCGAGGCAAAAAGGCACGATGATCCACCACTTGCGGCGGTAGGCCAGGTCCAGGTAAAGGTCGAGCTGAAGCTTGGCACTCTGAGCCATTGGGAAACCCTCTGCAGGGCATTGCGAGCGCATCCGCGCCGGAGCGCAATCGCCATGCCGTTCAATGAAGTCAGAACCCTAGCGGGGAAAAACCCCAACCCATGGGACTCACCGGCCCGTCGCACGGGTACGGGCCGGGAAAACCTTGGAAAACCGGGGTCCCCACACACGCGGAGATGACAAGTCGGTGATTTTGATGCGGCGCCGGCTCGCCTACATCGGGGCGTCCCCCTCCGGGACCTTCTCCGTCTTTCTAAGTCCCCAGGCCACAGCCAAAAGCAAGGTCAGAGCCACCCCGAAAAAGGGAATGCCCCCGCTCCGGTGCAGCTCGCTGTCGAGGATCCTCGGGTCCACATAGGTCCCCAGGAGTGTCAGTGTAACGATTCTGACCCCGTTTTTAAACAGCGTTATGGGAATGACCGTAAGAACCAGCAGCACGCGCCGGCTGGCCGTCCTGAGGACAAATCGGCACACCAGAAGCGACACGATCATCAGGGAAATGCTCGATCGGATCCCGCCGCACTGGGGAGCCACCTCGATGGTCGTCCCCGGCAGCTGAAACGTGAACCCCTCCCGAAGGAAGGGAACTCCCGTGAGCATGAACAGCCAATGGGTGACCTCAGCCGAGCCGCGCTGTAAGGCTGTGATGATCGCCCCCAACAGACCGCTCGGGATCGGGGCCATGAGCAGCAGGAAGAAAAGCGGAAAACTGGCCATCCGCAGGGCCTTGCGCCCGAAAACGGCGGCAAAGCAGCCGATCAAGCCAAGCACCAGGGACACGGCCATTCCCGAAAGCCGATCGACGGCGGGCAGAGCCTCCTCCGCCGCCGTCAGCCCGAAAGCCGCCGCCCCAAGGCCCAGCAAGAGAAGCCCCGGAACCGCACCCGTTTCCACATCCCGGAAGATTTCCCGCCTCTCTTTGAAGAGGAGGTACCCGGTCACCAGCGGGATCAGGGGAATGTAGGAGTGGAGTTGATCTCGCCACGCCCACACCAGCAGCTCGACCAAAGGCTTTAAGAAAAGGCCCACGAGGGTCGCTGCCATAAGGGCGAACGACAAGATTCGCCAGCGCAGTCCACCGTTCATCACACCATTTATCTGCAATGCCTTAAACCCCATAAGCCTCTTTCTTCACCGCAGGGAGCACGAGAAAACAGACAACCCGTCGAGAGCCCCCATGACCGGTGCCATTTGAATACGGCCAAGCGCTGCGTGTCAGTTCTTGGCGTCTTTGCGTTGCAACTTGTTTTCAATTCCATTGGGTCGCCCAGTGCCCGATGTCACGCGGGACGCGGTGCCTCTTGCGTTCCTTCGGCCATGACGTCGCCCGACTTGACACGAATCGCCCGTTTGCCAGATCCCGACGCTTCCCAACGCACAGCCGTCCCCTCCGGGAGCTCACCCTCTTCGCCCTGCTACCCCCGCCTCAGCCCACAAATCCTTGCCGCAGTCGCACCTCAACCTGGTGATCCCATTAAACCATGATCCCATTAAACCGGGCTATAAACTAAGCTTGGTGGCGCCGCCTTCTTGGTGGCGCCGCCTTCCACGGCGGCGCATCCGCATCCGCACCCATCAACCCCCTTTCAACCAAAAGGGTCTTCATGGACAAACCACCATGGCCAGGGCGTCTTTTCATCAGCCACCAGACCTCGCCTCCATGGATTCAGCCGCATGTACTCCAGATGCCGGTAGTAATCATCTTCATCGCGAATCCTGTGATCCATAAACCGGGTTTGCCACCTGATGATTTTCGGAGGGGCACTTCTTCCTTGAGCTTTATGAGCGCCGCCGTGGAAGGCGGCGCCACCAGCTGCTTTTTTACCTTGTGGGGAGATGGCGGCGTTCTGTCGGGAAGCATGGAACACCCTTTGTTTGATGCTTCCCACGATGGATTCGATCACTTCATGTTCGAGAGGCTTGATGAGCGCATGCCAATGGTCGGGCATGATCACCAGGGCGCCGAGGCGGTAGGGATGTCTTTCCCGGACCGAGCGGCAGGCATGGAGAAAGATTCTGCACGATGACTCATCCTGGAAATAGGGGACCCTGTTGCGGGTGACCGCCGTGACAAAATACCAGGCCCCTTTCGAATCCCATCGAGTGGGGAGGTGTTTGTGCATGCCTCATCTCCCATGCGAGCGCATTGTTCCCTTCCGCAGCGCCGCCGACCCCTCACCAGCCGGCCCGATGAACTGCCAAACTGGTGGCCTAGTGGCCTAGTGGACTGGCAAACCGGTGGCGCCGCCTTCCACGGCGGCGCAATCACGGCGGCGCGATCATGCCCCTCCCCCGTGGCAGCCCATCATGCCACCCCATAGCCCCGACGCGCCAAAGCCTCCCAAAGGGCCCGCCTCGCATCCGGCTCCCCATGGACGAGTCGGATGCTTCCGGGTTTTCGCGGCACGGCCGCCACCCATTCCAGGATCCCCTGCCGGTCGGCGTGGCCCGAATAGCCCCCGAGGACATGGACTTTGGCCCGAACGGTGTACCGCTCCCCGTCCAGGACCACGGCGGCTCCCGGCCTGGACGCGCTTTCCTGGATCTCGCGCCCGGGCGTGCCATGCCCCTGATAGCCGACGAACAGGATATCGTTCCTGGCGTCCTCGATGCCCGCCTTCAGGTGATCCACGATCCTGCCCCCCGTGCACATGCCGCTTCCGGCCAGGATCACGGCGGGTCCCGGCAGCTCGAGCAGTTTCAGGTGATCCCGGTGGCGCGTCGCCGCGTAGAGGTTGTCGAAATCGAGGGGATGATCGCCCCTGGCCAAGAGGTCCTTGGCTTCCCGGTCCCAGTGCTCCGTGAGGCTGGAAGCGATCCGGGTCAGTTCGATCCCCAGCGGCGAATCCAGGAAGACGGGAACCCGGCGGAGCGCCGCCAGCTCCGGCATCTTGCGTCTCAGGGATGCGTCGGAAACCAGCCGGTCGAGTTCGTAGAGGAGCTCCTGGGACCTTCCGAGGGCGAAAGCGGGGATGAAGACCTTGCCTCGGTCGGCTAGGGCCCGTACGAGGATCTTTCCCAGGCGTGCCAGCCGGTCCGTGCGGTTTTCGTGGAGCCGATCCCCGTAGGTGGACTCCAGCACCAGGAGATCGCAGGGGGGCGGAGGGTCCGGATCCGGCAGAAGAGGGGTGTCCCGCATGCCCAGATCCCCCGAAAAGAGGATGGACGCACCGGAATCACTCGACTGGAGGAGGATGGTTGCGGAGCCCAGGAGATGCCCCGCCCGACCGAAGGTGAAGCGAAGTCCGTTTTTCAACTGGAAGGGCTCGCCGTATTCGAACCCCCAGCTGAGCTCATGGATCCTTTCGGCGATGCGCCGGGACTCATGCTCGTCCATGTCGGAAAAGGACATGGCATCCCGGAGCATAGGAAGGAGGAGGGCCCGGGTGGCGTGGGTGGCGAGGATTTCCCCGCGAAAGCCCCGGCGGATGAGTTCGGGCACCGCGCCAATGTGGTCAATGTGGGCGTGGGTGAGGAGGAGATACTGGATGTCGGACGGGGGAACCGGCCAGCGGTCCATGGGGGTACCCCGGTCCTGGCCCTGAACGGCCCCACAATCCACCAGTAGGTTCAGACGGGCGGCCCGCACCAGATGGCAGGAGCCGGTCACGCACCGCTCACCGCCAAGATGGGTTAGCTGGAAGGGAAACGATGCCGTCACGGCGGCCCCTCCTCAAGGGTGTGGCGGGTGCTCTTTGGGTCCCGTTCCGCAGGGAGCCCCCTATGGGGTTCCCCAGGGGGGACGAGAGGACGATCGGTGCAAGGCCTTGCGGGGTCCTCACCGAAGGTGGCGATCCCCCCAATGTCCTTGCCTTGAAGTCGAGGGGAAGTAAAGGTGAGGTCTGCCCCCCACCGTCGTTCCCTCGAAAGCGGAAACCCTGTTCTTTGAGGATCGACTGGGCCCCCGCCTGCGCGGGGGCGACG
>CAZGQL010000082.1:14193-18350 GCA_964527905.1 uncultured Syntrophobacteraceae bacterium
GCGGAAACCCTGTTCTTTGAGGATCGACTGGGCCCCCGCCTGCGCGGGGGCGACGCGTTGGTGCGAGGGAATATCCTCGTAACCCGAGCGAGGTCTATAAGATGCCCTCGCACGTGCGCGAGTGCGCGAAACCACCCCATGCAGGCCGATGCAGCACTCCCACGCCCCCCACTGTCGTTCCCTCGAAAGCGGAAACCCACCTCTTTGAAGATCGACTGGGCCCCCGCCTCCGCGGGGGCGACGAGTAGCATAGCAGCTTCGAGCAGTAATTACGTGCCTCGATCGACTGGACCCCCGCCTCCGCGGGGGCAACGAGTTGGCGCGTGTCACGGTCCTTGCGGATGAACCGAGGGGCGCGGGGGCGTTATTGGCGCTTGATTCCCAGCTTGTCCATGAGCTCGTAGAGTGCGGGCCGCGAAATCCCGAGCTCCGCCGCCGCCTTGGTCAGGTTGTTTCGGTTTTTTGCCATGGCCTGTGTGATGAGCTCCCGTTCGAGCTCCTCCCGGGCCTTGCGCAGGCCGATGCCGAGGTATTTTTCCTGTAAGGACGTGAGCTCCAGGTCCCTGGGGGTCACCTGGGCCCCTTCTGCCATGATGACGGCTCGCTTGACCCGGTTTTCGAGTTCCCGCACGTTGCCCGGCCAGGAATAGGTTTCGATCATCGTCGCCGCTTGTTTGGTGAAGCCTTTGATCCGTTTGCCGTTCTCCCCGGCGTATTTTTGCAAAAAGATCCGCGCCAGCAGGGCGGCGTCTCCCTCGCGTTCCCTCAGGGGAGGCATGGGCAGGGTCACGACGCTGAGTCGATAGTAAAGATCTTCCCGGAATGTCCCCGCCCGCAGGGCTTCCTGGACATCGGCGTTGGTGGCGGCGAGGACCCGGGCATCCACGGGAATGGACTCGCGCCCCCCCACGCGCTCGATGGCCTGCTCCTGGAGATAGCGCAGGAGTTTCACCTGCAGGGGTAGGGGCAGCTCGCCCACTTCGTCGAGAAACAGCGTGCCGCCTTGGGCCCCCTCGATCCGGCCCTTTTTGCGGGCGTGGGCTCCTGTGAAGGCCCCCTTTTCGTGGCCGAACAGCTCGCTTTCCAGCAGGTTTTCGGGGATGGCTCCGCAATTGATGGCGACGAAGGGTCCGTCCCGGCGGGCGCTCAGCCGGTGAAGGGCCCGGGCGGCAAGCTCCTTTCCCGTGCCGCTCTCTCCCACGATGAGCACCGGCACCTCCGAGGCACCGATCTTGCGGATGGTCTTGAAGACTTCCTGCATCTGGGGGCTCGTGCCGAGGAGTCCCTCGAACCCGTCGCCCTCGCGCTCGCGCTCCCGTTCCCGCTGGATCTCGCGGTTTTCGGCCTCCAGCTGCTGGACGTAGAAGGCCCGCTTGAGGATGATCTTAAGATCCTCCACCTGGATGGGCTTGCACAGAAAATCGTAGGCCCCCAAACCGATCGCTTTGCGGGCATTGTCCTTCTGGTCCTGCCCCGTGATGACGATGACCTTGGCGTTCGGTTCGACCTGCAGAATCTCCTCGAGGGCCGCAAACCCCTCGGTGGAATCGTGGGGGAAGGGGGGCAGTCCGAGGTCGAGGGTCACGACCTGAGGCCCCCGGGTCCGCAGGAGATCAAGGGCCGTGGCCCGGTCCTCCGCCGGCAGAATTTCATAATCCTGCTTGAGGGCCCATTTGAGCTGCATCCGTATGTCTTCGTCGTCATCGACGATCAATAGCCGCGCCTTGTCCATGCAGTCCTCTACGCTTTCCTCTGTGTCCTCTGGGGTCTCTGGGGTGCAGTGCTTTCGCCTCGTTGGCACCCGTCACGCCCTATGATCCTTGTTCCTTTTCTATTCCTTGTTCGGCTCTATTCTGCGTGCCCTTTATATTCTCTGTGGTCCAGACGTTTTTCTTCAGCTCTTCGCAGGCAAGTACACCCTGACCGCCGTCCCTACCCCTTCCTCGCTTTCCACCTCGATCCGCCCCCCGTGGGCCTCGACGATGGTCTTGCACTGGTAGAGTCCGATCCCCAGCCCCTTGCTCTTGGTGGTTTTGAACGGCTTGAAGAGCTGATTGGCAAGGAAATCCTTCCCCATCCCCTTCCCGTTGTCCTCCACGGCGATCACCGCCCACCCCTTCTCCTGGCGGGTGGAAACGGTGATTTTGCCCGTTTCGTCGACGGCGTCCGACGCGTTGAGGATAAGGTTGGTGACGACGGAGCTCATCTGGTTTTTGTCGGCGTCGATCCTCCCGACGGCTTCGAGGTGGAAGATCAGCTCCCCCCGGACGCATCCGTTGAGGGCTCGACCCGCGGCTTCGACCAGGGCTTTGAGGTCCGTCGGCTCCAGCCGCGGCTCCGGCCGATCCTTCAGCATGGAGAGTCCCTGGCACAGGCCGCCGATCTTGTCCACGCTTTCGGAAATGACCCTCAGGGCGTCCTGTCGGAACTCCGGGTCCTCGAAGTGGACGGAAAAGTTTTGCATGGTGAGGGACAGCTTTGAGGCGACGTTTTTGAGGTCGTGCACAAAGAAGGCGGAGATTGTCTGGAAGAGCTCGAGCTCTCTTGCTTTGCGCAGCTGCTCCAGGAGCATGAGGTTGTGGAAGTTGGACGCCGCATGTTCGGCCATGGCATGGAGGAGGTCGAGGTCTTCGATTTCCAGGGGCGTCTTGGCGACCCGGTCGTCGAGGGTGATGAGCCCGACCAGTTCCTCGCCTGAAACCATGGGAACGCCGAACCGGATGCGGGCCGCGCCCATGGCGTGGGCGTTGGCGTCCCGAAACTCTGCGACCCAGAGGTCTTCCGCCTCGAGGAAATCCAGGACGGATTGGTGCAAGGCGTCCTGGACCATGCGCTCGTTCCAGTCCCGTCGGGAGGAGAGGCGCAGCCCTCTGGGGGCGGCTGAGTCGGTGGAAGCCGCCAACTTCAGGTCCTCCCCGGGGGGGTCCCGGAGCCACACCCCCACGGTGAGCAGGTCCAGGTTGGTGCAGACGAGCCTCGCCAGGGGGGGTGCCAGATCATTTGGGTCCAGGACGGATCCGGTGAGGGCGGCCATCTCGGACCAGATCCTTCGGTAGTCGTAGCGCGGGCGCTTGAGGTGTCGGCTGATGAACTGCTTGATGCGCAGGTTCATACGGTCCGAGAGGAGCAGCAGGGCCACGCCGAGGAGGCCGACGATGAACAGGAGGGAATGGGCGGCGAGGACTCCCCAGGCGTCGAGGGGGCCGAGGAGTCGAGGGATGAGGCCGACGGCCACCAGGTAGAGGCCGCTGACGAGGAGGGCCAGAGACCGGTGCAGCACGGCATGGGACGGGTAGAGGTCCAGCTTGGTCAGGCTGCCGCGCCCGAGGGAGACGGCGATGAGGGCGCACCCGGCCAGGGCGCCCAGGGATTCGATGAGGGACAGACGCGTGTCCAGCGCGGAAAAGAGGAGCGTCTGGCTGGTGGTGAAGACCTTGACGGCGAACACGATCCCGAAGCCGAACACCATGAGCTTGACGTTCCAGCGGGTCCGGCCGATGGTGCTTCGAAGGGTTCGTTCCGCCAGGACAAGGATGCCCACGGACATGAGGAGGAGCGCGACGGTAAACAGGTAGCCGGGGAACCCCAGGAGGAGCACGCAGTCGAGTGGGGAATCGGCGCAATGGGCTTGGGTGAAAAAGAGCGTCGGGCTGGCCAGGAAGGAGAGGAGGGAAAGGACCGGCAGGCCGGCCAGGCCCAGGCGGGAATAGATGCTCAGGCTCGAGAGCGGCCTGCCCGGATAGAGCATGGCAAAGAGCAGCCAGCAGCCCGCGGACAGGAGACCCGTGTGAGCCCGGGCGCGAAACCAGAAAAGGACGGCACCCCCTCCGTCCCCATGCACGGCCAGAGCCTGGAACACCGATTCGAGTCCCAGCAGAAAGAGCCCAAAAGACAACGCGAAGCGCGACGCCGACCGCTGTGGGCGCACCAGGACGATCCCGGCGAGCAATACGCAGGCCGCTGCTGCGAAACCGATAATAGGGGTCATAACGTTCAAGGGTCAGCCCTCGGGATCACGGGTTCGATGATCGGGGAATAGGTGAATAGGTGAATAGGTGAATAGGTGAGTCGGTGAATAGGTGAATAGGTGAGTCGGTGAATGGGTGAATAGGTGAGTCGGTGAATGGGTGAATAGGTGAGTCGGTGAATGGGTGAAT
>CAZGQL010000082.1:18450-18898 GCA_964527905.1 uncultured Syntrophobacteraceae bacterium
AGGTGAGTCGGTGAATGGGTGAGTCGGGGGTCAGCTTCTTCTGGATTGGATCAGTTTGGTCAGCATGGTGCCCACCTTGGTGCACTGATTTTCGATGGCAAGGAAGGAGTCCTCGTCGACGAACCCGACTTCCTTGGCGATCTCGAGCTGGGTGATGAGTTCGCTGAGGGAGCCTTTGGCGATCAGAAGGTATCGGATGAATTCGGGATTGGATTGTCGTTCGTAGCCTTCGGCGATGTTCGAGGGTATGGAAACAGCTGCGCGCTGCATCTGGTCTTTCAATCCAAAGTCCCTGGCCAGAGGAGTCGCGAGGATAAGCCTGTAAATGAGAACCGCCAACTCCTTGGCCTCGCGCCACACTCTCAGTTCGCGAAAACTCTGATATCCCAAAGCCCCCGCTTCCCCGCTTCCCCGCTTCCCCGCTTCCCCGCTTCCCCGCTTCCCCGCT
>CAZGQL010000083.1:0-18629 GCA_964527905.1 uncultured Syntrophobacteraceae bacterium
TCAAGGAGGCCGTCAAGATGCTGCGCGCCTCCCTGCCGTCCACCATCGAGATCAAGTTTGATGTGAGCACGCGATCGTCGGTGTGGGCGGATCCGACCCAGATCCACCAGGTGCTGATGAATCTGTGCACCAACGCCGCCCATGCCATGGAGGAGGGCAATGGGCTGCTGACGGTGATCCTGAGGGATGTTCAGCTCGAAGCGGGATCCATTCCCCCTCATTGGCAATTAGAACCCGGGCCCCACGTGGAATTGATCGTCGGGGACACGGGCCATGGCATCCCAGAGGACCTCTTGGAACGCATCTTCGATCCGTTCTTCACGACCAAGAAGCGGGGCGTCGGGACCGGTTTGGGATTATCCGTCGTCCACGGCATCGTCAAGCGCCACGCCGGGGCCATAACGGTGGAAAGTCAGCCGGGGAGAGGGACGACCTTTCGCGTCCTGCTCCCCACCGCCGACATGCCGCAGGCGGCACCCGAACTGGATCCGGGCTCACTTCCCACGGGGCGGGAGCGTGTGTTGGTGGTGGATGATGAGCCTCAGCTGGCGTCGGCCTTGAAGAAGATGCTCGAGCGACTCGGCTATCGGGTTGAAACGTGCACATCCGGGGGCGAGGCGCTGGAAGCGATCCGTCATCGGTCCGATGAGCCGCCTTTCGATCTGGTGATCACCGACATGACCATGCCCGGAATTTCCGGAAAGGACTTGGCCCGTGAACTTCATCGACTCTACCCTGGGCTGCCTGTCATCCTCTGCACGGGTTTCAGTGAGAAAATCGATGCAGAAGGAGCCAGGGCAGCCGGGTGCCGGGCGTTTTTGATGAAGCCGGTTGCCTTGAGGGAGCTGGCTGTGGCTGTTCGGGAGGCGCTGGATCTGGGCTTTAGTCCTTCCAACGGTCCACGTCGATGAGGCCCAGCCGGGCGGCGTAGCGGACCAGTTCGATGGAGCTGTGCAGATCGAGCTTGTTCATGATGCTGAACCGGTGGTTTTCAACCGTCTTGGTGCTGATGAACAGGCGTGCGCCGATTTCCCGAGGGGTGAGCCCTTCGGCCAGAAGCCGCATCACCTCCTGTTCACGGGAGGTGAGGGTGTTGTAGCCGCGGTCGGTGATCCGGGCGGCCTTTTCCGGGAAGGTGACCAGACGCTTGACCACGCTTTGGGAAAGCGAGCTGTCGAGGAAATATTCGCCCCGCGAGACGGCATCGAGCCCCTCGACGACCTTCTCGGCGGCCGAGTCCTTGACCACATAGCCGGCCGCCCCCGCCCGAAAGGCTTCCGTGATGGTGTCGATCTTCGCGTGCATGCTCACGATCAAGACCCGGGTCGTGGGATGGATGGCGCTGATCTCCCGGGTCAGCTCGATGCCGCTCCGGTCTGGGAGCGAGATGTCCACGATGGCCAGGTCGGGGTGGAGCGCCGCCGCCATGCTGAGGGCCTCGCTCGCCTTGCCCGCCTCTCCGACCACCGCGAACGTCGGGTTGCGGGCGATGAGAGATTTTAGACCCTCCCGGAACAACGGGTGGTCGTCAACGATCAGGATGGTCTTCTTGGCCGCCATGGCGTACCTCCCGGAAAGGGACTTCAATGCGGATGCGCGTGCCCTGCGAGGGCCGTGAGTCGAGCCTCATGGTCCCGCCCAGCAGGGCGGCGCGTTCCTGCATGCTGCGGAGACCCAGGGATCGGTCCTTGACGGCCGAAGCCAGACGCTCCTGCACGTCGAAGCCCTTTCCATCGTCCTCGATCTGCACGATGATCTTGGGAAAGGACGCGACCAGCCGTAGGGATACGCGGCGCGCCTCGGCGTGCTTTCTCACGTTATTGAGTCCTTCCTGGATCATCCGATACAGGGTGATCCGCATCTCGTAGCCGAGCTCCAGGTCATTCATCCCGGCCGAGAGAAAATCCACCTCAATGCCGGTGCGTTCGGAGAATTCCTCGACAACCTGCTGGATGGTCTGCACCAGCCCGAGCTGGTCCAGGGTGGCAGGGCGCAGGTCATAGGCGAGGTCCCGCACGGTGGCGATGGTCTTCTGGAGCATGTCCGAAAGCCGTGCAACCTTCTCGCGCAGCGACCCGTCCGGGGCGGTTTGCCCGTCCAGGAGGGTTTCGATGCCGATCTTGAGGGTGGACAAGTCCTGTCCGATCGTGTCGTGCAGGTCTCGGGACAGGCGCTGACGCTCGTTTTCCTGGGCCCGCAGCAGCTGGCGGGTGAGCAGACGGATATGCTCCTCGGCCCGGTGGCGCTCCTCGATTTCCCGCAGGGCTTCATCCCGGCTGGCCCGATAAAGGTCCATGCGCTGAAGCAGCAGGTGGAGCGTGAGGGCCAGGAGGGCCGAAAGGGCGAGCCCGAGGGCCAGAAAGGCGCCGTGGCCCGGTACCCGCAGCCGCAGATACCGATTGTAGGGTTCGAGGCGCAGGAGCCAGGTCTTGCCGGGAAAGGCAATCTCCCGCGAGACGCACAGGGTGGTCGAGGTCTCCCCGGTCCCCTCCTTGGCCCCGCTCCGGTAAATTCCCCGATCCCCTTCCTTCAGGGTCACGGCGTAATCTTCCAGCATGGCCGCGGCCACGCTCATTTCGATCAGCTGCTTGGCCTGGAAGACTCCGATCAGGAAACCCTGGAGCGTGCCCTCGACCTTGAGCGGCAAGACGGCGCAGAATCCGAGACCGCCCGCCGGGAGTGCGTCCGTGGGGGTGAGGCCGAGGCCTCGATCCTCCAGGGTTGGGCCGGCTCCAGATGGGGTGGAAAAGGCGATGACTGGAAGCCCTTGCTTTCCCGTCGCCTGAGCGTGCTCCTCCTCGGGATGCACCCACTGGATAATTCCTTCCCGGTCAGCCCAGTAAATCCCTGCGATGCCCGGAAATTGGTGCATCGTGGCCCCGGCCAGACCGAGGAAACGCTCGCGGCTGAAATCGGGGGGCTGACGCTCGACCCATCGGCTACGGATGATTTCAAGAGCGGCCAGGCGGGCGTTCATGAGTCCGACGAGTCGAATGCGGAACTGCTCCGCAGCATTCTCCATGTGGTGGAGCACGGCCAGCTTCTGGTCCTCCTGCTGGCCGACCCATAACCCCACCGTGATTCCCGACAGCACGAGGAACCCGAGGAGGGGAAGACTTTTTTTGAAGGCTGCCTGGGACACGGTCAGACCTGTGGCTCAAGCCTGTGAACGTTCGAAAGGGTCGTCGAGAAACGGTTCGATTCTTAGAGTCATGGCGCGGCGTTGTCAAACGGATTGCAGCGGCCGAGGGAAACCGGGTGGGGAGCGGAGGCATGGGGAGGCTCCCCGCCGAAAACGATGCTCGGAGACGCGTGGGGGGCGGAGCGCTCCGGGTTGAGTGTCCCGTTCGCCCCATCTCCACGGGTTTTGCCCGCCGGTTCATCTTGACGGGTTGCCGTTCCCGGCGCACAATGATCCAAAAGGGATCGGAACGGTGATGAGGCCTGACCGCTGAGTCGCCGTCGTCTGGGTTGTGCGGCTTTGGATCAACGAGGGAGAGTCACGCAATGGAGGCCACCATTCATTTGAAGCTCAGAGACAAGGACTTCGGACCTCTGGAGGGGGAGTTCGTCCAGACGGAGGAGGGGTGGTTCTGCCGTGAGGTCAACGGCGTGCGCTGGAATTTCGCCGACTGGGGAGCGCCGGCTCCCATGGACACCCCCGAAGAGGCGGCGGTTTATCTGCTGTCCTTGGACGTCGAGGAGACGTGAGCCATGGGGCCCATGGGGGCCTGGGATCGATCCGCAGGCGATGTCCTTCGGCGGGAAACGAAGAAGGGCGATGGGAAAGGGATGCCATGCGCCCGCGGACCGGAGACACGGAGGCGGAGGAGGTCGGGCGATGCTTCTGGTGGCGTTACCTTGCGGTCGGGTGCGTGGAATGATCGAGCGAAGTGCACGGCAGCCGTTTGTGGTTTTGGGCACCATGGAGGGAGACGTCCTTGCGGCGCTCCCCGAGCGCCCCGTGGGGGAAACTGGGAACGAGGGGAGCGTTTACTTTTACGAAACCGGATGAATCGGTCCACGCCGTGTGGTTGCCGTCGGCAACCTCGACAAGGTCTGGCTGGACGTCCCCGAGGACGCTTCGGCGAGTGAACTGGACGCGGCGTTTCGAGACTTCTTTGGGGCCGACTGGGCCGACGTGTTGGATTCGGCGGAAGGCTCCTTCGCGTACCGTGCCCACAACAGCGGATACTTCGCCGTTCGTGGTCTTCGACCCCTGTAAGGACTGACTCTGGAGGATCTGCCGGGTGCGAGGGAAGGCCGGCGGCCGCTGAACCTCATCGCGAGCTGACGGCGAACCCGAACGGGGGATCGAGCGGACGGCGCGAAGAGTCCTCGGGCAATGGTCCCCACCGGCTGTGAAGGGGAAGCCGATGGGCGGCGGTATCGGTTTTGGTTTTTGGGGGGCGTTTCAGGGGTGAGCCTCCCGATACCGTTATATTGCCTTCATCCGCGCCAAGGCGGGGGGGGCAGAAGTTGTTGAAAAAAAACTGGATTCCCGCATTCGCGGGCATGACGTCTCCACTTAGGCACTTTGTTTTGAGGAGGCGTCCCTGGCTCCGTCCGCAGTCCCGAGGGGAGCGAATCGAGTCGACCCCGGTGGGTCGCCGCCAGCGCCCAGGCGCTTCAGCCCCCCTCCTCATCGGGCCCCTCCAGGCAATAGCCGCGCCAGACACAGGTCGTTTCATCACAGTTACGCCAGCGTCGGAAGCAATCCGGGCCGCCCTCCCGGCGTTGAATGCTTCGGATCAGTTCGGGGAAGTTCAGGAGGTCCTGTTTCATATGCCATTCCCTGACGCTCCCATACTCCTCGATCTCCCGTTCCTGGTTCGGGGATGCTGCGGGATCAGGCCCCCCCGCCAGGTCCTTCTCTGGTTGAGTGGACTCCAGCGGGGTGGGTGCCCGGTTCGCTTTTGGAGCGTCGCGCGTCTTGGGCATGATGTTCTTGGGTGCTGCTGAAGTCGGGAGCGCCATCGAATGATCGGCCGACGGCCGGGACCGCCGGCGATCCGGGAACCGCCGCCAGGGGTCATCGGGTCGGCGGCCCCCGATGCCCTCGAGGCATCAACCCGGCAGCGCGGAAATGATGGTCGGCGCCTTGACCATTTCGTAGAGATGCCGCTTGCAGGCCTTGTAGCGCTCGAAGTACAGCTGGGCGATCTTTTTCATGAATTTGTACCCGAGCTCGGGGTCGGCATCGCACAGGTCGAACAACTTGTCCGCGTCGATGGCGAGGACTTCGGTGTCCTCCATGCAGACGGCGGTCAAGGTGTATTCCTGGGGTTTCATCACGCAAGCCGCCCCGAAGAACTCCCCTCGCTCGCGCATCTCGAAGACAATGCCCACCTCGTCCCCGGGCATAAGCTGCCGCAGTGAAACCAGCCCCTTGAGGACGATGAACATGTGTTTGGCCCGGTCGCCGTGCTCATAGATGTGATCCTTGGGCTTGTAGGACTTCTTGTCCGTGATGCCGGCGATCTCGGCCAGCTGCTTTTCCGAAAAGATGCTCATGACTTCGACTTTTTTCAGTTCAGCCACGTCGACCATCTCACTCCTCCTTGTTTGCTGGTCCCAATTCGTTTCGGCTCTGCCACCGGTCCGTTTCTCCCGGTGCGGATCCCTAGGGTGCGGCATTTCCTGCCACAGGATGCATTTTGAGCTTTCATCTGGAGTCGGTCCATAGAGTGGGAGCCTCATTCCAATAGGTGAAAACCCTAGGGGCCCGGGAATGCCACGTGAGATCTCCGGACTGGAAGAGCTTCGAGAGGTGGCGTCCATGGGGCGGACTTCGACTTTTTGTTTGGAATCGAAGCCCTTGGATTGTAACCTGCGGGGTCGAGCCGTCCGGGTCGAGGGCCTCAAGGAGGGAACCATGGGACTAGCCGGGGACATCGCGATCATCATCGTCGCGGCCCTTTTGGGGGGCATCGTTGCCCACAAGCTGAAGCAGCCGTTGATCCTGGGGTATATTCTCGGGGGCATCGTCGTCGGGCCTTACACGGGCGGGGTCACCGTCTCGGGCATCCACGAGGTGGAATTGCTGGCCGAGATCGGGGTGGCCCTCCTGCTTTTCGCCCTCGGGCTCGAATTCTCTCTTACCAAGCTCAAGCCCGTTCGACACATCGCCGTCTTCGGAACGCCCATCCAGGTACTCCTCAGCATGGCACTCGGGTATGCCGTGGGACGCTGGCTGGGGTGGGAACCCCTGCATGCGCTTTGGCTGGGGGCGCTCATCTGTTTGTCGAGTACCATGGTGATCCTGAAAACCCTCATGAATCAAGGCTGGCTGGGAACCCTTTCCAGCCGCGTCATGATCGGGATGCTCATCGTTCAGGATATCCTTGTCGTTCCGCTCATGATCATCATGCCGCAGTTGAAGAATCCTCAGAGCGGCCTGCCGATGCTGGGGATGGCGGCCGTCAAGGCCACGGTCTTCCTCCTGGTGATGTTCCTCTTGGGAACCAGACTGCTTCCGAGACTCATGCAATTCGTGGCCAAGTGGAACTCCCGGGAACTGTTCCTCGTTTCGATCACCGCGATCGGGCTGGGGGTCGGGTACGGGACCTATCTGTCGGGGCTCTCCTTCGCGTTCGGGGCCTTCGTGGCCGGGATGGTCCTCAGCGAGTCGGATTATGGGCATCAGGCTTTGAGCGACATCATCCCGGTGCGGGACATCTTCGGTCTGCTCTTTTTCACGTCCGTTGGGATGCTCCTGGACCCCTCCTTTCTCATGAGTCATTGGCAAACGGTGCTGATTCTGGTGCTGCTGGTCGCCTTAGGCAAAGGCGTGATCTTCGGCGTGCTCGCGCTGCTGTTCGGTTACGGAAACGTGGTTCCCCTGGCGGTCGCGCTGGGACTCTTTCAAGTGGGCGAGTTCTCCTTCGTTTTGGCCCGCGTCGGGCTGGCAACGGAATCCATCACCCGCGAGATGTATTCCCTCGTGCTCAGCGTGACCCTCGTCAGCATGATTCTCACTCCATTTGTTTCGGGCCTGACGGGGCCCCTGTACTCCCTGCGCCGACGCTTCTTCAAGCGCGAGCCGCTCCAGACCATCAATCTTCCCGATGCGGGTTTGAAGGACCATGTCGTCATCGCCGGCGCGGGTCGGATCGGGCTGCACGTGGCGCGGGTGCTCCGGCGGATGAATCTCTCGTTCGTGTTGATCGAGCTGGACTATCGGGTCGTCGAGGAGCGCAAGGCTGCGGGCTTTCCCGTGATCTACGGCGACGCGAGCCAGGAGGTGGTCCTCGAGGCGGCGTCCATCCACACCTGTTGCCTGCTGCTCGTCACGACTCCAGCCTTGGTGGTGGCCCGGTCTATCGTCGAGAAATCCCGGGAACTCAACCCGAAGCTCGAGATCGTGGCGCGATCGGGAGGGGTCGATCAGATGCTCACATTGTTTGAACTGGGGGCGACGGAAGTGGTCCTTCCGGAGTTCGAGGCGGGTCTCGAAATGACCCGGCAGGCCCTCGCCCACTTGCATGTTCCGACGGCGGAAATCCTGCGCTACAGTGACGCGGTGAGACGGGAGTTGTATGCACCGATTCGTGAAGTCGATGCCGATCTGAAGGATGTCCTGTTTCTCCAAAGCGCCGGTGATCTGCTGGAACTCAACTGGGTCCTGCTCAATCAGGAAAGCCCCCTCAAGGGCCACAGCCTGAAGGATTTGGCCGTGCGGAGCCGCACCGGCGTATCGGTAGTGGGGGTTTTGAGGCAGGGGACTTTCCATCCCAACCCGAACCCCGAATTCCGTTTCGAGGCGGGGGATATGGTCGGGGTGATCGGAACGCTCGAAGAGTTTGCGGCTTTCGAGAACTGGGCGGTGCCTCCGAAGACGTCGTAGGGGCGACGGTTGCCCCGGCCGTTCCTGATCGGGCACCTTCGGATCCCTGCAGGGAGGAGATTCACGATGTTGAGGAAATGCAGAACGCAGTGGTGGTGGCGTGGAATGCTTCCAGGAGTCGTCTGGGCGATGGGACTCGTCCTCGCGGTTCAGGCATCCGCGCAGGTCAAGCGGGTGAAAAGTCAAACGGTTTACGTGCCCGCCTATTCACATATCTACCATGGGGATCGGGAGATCCCATTCTATCTGACGGTCACCTTGAGCGTCCGCAACACCGATCCGTCGCATCCCATGCGGGTTGTATCCGTGGACTACTATGATACGGACGGAAAACTCCTCAAGAGCTACCTCACCGGCGAGGCCCGGCTCGGCCCCCTCGGTTCAACCCGCTACGTGGTCAAGGAATCGGACCGGTCCGGGGGGTCCGGGGCGAATTTCATCGTGAAATGGAAGGCGGACACACCGGTCACGGAGCCGATCATCGAGGCCGTGATGGTCAGCACGGCCAGCCAGCAGGGACTGTCCTTCTCCTCGCGCGGTCAGGCCATCGAGGAGGAACGCAACTGAGCCTGATAACCTGCGGAATCCGTGAATGACGATGAACCCGTCGTCGCCGCGTTATCGGTGCCGCCGCGCATGGCCATTGACAGTCCCATGCAGCCCGTGAGAAAAGCTCCCATGGCGTCGGTATTCTGTGGACTGGATTCTGGAGCTGGACGAGATTGCGCACAAGGTCCCAACGAGAAAGACGCATGCCACCAGAGAGAATGGCCCTGCCTCGGGCTTTTGCCGCTTCCCGACCCCCTGCGGGTTTGAGGAACCCAGCCTTCCTGAACCGAACGTTCATCGGTCTGCTCCTCCTGATCACCGTGGCGGCCTTGACGGGATGCTCCGTGAAACGCATGGCGATCAACCGCTTGGGGGATGCGTTGTCCGAGGGCGCTTCGGTTTATGCCACGGACGACGACCCGGATCTGGTCGGGGCTGCCTTACCCTTTGGGCTCAAGACGATCGAAAGTCTCCTCGTGCAGTCCCCGAGTCACAGAGGATTGCTGCTGGCGGCCGCAAGCGGTTTCACCCAGTATGCCTATGCCTTCGTACAAAACGAGGCCGATTGGGTGGAGGATGAGGACGTCGCGCGCGCCACCGCCCTGCGGAAGCGGGCCGGACGGCTGTATCGTCGAGCCATCCACTACGGCGTTCGGGGTCTTGAAACCGTTCAGCCCGATGTGCTTCGGGCGCTCCGGGAAGCGCCCGAAGGGACCTTGGAACGATTCCGCACGAGGGATGTCGGGCTTCTGTACTGGACGGCGCTGGCTTGGGGGGCGTCCATCGCCCTGGACAAGACGGACACGGAGCTTGGTGCCGGCCTTCCGCTCGTGGAGTCGATGATGAAGCGTGTCTTGGAGCTGGACGAAGGCTATGCATGCGGGGCCGTTCACGATTTCTTCATTGTCTACGAGGGGGGACGTCCGGCCGCCGCAGGTGGGTCGGTCGACCGGGCTCGGGAACACCTGAAGCGGGCGCTTGAGCTGTCGGGTCGGAATCGCGCGGCTCCCCTGGTTTCGTTTGCGGAAACGGTGGCCGTGGGACGCCAGGATCGTGCGGAATTCGAGAGTCTGCTGAGGCAGGCGCTGGCCATCGACGTCGATGCCCTGCCGGAACAGCGCTTAGCGAATGTGCTCGCCCAGAAACGGGCTCGGTGGCTGCTTGGGCGAATGGACCGTTTGTTCGTGGAGTGAGAGAGGAGTGCCGACATTGGTGTGGCCGTGGGGGAAGATGCGGAGTAGGCGGGCTTGGGTGGGAGCTCTGATCGTTTGCGCCGTTGCCTGCGTGGGTCCGGCTTGGGCGAAGGAGGAATTGGTCATCAAGATGGCGACCCTCGCTCCCCAAGGCTCGGAGTGGTACCAGGTCTTGCAGGAAATGGGGGCTGCTTGGCAGAAAGCCTCCAATGGGAAGGTTTCGTTCCGGCTGTATGCGGGGGGGGTGGCTGGAGACGATGGCGACGTGGTGCGCAAGATGCGCCTGGGCACCCTCAACGCGGGGTTGCTGA
Organism: uncultured Syntrophobacteraceae bacterium; assembly: GCA_964527905.1. Lineage (GTDB taxonomy): Bacteria > Desulfobacterota > Syntrophobacteria > Syntrophobacterales > Syntrophobacteraceae > CALBZH01. The sequence goes on from CAZGQL010000083.1 coordinate 9,900, forward strand.
GCGGCACGGGGTTGAGCGACATCGATCGGAGTACTCTGGCCATCCAGGTCCCTCTTCTGTATGCCGACTATGGGGAGCTCGATTGTGTGCGGGACCAGATGAGCCCGCAGATCGAAAAGCAGTTGGAAGCCAAGGGATTCGTGCTTCTCGGTTGGACGGACGCAGGATGGGCTCATTTTTTCAGCAAGGTGCCCGTTCGCACTCCCGAGGACATGAAGCAGCTCAAAATGTTCGTGTGGGCCGGGGATGACCAGTATGTGGAGCTTTGGAAGAAGGCGGGTTTCAACCCGGTGCCCCTGCCGTCCACGGAGATCTCGACGGCGCTCCAGACCGGTCTGGTGAACGCCATCACCTCGACCGTTCAGGGGGTCGTGCTGATGCAATGGTACAAGCAGCTCGATTCCATGTGCGATCTCAAATGGGCCGTACTGCTCGGGGCGATCGTGGTGTCGAAATCGACCTGGGACAAGATCCCCGCCGAGGCGCGCCCCGCCATCAAGGAGGCGGCTCAGGACGCGTGCCGGCGCTTGAGTCGCTTCTCTCGTCAGTCGGAATCCCGGGACATCGAGGTCCTCAAACAGCAGGGGGTCAAGGTCATCCCCGTGGACGCACCGGCCGCGGCCCAGTGGCGCCAGCTCATCGACGGGGTCCTGCCGCAGGTCCGGGGCTCCTATGTGCCGGATAAGCCGCTCGATGCGGTGCTCAAGCTCCGGGATCAATGCCGCCGACAATCAGGCAAAGGCGGCGGGAATTGAAGGCACGCACTGTCGTCGAAGGCATCGGGAAGGGAGTCCTCGTCCTCGCCTTTTTGCTCCTGACCGCGATGCCCCTCATCGATTTTCTTGGGCGCCCCCTTTCCGGCTTCCACATCCCCGGGTCGGCCACCTATACGCAGCAGCTCACCTTTTACCTGGCTTTTTTGGGGGGGCTGCTCGCCACGTGGACGGACAGTCATCTGACACTGTCAACAGCCGGGCTCCTTCCGGCGGGGGCGGTCCGGAGCGCGGCGCGTTATTTTGCGACCTGCGCAGCCGCGTGCGTGTCGTCGATCCTGACGTACTCGAGCGTCTGCGTGGTGCTTGCCGAGCGGGAGCAAGGGCAGAGGCTTTCCCTCGGGCTGCCCGTGTGGGTCAGTGAAAGCGTGATGCCCCTGGCGCTCGGAACCATGGCATTGAGCTATGTCTTGAACGCTTCGGGGAGGTGGCCCGGGCGGGTCGGCGCCGTCCTGGTGGTGGGGGGCGTGTTCACGCTGGGGCTCACGGATCCTTCGGAGCCCCTCATCTGGGGCCTTGGTGGTGCCCTGATCGCCGCCACCCTGATGGGGTCTCCCGTGTTCGCCGCGATGGCAGGTATGGGGATGATCTTGTTCTGGCGGGAGGCCACTCCGATATCGGCCGTCACGGCTGAGATCTACCGCCTCATCGCCTCGCCGACCCTACCCGCGATCCCGCTCCTCACGGCAACCGGGTTCGTGCTCGCGGATACGCGGGCGCCCCAGAGGCTCGTGCGGCTCTTCCGGGCGCTGTTCGGATTCATGCCCGGAGGGGTGGGAATCCTGGTAGCAGCCGTGTGCGCCCTGTTCACCTCCCTGACGGGAGGATCAGGGGTGACGATCATCGCCCTTGGGGGGCTCGTGTACCCGATGCTCCTCGAGGACGGGTATTCCGAGCGATTCTCCCTGGGGTTGGTGACGGCCGCAGGGAGTCTGGGACTGCTGTGGCCGCCCTGTCTTGCGGTGATACTTTACAGCGTGGTGGCCGGGGTCCCCGCGGATCAGCTGTTCGTCGGGGGCATGGCTCCAGGACTTGTATTGTTCCTGCTTGTGGTCGTCTACGCAATCCACACCGGCCGCGGGATCGAGAAGCCCCGCCAACCCTTCTCCTGGCAGGAAGCCGTCGCCGCCGCGTGGGCGGCCAAGTGGGAACTTTCCATCCCGCTTGCCATCGTGCTGCTCTTTGGTACGGGATTGGCCTCCCTGCTGGAAACGTCGGCCTTCGCCTGTGCGTACACGATCGCCATTGCCTGCTTCATCCGACGGGACATTCATCCCGTGCGGCAACTGCCTCAGGTTCTGCTGAAGGCCGGGGCCCTGGTGGGGGCCGTGCTGATCCTGCTCAGTTGCGCCATGGGATTGACCAGCTACCTCGTGGATGCCCAAATTCCCGATGCGCTCCTCCGAACCGTCGAGGCCCGGATCCACTCGCCGGTCGTCTTTCTGCTCGTTCTAAACGTCGTTCTCCTGGTGCTGGGAAGCGTCCTGGAAATCTTTTCGGCCATCATCGTTCTGACGCCCCTCGTGATTCCGCTCGGCACCGCCTTCGGGATCCATCCCATCCATTTAGGCGTCATCTTTTTGGCCAACCTGGAGCTGGGGTTTCTCTTTCCGCCGGTCGGACTCAATCTGCTCCTGTCGTCCTCCCGGTTTGGAAAGCCCCTGGTTGCTTTGTATCGCCACGTGCTCCCCTTCGTTCTGATTCTGGGCCTGGGAGTGCTTCTCATCACTTACATTCCAGGCCTCTCGCTCGGCTTGCTGCGCCTGATGGGTCGTCTCTGACCCGATGGCTTTCTTGAGGTCCCAGCGGGTTGGGGGACCCTTGGCGAGGAAACGAGCCGGGACGGCCGGGAACATTGCGGGGAATCGTCGAATCCTCCGGGACGTTTCGCTACGGGAAAACAGCAAAGGGGGAAACCTGTGAGGGGCCGGCACCTGGTTCTGGTGGGTGGGGGACACGCCCACCTGGAGACGCTCAAGAGGGTCGGAGCCTTGGTGAATCGAGGTCATCGCGTGACCCTCATCAGCCCGGATCCTTGCCACTATTATTCCGGGATGGGTCCGGGACTCCTCTCGGGCATCTATTCCCCCCGGGAGGCTCGGTTCCATATCGCGAAGATGGTGGAAGATCGCGGTGGGACTTTCATCGAGGGCCGCGTGGTCCGCGTGATACCGGAGGAGAGAACCCTCGTGTTGGAGAGCGGAGAGCGGGTCGGGTATGAGCGAGTGTCCTTCAACGTGGGCAGCGAAGTGCCTTCGGAGTTGGCTCGGACCGCGTCGCTGCCTTTCATCCCCGTCAAACCCATCCATCGTCTTCTGGAGGCGCGGCGGTTGATTCTGGAAAGGGCGTGGAGGGAGCCGTTGCGGATTGCCGTCTTGGGCGGGGGCCCGGCGGGGGTCGAGGTGGCGGCCAACCTGTGGCGCCTGGCCCATAAGGGACGGAAACCCTTGAGGATCCACCTGATCGCCGGCGGATCGATCCTACGAGGTTGGCCCCCGCGGGCGAGGCGCGTCGCGCTGCGTTCGCTTTCCGCAAAGAGCATCGACGTTCGCGAGGGTGTCCGGGTGGATTGGGTCGATGACCGTTCTCTGGGGCTGTCGGATGGTACCGTGATCCCCTGCGACTGGGCTTTCGCCGCCCTGGGAGTCCGGCCGCCCAGCCTGTTCCGGGAGTCCGGCCTCCCCGTGGCGGATGACGGAAGCCTGCTGGTGGACCGTTTCCTGCGATGCGTGGGCCATCCGGAGATGTTCGGGGGAGGGGATTGCGTCCACGTCGAGGGAACCGACCTGGCCAAGGTCGGCGTCCATGCGGTCGGGCAGGGCCAAGTGCTTGGGGACAACCTGCCCGCTGCCCTGGATGGGAGGCGCTTACGCCCGTTCGTTCCGAAGCGCCGTTACATGCTGGTTCTGAACATGGGAGACGGCCGGGGGATCCTGAGCAAATGGGGTCTGGTGTGGGAGGGGCGGTGGGCGTTTCTGATGAAAGATTATGTGGATCGACGCTTCATGCGCGCCTATCAGGTTTCGGGCGAACATGTCGCACCGGCCGGCCCGTAAACCTGACATACGGGAGGGGCTCAGGGGGAAGCGGCGGCATTCAGTGAGCCCAGACGAACGACTCCGCCGACCGGGCCTCCCCGAGCAACCGGTCGTTGCCCGGGAAGATCCAGGAAGCCAGGGAAGGGCATGCCGCCGAAGATCTGAGGCGTCCGAGTCGAAGGTTGTGTTGAGCGTGCGGCGTCGAGTTCGCTGGGATTAGGCACCGATTTTGGGCTCAAGTCCGGAAGGCCAGAGCCAGGGTGCTCTGAATCACGGCGCAACCGAAAACCCCCGCCCGCACGAAACTCGGGTTCTCGCTGCTCCATTCTTCCAGCCAAAACAATACGCCCAACAACATCAGGTAAACGGGTAGCGTAGCCATTGACTCTTCCTTTCTCCTCTCCCGCTTGAGCAGTCCAGTGTCGCGTGAACGGAAACCCTCGCCCCTCTCCCCACGGCAATTCCTGTCGGGGCTTCGGTTTCAAGATCTATCGGATGCGCTTGGCCTGAGCTTGAGTCCCTTCCCGGACGATCGAGCGACGGAGCGCCCATCGATCCGTCTGAGTCAAAGCGGGCAGTACCTATCATTTCTTTGTTATCTTGGCAATCCATTCCGAATCGCCGCCACCGATAGTTTACAAATTGCGTGCCAGGGGTTGCTTTCTCCGAAGGGCTTGCGGGGTTCCATGAGTTATCGGACCTGTGACCGAGCGGGGGTTGTCGACATGAAGTGCGACAGAATTTGAAGTCGGGCGCGTTTCATGGCAGAATCGCCTCATCGGGCGATTCTGTATGATCCTCGGATTCCTCGCGAACACCTCAGCAAAAGGAATGAGTCCAATGAATCGAACGCTCTGGATCCTGATCATGGTGTTGAGTTGTGCATGTTTCAACATTCCCGTTCCTGTGGCCGCGCAACACGGCGAGACGGCCAGAATTCACCAGTCCGTCCAGGTGCTGAACGAAATCATGGCCATTCCGGAAGGGGGCATACCGGATTCCCTGTTTCGCTCGGCCTACGGCGTCGCCATCTTTCCCGGCCTCGTGAAGGCCGGTTTCATCATCGGGGCCCGGTATGGTGGAGGGGTCATGGTGGTGCGGAGCGAGCAGCACGGTTGGAGCAACCCGGTTTTTTTCAAATTGATGGGGGGCAGCATCGGGTGGCAGATCGGCGCACAATCCACCGACATCATTCTGGTTTTCCGGACCATCCGCAGTCTGGATGCGATCACGAGCGGCAAGTTCACCCTGGGTGCCGATGCCTCGGTCGCTGCGGGACCCGTGGGACGTCGGGCTTCGGCGGAAACGGACGTGACGTTTTCGGCCGAGATTCTTTCCTATTCGAGGAGTCGAGGGCTGTTCGCGGGGCTTTCGCTGGAGGGGGCTGCCCTTCAGGTGGACTACGACGCCAACGCGGCCTTCTATGGACGTCCCGCCATCCTTCCCATGCAGATCTTTCGGGCTCATGACCTGCAGCCTCCGCCGGTCGTCGAGGAGCTCAAGAAGGCCCTGCGGACCTATTCCGGGAGGTGATCATGCGCGTGCTCTTCGCCTCGGACACCCACGTTCATCCCGGGCATCTGGACCGGTTGCTGCGTCTGGCGGATGCGCGGCATCCGGATTGCGTGATCATCGGCGGCGACCTGATCCCCGCCTGGCGGAAAACGATTCAGGAATCCATCCAGCCGCATCGTGACTGGGTGCGGAACAAGTTGCTGCCGCGCCTGGCGTCCTTTCGACAGGCCCATCCCGACACACCGGTCTTCCTGGACTTTGGAAACGACGACCTCGCGGCGGCTCTGCCGCTCTTGGAGGAGCGGGACGGCGGCGACGTGTTCCTGCTGCACCATCGCGTGCGCCGACTCGGCCCCGACCTGGCCATCGTGGGCTACATGACCGTCAACCCAACACCATTTCGTATCAAGGACCGTGAAAAACCCGATTGCCGGGACGAAAATGGCCTGGACCGACCGGCTGTCCGGAAGACGGGGTCCGTCACCTGGGGGGGCGTGGAGGCGGTGTTGACTCTGGACCCGGAAGGCGGGACGATCGAAGACGATCTGGATGCGGTCTCGGATCGGCTGCGGGCTCCCGAGTGGGCCGCCATGCGGTTCCTCTTCGTCTGCCACTGCCCCCCGAAAAACACAGCCCTGGACTGTACCTTTCAGGGTGACCACGTGGGGAGCCTCGCGGTGAGACGCTTTCTTGAGTACTGGGCGGGAACGGGGCGTCTGGTGGCCAGTCTCCACGGGCACATCCACGAATCACCCAAAGTGACGGGGCAGTTCGCGGAATGGTTCGGTCAGGTGCCCGCCTTCAACGCGGGGCAGGAGAGCGGTGCGCTCCGGGCCCTCTGGTTTGACACCCGGGACCCAAGGGGCTCGGCGGAGTTGATCGTCCATCCCTCCTAACGCCTGATCCAAGCGCCGGCTGCCGGTTCCAATACCAAAGCCGGCTCCCAAGCTCGAGCTCTGGAGCCAGCTGATCCTGGCTGCCATGACCGTCCGAGTGACCTGCTGCTCCGTCGGAATGATTGTACACGGTTACACCCCCCCGCCCCCCTAAAGGGGGGAATCAAAGGGGGGTGTTCCCTCGAGGGCAGTCAAAGAGGGGCGTGTTGCCCGCAAAAGAGCTTGGACGGAGCATTAGCTTCGCGTCAGGTGCCGGTACTTGATGCGGTGGGGTTGGTCGGCCGCAGCTCCCAGTCGGCGTTTCCGGTCGGCCTCGTAGTCCGAATAGTTCCCTTCGAACCAAATCACGTTGCTGTCCCCTTCAAAGGCCAGGATGTGCGTGGCGATGCGGTCCAGGAACCACCGATCGTGGCTGATCACGACGGCGCATCCCGCAAAGTTCAGGAGGGCTTCTTCCAGAGCGCGCATCGTGTTGACGTCCAGGTCGTTGGTGGGTTCGTCAAGCAGGATGACGTTGGCTCCGGCTTTCAGCATGCGCGCCAGGTGGACCCGGTTACGCTCACCCCCCGAAAGCAGCCCGACCTTCTTTTGCTGGTCAGCTCCCGTGAAGTTGAAACGGGCGGCATAGGCTCGGGTGTTCACCTGGCGATTGCCGAGCTGGATGGTCTCCTTTCCGTCACCGATCACCTCCCACACCGCCCGATCCGGCTGAAGCGCGTCCCGGTTTTGCTCCACGTACGCCAGCTTCACCGTCTCCCCAATGCGCAAACTCCCCGAGTCCGGCTGTTCTTCCCCCGTGATCATGCGGAAAAGGGTTGTCTTGCCGGCGCCGTTGGGCCCGATGACACCGACGATCCCTCCCGGAGGCAGCGAAAAGCTGACCCCGTCCATGAGGAGGTTGTCTCCGTAAGACTTGACCAAGTTTTGGGCCTCGATCACGACCTCGCCTAGGCGCGGCCCAGGTGGAATGTAGATTTCGAGCTCCTGGATGCTCCGATCGGTATCCTGCTTCAGGAGGGATTCGTAGGCGTTGATGCGCGCCTTGGACTTGGCGTGTCTGCCTTTGGGGGACATGCGGATCCATTCGAGCTCCCGTTCGAGGGTGCGCTGGCGCTCGGTTTCGGTTTTTTCCTCGTTTTTGAGCCGGGCCTTTTTCTGCTCCAGCCAGGAGGAGTAGTTCCCGTGCCAAGGGATCCCCTGGCCGCGATCCAGCTCGAGGATCCATTCGGCCACGTTGTCCAGGAAGTATCGGTCGTGGGTCACGGCGATGATCGTGCCCGCGTAGCGCTGGAGGTGTTGTTCCAGCCATGCGACGGTTTCCGCATCCAGGTGGTTGGTGGGCTCATCGAGGAGCAGGATGTCCGGTTCCTGAAGCAGGAGCCGGCACAGGGCCACACGTCGTTTCTCCCCCCCGGAGAGCACGTTCACAGGGGTGTCGCCCGGAGGACATCGCAACGCATCCATGGCCATTTCCAATCGCGAATCCAGGTCCCAGGCGTTGAGGGCGTCCAGCTTTTCCTGAACCTCGCTTTGGCGCTCGAGGAGCTTCTCCATCTCCTCGTCCGACATGGGCTCCGCAAACTTCTCGTTGATTTCGTTGAAGGTGTTGAGCAGGTCGACGGTCGCCTGAACGCCTTCTTCGACAATCTCCCGGACGGTCTTGGAGGCATCCAGTTGAGGCTCCTGTTCAAGATAGCCGACCGTGTGTCCCGGGGCGAGGATCGTCTTTCCTGTGAATTCCTTGTCGACGCCCGCCAGAATGCGCAACAGGGACGTTTTCCCCGAGCCGTTCAGGCCCAGGACGCCGATCTTGGCGCCGTAGAAATAGGACAGGTAGATGTCCTTCAAAATGGGCTTCTTGTCATAGAACTTGCTGACACCGACCATCGAATAGATGACCTTGTTCGGTTCCGTGCTCATGCGTCATCCTGTCCGGGCGGTCACGCCACCCGCTCAAACGTGTAATTGCCTTTGAAAAACTCATCCACGTACCAGTCGATGTGGCCGTCGTCCGAGAGCACCATGTCCAGGAGGCGGACGGATCCGAGGAGTCGTCCGACCAGATCGAGCTTCTCTTCTATGGCCTCGCGCTCATATTTCTTGAGCTCGCCTCGAACCATGTCGCCTTTCATTTCCGTCTTGAATCCCAGCCGCTTAAGGATCTTCGAAATGAGCATCGCGCGTCTCGACCGGCGTCCGATATCGGCGGCCCCTCCCTTGAAGGAGAACGTGATGTAGTTGTCGTTCACCTGGTCGCCGCAGTAGCAGTCCAGTACGGCGAAATGGTATCCGAGCCGCGAGTTGAAATTGAGATATTCATCCGAGATCACGACATAATTGGGCCCGCCCATGCGGTCGTCCAGGGTCGGGTCCCGGAAGACGGATTCCGACACGATGGACGCAAAACCCTTCCAGTCGATGCCGACCGTCCCCAGCCAACGAACGTCGGGGTGCGTCATGCCCCGGAGCAGGGCCAGGAACGGTACCGATGCAATGTCGTCGAGCCCG
>CAZGQL010000084.1:0-3872 GCA_964527905.1 uncultured Syntrophobacteraceae bacterium
CGCTCCTTGTGGGGAAATGTCTCCATGAGCACCTGGTCCGTGACGGCAATGTCTTCAGGGTCCCCGGAGAGCGCCACCCAACGGAACGGGCCCTCGCCCTCGCAGAACAGGGGACGGATGTAGGCCGGGACGAACCCCGGGTAGTCGAAGGCTTCGGTGACCCCACGCCTTAATGCCTGCCCGCGCAAGTTGTTCCCGTAGTCGAACGCCACCGCTCCCCGCCGTTGCATCTCCACGATGGTGCGACAGTGGACCGCCATCGAATCAAGCGCCAAATCCACGTATCGCCCGGGATCTCCCTTGCGGAGGGCCAGGGCTTCCTCGTAAGGGATGCCGGCGGGCACGTAGCCGTTGAGCTCGTCGTGAGCGCTGGTCTGGTCGGTCACAACGTCCGGAAGGAAGCCCAGATCGAGCATCTTCGGCAGCAGCTCGGCCGTGTTTCCGGGCACTCCGAGGGAAAGCGGGGCTTTTCGTTCGGCGGCGGACCGGCCGAGTCGGATCGCCTCCTCGAGGCTTTCCGTCATGGTATCGCAATACCCGGTATTGAGGCGACGCTGAATGCGATCGCGATCCACTTCGATGCAGATCATCACCCCTTCGTTCATCGTGACGGCGAGAGGCTGGGCACCGCCCATGCCACCGAGGCCGCCGCTCACCACGATCTTCCCGCGAAGGGTGCCTCCGAAATGCTTCTGCGCGAGCGAGGCCAGGGTTTCGTAAGTCCCCTGCAGGATGCCCTGGGTACCGATGTAGATCCACGAGCCGGCGGTCATTTGACCGTACATCATGAGGCCCTTCCGCTCGAGATCGTGGAAGTGTTCCCAGTCCGCCCACCGGGGCACCAGGTTGGAGTTGGCGATGAGCACTCGAGGTGACCACGTGTGGGTCTTGAGGATCCCGACAGGCTTTCCGGACTGGATGAGGAGCGTCTCGTCGTTGCCCAGGTCCAGAAGCGAACGGACAATGGCGTCGAAGCAGGCCCAGTTGCGGGCCGCTCGCCCCGTGCCCCCGTAGACGATCAGCTCATCCGGCTTTTCACCGCACTCGGGATCGAGGTTGTTGCAAAGCATCCGCAAGGCCGCCTCCTGCTGCCACCCCCTGCAATGCAGCTGCGGACCCCGTGGTGCCCTCACCGGCCGCGGTTCGCCGCTGCCGATCCGAAGGGTTTCAAGCAACCGCTCCTTCGCGGAATGGGACATGGCCGACAAACCTCCTGGTTGCACCGCCCTCACCGGTGATACGGTCCAAGGAGCCTAGGCTCCTTGAATTCCAATCCCAAACGACCCATATTTATAAAACATAATCCAGGCGCACGGTGAGACAAAGTCCACCCCCCATTGGATACCTCTCCCGGATCACAGGAGCGTCCCATGCACGACAGCGCCTCAACCATCCTGGAAGCGCTTCAACAGAAAACCCACGAAATGCTGCCCCTGATCGAGCACCTCGTCAACATTGACAGTGGCACCCTATACAAGGCGGGCGTCGACCGGTGCGGTGCCATCGTGGCGGACGCACTCCGGGAACTGGGCTTTGTCGTTAGCACCATCCCGGAGACCGATCGGGGCAATCATCTCCTCGCCGAACGGTCCGGTTCGGGCACAAAGCGGTTGTTCCTCTCGGCCCATCTGGACACCGTTTGTCCCGAAGGAACCGTCGCCCGACGCCCGTTTCGCGTCGACGGCGACCTCGCTTTCGGGCCCGGGGTCGGTGACATGAAGGGCGGGATCGTTCAGATGCTGTACGCCCTCAGGGTTCTTCGGGAGACGGGCATGGAGACCCCGCCCATCTCCGTCTTTCTGACGGGCGACGAGGAAATGGGGAGCGTCCGGGGTCGGCCCCATATTGAAGCGCTCGCGAAGCGCTCGGCCTGGGTCCTGGTGATGGAACCGTCGTCTAAACCGGGGTCCGTCGCCGTGCGCCGCTGGGGAATCGGGTCCTTCTCCTGCACCTTCCGGGGCATCGGGGCCCATGTGCTCAATCCCCATGGGATTGGAGTCAACGCCTGCCGCGAGCTGGCCCTGAAAATTCTGGCCCTCGAATCCTTGAGCGATCCCGTGCAGGGGGTGAAGGTTTCCGTCAATCTCGTCAGCGGAGGCCGATCGCGCCAGGTGACCGCCGCCGAGGCGAAAGCCGATGTTGACGTGCGTGTGCGGGATTCAGCGCAGATGGAGGAGGTCGAAGCCAGGGTGAGGACTGTGGCATCCACTCCGATCCTGCCGGGGATCACGACCGATGTCTCCGGAGGGATGACCCGTCCGCCCCTCGAGCCCAACGCCGGCACCGAGACACTCCTGCGCGTCGCGGAGGAGGCTGCGCGGGAGATCGGGATCGAACTCATGCCGATGGAAGAGTACGGAGGCTCGGACGGGTGTTTCACTGCGGCGCTGGGTGTCCCGACCCTCGATGGCCTGGGGCCCCTGACCCACGACATGTGCGGCGACCAGGAGTGCATCGAAATCTCCAGTCTGGCCCCGCGAACGGCCCTCCTTGCAGGGATCATCGCCCGTCTGGCCCGAGAACCCTGATCCAGCAACCGGGCAATTCCGACCGAATCCACTTGATCGGATAATCCGCGTTTGGATACAACCTCCTTGCCCTCCAGACGCGGGTTCCACGGAACCTTTGTCCATCGCCCGTTTGCCAGACTTGTGCCGGAGGTGATATGATGCCGGCTGTTGCAGACCCCCATCATCAGGGGATGAGACCGACCGAAGCCGTGCAGCAAACCTCACGCCATTGAGTCGGAGCCGCGTCCGGGAGAGCACCATGCCCATCGAAGGAGACCACCCAGGGGAGTTCAGGCCGTATCTCGAGCCGACGGCCATCATCGACAGCGACCATCCCGACGTGGAAGCCTTCGCCCTCCGCGCGGGGGGGGAGACCGACGACCCCATTGCCTGCGCGATGGGGCTCTACCGTGCTGTCCGCGACGAAATCTGGTATGACCCCTACGCTCCTTTCCATTTGCCCGAGCACTACCGGGCGAGTTTCGTGCTAAACCGGGGCCGGGGATTCTGCATTCCCAAGGCGTCGCTCCTTTGCGCCGCGGCGAGGGCCCGGCGGATCCCCGCTCGGATCGGCTTCGCCAACGTCCGCAACCACCTCGCCACCCGGCAGCTCCTCGACTATCTCGGATCGGATCTGTTCGTCTACCACGCCTTCGTCGAGCTCTATCTGGACGGGAAATGGGTCAAAGCCACCCCCGCGTTCAACCGCGAGCTGTGCGCACGTCATCAGGTGGCCCCGCTGGAATTCAACGGGCGCGACGATTCCATTTTCCAACCCTACAATGCACAGCGCCACAAATTCATGGAGTACGTGGCCTTCCTGGAAACCTGCCACGACGTGCCCCTGGACCGGATCCTTGCCGCATGGGAACTGACCTATGGACGGGAGCGGGTACGGAGCTGGATCGACAGCCAAACCGGCATGACGGCGGGAAAAGGACCCGACTTCAACCGAGAGGATGTCTATCAGGGATGATTACGAAGGATTCGAACCACTCTACCCGCGAGATCCCTGACATGGAAACGACCTCCCAGATCGCCCGTTACGAGACCCTAGCCAGGCAAGGCGATCACGATGCGTACGTGCGTCAGATGCTCGAACGTGCCCAACGACTGCTGGATCGGTTCGGCCCCGCCTTGAAAGCGGATGCTCAGATCCAATCCCTCCTCGAGGCTTATGCGGCGTCGATCCATCGGTCAAGCGCACGCATGCGCCAGGTCGGCGTCGTGGAGGCCTGCACGGTCTGCGCGACGAAGGGACCGGGCAGCTGCTGTTTTCCCGGCATCGAGGACGGGTATGACCCGGTGCTGCTGCTCATCAACGAACTGATGGGCTGTCCGCCACCACGGGAGCGCGAGGTC
>CAZGQL010000084.1:3916-18377 GCA_964527905.1 uncultured Syntrophobacteraceae bacterium
TATTATTTCTGTTTGCAGTACCTGTGCCCCGACCTGATGCGGCTGCTGGGGTCAGCGGGCGCTCATGATCTGCTGACCACCATTGGAGAGGAGCTCGCCGCCGGCTGGCAGCTCGAGCAGGCGGTTCGCCGCCGCCTGGGTCCCGAAGTCGAGGAGGCTTGATGAACCAGGACGGACATCGTGACCCGCTTGAAACCCTGCGCAAGCGCCTCGCCTCAGCCCAAAGCATCACCGTCCTCACGGGGGCCGGCATTTCGGCTGAATCGGGTGTCCCGACGTTTCGCGGCGCCGAGGGTCTGTGGCGCCAATACCGTGCCGTGGACTTGGCAACTCCGGAGGCTTTCACCCGGGACCCCAAGCTGGTTTGGGAATTCTACAACTGGCGCCGGGAGCTCCTGGCGCCCCTGAAGCCCAATCCAGGACACCTTGCCCTGGTGGCGCTCGAGCGCCGTTCGCTCCGATTCCACCTGATCACGCAGAACATCGACGGGCTTCACGCCTTGGCCGGAAGTCGTAACGTCGTGGAGCTGCACGGCAACATTTGGCACGTCCGATGTACCCGCTGCAAGCGGGTGCTGGAAGACCGGCGTGTCCCGTTGCCGCCCCTTCCGGCTTGTGCTGCGTGCGGGGCCCTGCTGCGCCCGCATGTCGTGTGGTTCGGCGAAATGCTGGATCCGGAAATCCTGAGCGCGGCTTACGGCGCCATCGAGGATTGTGAGGTCATGTTGGTCATCGGCACATCCGGGACCGTCGAGCCCGCCGCGTCCATGGGATTGATCGCCCGCAAGCGCGGAGCCTTCCTGGCTGAAATCAACCTGGAACCCACCCCGTTTTCACGCGCCTACGATCTGAGCGTGACCGGTAAAGCAGGAAGCATCCTGCCGACCGTTGTGGAGCTGTCCCCATGATGGATGAAAGACCGACCGGAGATCCCCAAAGCTCCCGACTTGAGGAAGCCGAAGCGATCTTGACGGCGAAGTTCGAGCGCCTCAGGCACATCCTTCTGAGCATGAACCGAATCGCGGTGGCTTTTTCGGGTGGAATCGACAGTGCGCTTCTGCTCCGGGTTTCACTCGAGATCCTGGGACCGGAGCGCGTGGTGGCCTTCACCGCGCGATCGGAGGCCAGCCCGGCCCACGAGATTGAGGATGCGCTTCGACTGGCCTCCAAGTGGGGGGCCAGGCACGTGCTGATCGACGCCCATGACCTGGAGGACGAAGGGTTCGTGTCCAACACACGGGAGCGCTGTTATCATTGCAAGAAGAGGCGTTTCAGTCGGATCCGCTCCCAAGCCCGCCAGATGGGAATCCAGGTGCTGGTACATGGGGAGAATGTGGATGACGGTGCGGACTTTCGACCGGGAAGCCGCGCGGCCCGGGAACTCGGTTTTCGGAGCCCCCTGGTGGAGGCTGGACTCACGAAGGTCGAGGTCCGATCCCTGGCCCGGTCCCTGGGCATCGACATCTGGGCCAAGCCTGCCTCGGCCTGCTTGGCGTCGAGAATTCCTTACGGATCGCCCATCACTGCGGAAAAGCTCCATCGCATCGATCAAGCCGAATCGTTCCTCCGGAGCTTGGGCTTCGCCGAGCAGGTTCGGGTCCGTCACCACGACTGGGGCGCGAGCATTGAAGTGGATGCGGAAGCCATCGGCCGAATCGCGGAGGCAGCGACTCGCGGCACCATCTTGGAGAAGTTGAAGGGGCTGGGATTCGCCTCGGTGCTCCTCGATCTGGAAGGGTATCGGGCGGGGAGCCTCAACCCCCAAAACGCGACCCATGACTGCGCAAAACCTCCGCGTCGAAAGCGGGAAGTGGGTATCTGATGGACGACATCCGCTTGAGAGCGCTGCTCGAACATTTGGAACGGCGGGAAATCGGCGTCGATGAGGTCCTGGCCCACCTGCGGCGGCTCCCCTACGAGAACCTGGGCTACGCGCGCATCGATCACCATCGGTCGCTGCGCACAGGCGTGCCGGAAGTCATCTTCTGCCAACGCAAGACGGCCGAGCAGGTCCAGGGAATCGTGAAGGGGCTCGCGGAAACCCATGTCAACGTGATGGCTACCTGGGCCACCCCCGAGATCTTCGCCGCCATCCAGGAAGTCACGACCCGGTGTGAATACCACCCCATCGCCCGCATCGTGGTCATCAATCCCGAGTCGGTCCCCCAGACGGGTCGAGTGATCGTGGTGAGCGCCGGCACCTCGGACATGCCTGTGGCCGAAGAAGCCGCCGTCACCGCGGAAGTCCTTGGAAGCCGCGTTCAGCGCTTCTATGACGTGGGGGTCGCGGGCCTCCACAGGCTCTTGGATGTCACCGAGGAGATCTTCGCCGCCCACGCCATCGTCGTGGTTGCCGGGATGGAAGGCGCGCTCGCCAGCGTCGTGGGTGGGCTTGCGCGCTGTCCGGTGATCGGCGTGCCCACAAGCGTCGGGTATGGCGCCAGCTTCGGAGGTGTGGCTGCCCTGCTCAGTATGCTGAACAGCTGTGCTTCAGGCGTCTCGGTGGTCAACATCGACAACGGCTTCGGAGCGGGTTACCAAGCCGCCATGATCGCGAGGATTGCGACCGGCCCCGGGTGTCCCGCGGAGAATCCTCGCCGGGGGCTCCCCCGGGTGCAGGGACCTGGCAAGCGAGTCCGAGCCTGAGGCAGGGGAGTGTGCGCGGGTGACGGGCCCCCTCGGGAACGGTTCTTGGGGAGGACGTCCACCCGTGATGCGGCAGGATGAGCCACTCCCAGACTTGCTCTCAGGCGCCTCCCCGCAACCGGCGATGGATTCTTTCCGTTGACCCGTGGTGGTGCGCCGCGCTTTCGGGATCGTCTTGGACCGCGCGGCTCAACGCGTCGTGAAGCGTCTCGATGTTTTCCGGGGTCTGGCAAGACAGAAAAAAGTCCAGCGTCGCCTTCAGACCCTGACGCACGAGGTCGTCCTGGTCGAAGTGCCTCGCCATTGCCGCCATGTCCATGTCGTCACTCAAGAGAACCCCGCGGAAGCCGAGGCGCTCGCGAAGCCAATCGCGGCAGATCACCGGCGAGAGGGTCGCCGGCCAGGTCGGATCCAGCAAAGGATAGCGGGCATGGGAGGTCATCATCCCGTGCACCCCCGCCTCAATGGCGGCCCGGAAGGGGAGGAGGTCTCCTTCCATGGCCGATTCGTCCTCCCATGCAATGACCGGCGCAAAATGGTGCGGGTCCGACCGGGCCCGACCCAGGCCCGGAAAGTGCTTGGCCGTCGCGGATACTCCACCCTCCTGCAGAGCCTGGATCCAGGCGCTGCCGAGCTGCCCGACCCGACGGGGATCGGTTCCCAGCGACCGGGCCGCCATGAAATGGCTCTCGTCACCGACCGGCAGCACATCGAGTACAGGGGCGAGGTTCATCTGGATTCCCAGATCACGCAATTGAACCGCGGCAACCGTTGCCCAGTGCCGGACTGCGTCCACTCCCTCCAAGGCAAGGTCCCGGGCGGCCGGCAGTCGGGGCCAGGGATCCCCCAATCGCTGCACCGGTCCCCCTTCCTGATCGATGGAAACCCACAAGGGGCGCCCCAGAGTCTCCCGGGCATACGCTTGGGCCTCTTGCAACAACTCCCTCAGCTGACCGGGACTCTCGACATTGCGCCGAAACAAGACGACGCCCCCGATGCGAAAGGAGCGGATGAGGGACCGCAGCTCCTCATCCAGGCCAAGGCCTCGAAAGCCCACCAGTAAATGGATCCCCACATCCACTTCATCAGCGCGGATATGCATGTCCCTCCTTAACTCCCCGTTTGGGGCTTCGTCACACCTATCCCACGTGGGCCAGAGCCTCCGCAATGCGGACCCGCACAGCCCGCCAGGCAGGGAGCACGGCGGCGGCCAACCCGATGGTGCAGCTCACCCCCAGGCTCAGGGCCATGGTGTGCCCGTGGACGTGGAATACCGGCAGCAGAGGTCCCACCTGCTTGGAAAATGCCTCGGCAATGGGGACCGATAGACTCAAACCGAGAAGACCACCCATCAGGGCGATCATCATGGACTCCCCCACAATCAGCGCGGCCAGAAAGCCCGGACCGAAACCCAGGGTCTTCAGAGTCGCGTATTCCGGCAGCCGTTCCCGAGCGGTCATGGCCATCGTGTTGGCCAGAATGATCAGGATGACCCCGATCACCACGAACGATACCACGCGAACGGCGATCACGATGGCTTCGGTCATGGAGACGAAGCTCATCTGAAAAGCCTTTTCCGTTTCGGTGAGCGTCTCCGCAAGGGAATTTTCGAACAGGGCGTCGATCGCCCCCGAAACGGAGCCCGCATTGCCCGGGTTCGCCACTTGGACCACATACCACCCCACACGCCCGCTCTCGTGCGGCAACGATCGCTTCAACACCTCGTCCAGATAATCCCAGCGGAAGAAGAACTGGGTCTCGTCCGTCGTCTTCCTGGCGCCGTCATAGACCCCGACGAGGACGAAACGCCATTCCCCCGGGTAGATGTTGCCGGTCATCGTGATGGGATCCCCAATCTTCCACTTGTATTTTTCCACCAGCTTGCGCCCGGCGATGCACGCGTTCCGCCGGGTCCAAAAGGCTTTTCGATCGCCTTCGGAGAGGAGGAATTCGGGGAACAGATCGAAAAAGTTGGACGGGCCAACGGCCATACGGGGGAAGAAATGCTTCTCATCGATGTAGATCCCCCCGAACCAGTTCGCATAAGCCACCTGGCGGACCCCCTCGACGCGCTGGATCCTTTGATGGTAGCTGACGGGCAGGGTGAAGATGAGGGACACGGCATTGCGCGTGATCAGTCGATCGGGTGAGGCGGCCGCAACGCCCGCGTACCAGGCCTCGACGGTCGTTCGCAGCAGACAGAAGGCAAGGATGGCCACCGCCATCCCCGTGACCGTGAGGGACGAGCGCAGCACCTGGCGAAAGGTGTTTCGAACGATCAGCTTCAGGAGCGCCATGGGGCCCCCTTCCTTCCCCGGTCGATTGCATGGGCCGCTTTCGGTTTCAGCCCTGGTTGTTCAGGACTCCCTTGTCCAGGTGATAGACGATGCCGGCCTGATCCGCGGCACGCGGGTCGTGGGTCACCATGATGATCGTTTTCCCGAGATCTTCATGGAGCTGCCGCAGCAATTCTAGCACTTCCCGACCGGATTGTTTGTCCAGGTCTCCCGTCGGTTCGTCCGCCATGATGAGCAGAGGATCGCTCACGATGGCGCGGGCGATGGCCACTCGCTGCTGCTGGCCTCCGGAAAGCTCGCGGGGGTAATGACGCACCCGATCGCTCAGCCCCACAAGATCGAGCGCGTTCAAGGCATGTTCTCGTCTTTGCCGCCGATTCAATCGATGCAGCAGGAGGGGGAGTTCCACGTTTTCGAGGGCCGTCAAGACGGGAATCAGGTTGTAGAACTGGAAGACAAATCCAACGTGGTCCGCGCGCCACCGAGCCATTTCCGCCTCGTTGAGCCTCGCGATGTCCGTCCCGCCGACCAGAAGGCGCCCCTCATCAGGCACATCGATCCCCGCGATTAGATTGAGCAGCGTGGTTTTCCCCGAGCCCGACGGCCCCATGAGAGCCACAAAGCTTTCCGGGGCGATGGTGAGGTTGATGCCCTGCAGGACCGCCACTTCCTGGCTCCCCCGGCGATAGGACTTGCGAAGGTTTTCGATCCGGACAATGGGCTGCGGCCCCCGCGCCGTACTGCTCTCCGTCACATCCTACTCCGCGATCCGGGCCCGAGCCCCATCCTGGAGCGCCGCCGGCGGCTTGCGAACGACCCTTTCCCCTTCTTTCCAAGGAAAACCGAGAACCAGGAAATCCCCCTTCCTTTCCACGCTCGTCACGGGTATCCAGCGCACGCGCTCCCCATCGAAGGCGAACATTCCCTTCGACCCCGACCGCTCGGCCAGGGCATCCGCGTGAACGGCAAGAAAGGGCTTCCGCTCCGAGTCCTCCAGGGGTCGAGAGAGAAACGCCACCCGGGCGCTCATTTCCGGAAGGACCCGTGGATCGATCCGATCAAATTGGATCTTCACCATCACGGTGCCGCGGGTCCGATCCGCCGTGGGCACGACGGTGGCCACCCGGCCGAAAAGCCGGCCGTCCGGAAGGGCGTCCAGCTGGATTTCGCACGGCTGTCCCTCCCGGACCTTGTGGAGAAATGCCTCCGACACGTCGGCCTGCACCTCGAGGGAAGCCAGGTCGGCCATGGTCACCACCGCAGCCCGAGCGTTGACCGAAGAGCCAAAGGGGGCGACCACCTCGCCCTCATCGGCATTCTTCGTGAGCACCACCCCGTCAAAGGGGGCCCGGATCTCGGTGTATTCGAGAAGCACCTCGGCCCGCCGCAGGGCCGCCTCGAGCGCCTGGATGTTCGCCCGTGCCGCCGCCACGGCCGCACTCGCCCGGTGGGCCTGTTCCACAGCGTTTTCGAAATCCGCCTTGGCCACCACCCGCTGGTCCCACAAGGCCTTGTAGCGGCGATGCTGCCGGCCGGCCGTACGGGCATCGGCATCCGCACGGGCGAGCTCGGCCCGGGCGGCCGCAAGCTGTCCCTCGATCTGGGATCGCTCCGCCTTGAGATCGTCGTTTTCCAAGCGCGCGATCACCTGCCCGGACTCCACCCGACTCCCTTCCCGGACTCCGAGGTATTCGAGGCGCCCCGTTCCCTTTGAGGAAACCGCCGCCTTGCGCTGGGCCACCACATAGCCGCTGGCGTTGAACTCGGTCAGAACCTGGGACGGGAAAACCGACGTCACGGAAACCACCTCCACCGCCACCGGCCGCACCCAAACCCCACTCGCCAGGAGCCACGCAGCGAGCCCTCCCAATCCCGCAAGCAGCAACGTGACGCCGACGAACCTTCTCGCTCGGCCGCGCACAGGAATCCCTCGCTCCCTCCCAGTGATCCGCAACCTCGATACCTTCTCCGCATCCATCCACAACTCCATTGGAGGCCACACTCGCGGCCCTCAACGCACTTCGAAAGCGGCAGTCCCCGTCTCGACCGGCTCCTCGAGCCCCGGGAGCCAGACGCGGGCCTGCGCCCGATGCGCCCCCCGACTCATCGGCCACAGCCATCCGCGCACCTCGGGACCCGTTCGCCCCACCACGACTCCGTCCACGAGCCATTCGGTTCGCATCACGGGCGTGGAATGGGCGAGCCGCAGGGCGAAGGCTTCCAATTCATCGGGCACGTGAGGATCCATTGCCAGCCTTAGGCCGTCGGTCGGCTGTTCCAGTACAACCCTTCCGGAGGTGGGGCGTTCCTTACCGGGCGGACGCGGCGTCACGGCATTTCGTTCCCTCCGATCCTTCTCCGGTTGGTCCATTCTGTATCGGCTGAATTCGGAGACCCGGCTTTCGGAATCCCGTCCGGCGCCAGTGCCGTGGAGTGGGCATGTCTCTCCGGGGGCCGTCCCGGGCAGAAACCATTCGTCGAGCCTCGGGCAGCCAGGGCCGGCCCCAAGCCCGGAAACCCTGCAGACGGGGACGGACACAAGAGTCGAGCTCAGCCGCAGCGGCCGGGGATCGATCGATCGGTTGAGCTCCGCGAAGAGAGCCCTGAGCACGAGCCCAGGCCCCGTGGTACCTGTTACGGAGCGCGTGGGGCGGCGGTCTAGATTTCCCATCCAGACCCCGACGGTGTGGGTCGCCGAAAAGCCGACGGCCCAAGCGTCCCGATGATCGGACGAGGTACCGGTCTTGACCGCTGTCTGGACCGGGAGGCTCAGGACGTTGCTCGCCCCAAATTCCAGGCGCCGGGCCTCGGGATCCGAAAGGATGCTCCCGAGGAGAGAGGCGATGGCTTCATCAAAGACCCTTCGGCTCCCTGTCGCGTAGAACGAATCCGGCTGGAGCACCCCGCGCAGCGGGCGATGGACGCCTCCCCGCGCCAGCACTGCATAGGCGCCCACCAACTCCAGCAAGCTCACTTCCCCGTCTCCGAGGGCCAATCCTTCCCCGTAAAACTCGGACGGCCGATCCAGTCCCAGCATCCCCAGGGCATGCAACCGCTCCAGAAAACGATTCGTTCCCGTAAAACGGATCGCCCGCAGAGCGGGAATGTTCAGCGAATTGCCCAACGCCTCACGGAGACGCAACGGACCGTAATGGACGCCGCTGTAGTTGCGAAAGGCGTGCAGCCCATCACCGATGGGTTCCGCAAGGGGGGAATCATCGATCGGGGTGGCCGCCGTCCAGCCCATCTCCAGGGCCAAACCGTAGAGGAAGGGTTTCAAGGTCGATCCCGGCTGGCGACGGACCGTCACCGCATCGATCCAGCCGCCCGGCCTCTCCCCGCTCAGCCCCCCACCGTTGACCCACGCCAGGATTTCATCGCCTTGATGATCCACGACGAGCACGGCACCGTCGCGGACACCTTCCGGCTCGAGATCCTGAAGTCTCCGATCCAGGATGGTCTGGGCCACCCGCTGGATCGAGCCATCGAGGGTCGCCGTCAGTTTCCCCCTCTCCAACCCACCGGATCCCTCCGGCGAACGGAGGAGGTATTGGACGAAGTGACCGGCGTCGATCGGCCACGGAAAGGAACGGAGGGTCAGGCCCCCGGCAAGGGTCTCCGCATACTGGTCCGGGCCGATGGCCCCCTGCTCGGCCAACCGCCTCGCCAGTGCCGCGCAGGATCGATCCAGCAGGGAAGAAGGCCGCGCCAGATCCATCCCGCCCGGAGCCCGCACGAGTACGGTGAGAGCCAGCATTTCCCGCAGACTGAGCGTGTCGAGATCTCGTCCAAAATAGAGGCGCGACGCCTGCAGGACACCTCGCCTCCGGCGCCCGTACGGCACCTGGTTGAGATAGAATTCAAGAATGGCGGCCTTTGGGAACCGGGTCTCCAGGGCCGAGGCCTCGAAACCCTCCAGCCACCGAGACCAGACGGTCCTCGGGCGCGGATGGAGCATGCGGACCACCTGTTCCGTGATGGTGCTCGCCCCTCGAACCGCCCTCCCCGCGACGGCGTTTTGGAAAAGCGCGTGTCCCCTCGCAACCCAATCGACCCCTCCATGGGAAAAAAAACGCCGGTCCTCCGATTCCACGAAGGCCCGCTGAAACAGAAGGGGAATCTCGTGCACCGGAAGCGTATCGTTGAGGTTCCAAGGGTTCTCATACGTGACCGTCAGCGGGACCCCATGGCGATCGAACACCTGGACCCTCCGAACCGCGGATTTGCCGACGTCCAGCGAGTCCGGAACCGGTCGCAGGTGGACCCGCGTCAGCACGGCAAGCAGGACACACCCCAGGCAGGCTGACAGAATCGCTCCTCTCGCCGCCAGGGCCCACACCGTCCAACCCGCCGCCTTTCCGCGCCCGGGAATCCTACGCCTGCCCTCTGTTGCCCCCCCAGGCGTTTTGATCATCGAAACCCTCCTCCGCGGGAAGTTCCGGTGAGCCCGTTGCTGAAACCACGGGCAGTGTTTACTCATGGCTTAGGGAGCGCTCCATGTGCAGTCTACGATGAAAGCAGCCGATTGACAACGTTCCCGGGCTGCTTCCATCCGGTGCTGATGCCTCGGGTTGTGTTGCTTCCCTGCCTTCAAAGCAACGTGGAATGGGGCGAAACGGTTTCGCCTCGGGCTTGGGAAGCTGGTGCCACAACCCCTCAAGAGTTAGGAGGTATGCATGCAAAAACGTCTGGTATGGGGTCTCGCCCTGCTGTTTGCGCTCTCCGCCACATCCGTTGCCTTGGCGGCGGTCAAGGGAGGCAAGATCAGCCTGAAGGCGGGGGATGTCGTGTACGTCTGCGGCTGCGGTGAGAAATGCGACTGTGGAACCATTTCCAAGAAACCCGGAAAGTGCAGCTGCGACAAGGACCTGGTCAAGGCTACCGTCAGCAAGGTCTCGAAGGGCAAGGCCACGGTCCTGGTAAACGGGAAGGAACAAGTGTTCTTGACCACCGGCAAATACCAGTGTCCCTGCGGGGCCGGGTGCGACTGCGACACGATCAGCCAAAAGCCCGGCAAGTGCGCCTGCGGCAAGGACCTGGAACCGGTCGGCAAGAAGAAAAGAACTGGAACCCCTTAACAGACTCGTGCACAACCCGGGTCCAGCTTTCCACCGTCATTCCCGCACGGGAGGGCATGCTGTTTTTCATGATGAAGTCTTAGCCCCCGCTTCCGCGGGGATGACGCAATGGAGAGATTTTTCGCGGTCACCTGAAGGTTGCCACCGCGATCGGTTCGAAAAAAAGCCCCACCCCCGCCAGGGGATGGGGCTTTGATCGTCTGTAAGAAACCGCGCGACGGGCGTCGTGGGTTGGGGATGGTGTTCAGGCCTGCTGGAGCCCGGTCCCCCTCATTTCTTGCTCATCGGCATGAACACTCTCACCAGAGAGCCCATGGCCGAAGCGCATTCCCGGGCCACCCGCATCATGAAGAGGAACGCCACGAAGTTGAGAACCCCGAAGGCCACCCAGGCCTGGGAAATCGCCGCACCGGCCGCCAGCGCCGCAAAGAAGAGGGGCAGCACATAACCTGCTCCCGAGCACTTCGGCCAAGCCCGGAACCGCACGAACTGCTTGCCGCCCCCGTGCTCTTCAACCGCCATCAGCACCCGCGCCGCACCCAAGATCCCCCCGCGAAGCTCCAGGTCCCAACGGTCATAGTCCCCGCCGCGCCGCACCACCTGCCTCAGAGCCTTGAGACTTCCCTCGAGGGATTCCAGCCAGTCGATCGGGGACCGCCACTCCTCGCTCCAGACCGTGAAAGTCTTGGGCAGGGGAAGCGGCAGGGCGATGCCCGGAACCGCGCAACGGCGCCACGGAGTCAATCCCAGCTGCATGCGGCCGATCAGTCGCGCCAGAGGCTGCATCATGTGCATGAAGGACGTGAGGGCGTGGAGCTTGAACCGCTCCCAGCGCGTCCGGGGTCGCTGGGGAAACCGTGCCCGAAAACCACAGTGGATGGCGTGGAGCCCCGGAACGATCGCGGCCAGCAGGAACAGCGGGAAAGCCAGCAGCAGCGGTTGCCATTCCAGACCCAGCAACGAGAGGCAGCCCAGGGTGGCGACCACCACGTACCATTCCGGCATCATGGGCAAGGACGACAAGAGACCCGATGCCGGCTGGTAGATGGACTGAAACAAAGCCGTCCCCCAGGTGCCCTGATAGACCCGACCCCGGAACGAACCGAGCAGCTGCTCGAACCCGTTGAAGTAGAGCCGTCCGGCCCAGGGAACGTGTCCCGCCGCGTTGTATTTCTCCGGCCATTTCTTTTCAAGGTCCGCTTCGGCCTTGCCGTAGTTCTTCTGCTGCTTCCAGTACATCTTCACCGAATTGCGCCGGTGATGCCAGACCATGGCGGCCGGGTTGAACCCGAGGGTCCAGCCGCGCTCCTGAAGCCGCCAGCACAGGTCGACGTCGTCGCCGGCAATCCGGAACCGGTGGTCGAATCCGCCGATCGCCTCCAGAGCGCTCTTCCGAAACGCCATGTTGCAGCCGGGAATGTGCTCGGCCTCCTGGTCCGTCAGCAAAACATGGATGGGACCGCCGGGGGAATTGGCCACGCAGTCCGCGACCGGTCCGTCGTTTGGGGGCGGCAGATTCGGGCCTCCCACTCCCACATGGTTTGTCCGCATGAAGGTCGCCGCAAGGTAGGTCAGCCAGTGGGGATCCGGCCTGGCATCGTCGTCAATGTAGGCCACAATCTCGCCCTTGGCCGCGCGCATCCCCGTGTTGCGGGCGCTGCTCAGACCCCGGTTCTCGGTGCTGATCACCTTGAACCCATACTCCCGGGCCACATCACCTGTCCCGTCCTTGGACCCGTCGTCCACCACGATCACTTCGTAATTGGGATACTCCAGCTTCCGTAGACCGTCGAGGGTATCCCGAATCGTCCGCGTCCCGTTGTAGCTGCACACGACCACCGAGATGCTCGGCCAATCCAGATCGGGAGGGAAGGGAACTTCCGCGTAAGCCTTCCGGATGGCCTCGAGGGACCGCTTGGGCTTGCGATTCCGGTCGGTCACACCGAATCCCCAGTCCTCGATGTCGAATCCGCCCCGGTGCCACTCGTCCGTCCAGGAAAACACGAACACGCCGGCACACCCGGCACCGAACGTCGAGCGGATCTGCCAGACCAGCGTCTCCGCCTGCTTTTCCTCGCCGTTGCGCATGCTGTCGAGACCGACCTCGGCCATCACCAGAGGAAGGTCGTTGGCGATGTTCTGAAGCCGGGCAAGGTACCCCTCGAGCTTTTCCCGGGTTTCCAGGTACACATTAAACGAGACGAAATCGACAAACGGGAGCTGCAAATACTCGGTGGTCGGGAAGTTCACGTAAGTGACCAGCGAGCCTGGGTCTTCCGCTTTGGTCGCCTTGTAGAGACGCTCCAAGAAAGCCTCGATGCGCTTGTGTCCGTACCAGCGCACGATGGACGACGGAATCTCGTTGCCGATTGTGTAACAGAGGAGCGCCGGATGGCCCGCGCACGAGCGCACACCCGCCCGGACCCGATTTTCGATGTCCTGCGCCAGCTTGCGGCTGTCGAGGAAGGCCACGTGCTCTTCCCAGGGCAGGCCCACCATGACCCGTAAACCGTGCTGCTGAGCGATGTCCAAAAGCCATCTCGGGGGGACCGTGTAGGTGCGTACGGCATTGATGCCGTACTGGGCCATCAAGGCGAAGTCCTTCTGGACCGTTTCGGGGTCGTGATACTCGCAACCGGACGCATCCGGGCGGAACGGCCCATAGGTCACCCCACGAATGAAAAACTTCTCGTCGCCCACGAAAATGAACTTTCCGGCCACGCGAGGCCGCACGCCCTCCACCACGGGGATGTTCCGGGGCGGATGAAGGTAGAACTCGGCTACCCCCGTTGTTTTCTGAGTCGGTTGATCGCCAGTCGGGATCCTGAAGTCTCCATCCGGCCGCAGAGTCAACAGCTTCGCCCCGCGATCCTCGGCGTCTTCGTCAGGCGTCGGCGGCTCCACCCGCCTGCCCGATTCCATGCGCGGGAACACGGGCCGCAGGATGTCGGCCTCCTCCGAACGCCCCTCCATCAGGGTTTCTTCCTGAAAATCCTCCGCGAGCTCCACGGCCGCAGCCTGGTTCGCGATCACCGCAGCCTTGCCAGTCATGGATCGAGCCATCTTGTCCTCACTCCCACAGGAACGTGCTGATTCCGTTTGTGAACCCTATCCCCACCCCCTCCTCAACAGAGGGGTCTTTCTCGTTTGCCGCCATCGCCTGGGCGTGAATTCCACGCGATGCCAAGCCCGCCGTGAGCAACTTGCATACCACAGCGATAACACTCTGACATCACAGCGTTTTTATGGGTCTGAAAGGGTTTGCCCACACGGATCGGTTACGAATCTTGCGCACGAGGGTTACGATTCCTGCGCAGGGCTTTATAATGGGGACGAAGGAGTGAGAAGCGACCATGCGTTCTCTGTTTGGCAAATTCAGACCGGCGGTGAGCCGTTACTGGCTGATGCTGGCGGCGGGCGCCCTGTGGAGCGGCGTGGGTGTGGGACTGTGTGTGACGGCCTGCGCGTGGTTCTCTGGATTGGACTGGCCCCAGAACGGCTGGGGCGTCCTGGTGGGATTCGGATTGGGGGTGGGAGTCTACCGCTTTGGGTTTTCCCGGCTCGTGCGACGCAACCTCGAGCGCATCGCCGCGCAGCCCGTGAAGGCCTGTGTGTTCGCCTTTCAAGCCTGGCGGGGGTATGGGCTCATCGTGGTGATGATGGCGCTTGGAGCCGTCCTGCGCCATTCCGCCCTTCCCAGATTGTTTCTGGGCATGATCTATGCCGCCATCGGGACCGGTCTCACCTTGAGCAGCGCCCTCTATTACGAGGCGGTCTTCGGCCCCGATGACCCATGAGGATGGGATGGAATCCTCCTGCAGCCTGATCTTCCCCCTTGGCGCTGCGTGCGCCTCCTCTCGTAGGGGCGGGTTCTATCCCTCCATAAAGGTTGCTCGGTCCGGAACGGCCATCCCACGCAAGGCATGCCACCGCCGGAGTTGAAGGGTTACTTGCCTCCTTCCACCTGGCGGCGCAGGGACCGAAGACGCTCCACAAACTCACGCGTGCGGGCCGTATCGCGCTTGTCGATGACATGAGGCGTCACGGCAATGAGAAGCTCCGTACGGTCCCGTCTTTTGCCCCGCGTCTGAAAGAGGGGAGAGAGAATCGGAATATCCTCCAGGAATGGGATACCGTTCGTGTCTGCTTGATTGCCCTCCTCGATGATCCCTCCGATCACGACTGTAGAAGCATCCTGGGCCAGAAGCGTCGTCTTGACGTTGCGTTCCGTAAAGGTGGGGGCCTGTGCGCCGCCTGAGCCCACCTCCTTGCTAGGACCGGTTCTTCGGATCGTCTGCTCAAGCTCGAGACGGACCAGACCGCCCGCATTGATGTGCGGCGTCACATTCAGAATGATCCCTGTCTCCTCGGCCCTCGGGAGGGATACGGGGGGCACCCCACTGTCCGTGACCAAGTACGAGGAGACGGGGATCACTCTGC
>CAZGQL010000085.1:0-18075 GCA_964527905.1 uncultured Syntrophobacteraceae bacterium
CAGGTCCGTGCGGGCGTTGGTCCGCATGCGCCCCTTGGCCAGGTCTTTGCGGCCGAGGTAGCGATCGATGGAGATGGCCACTTCCTTGCCGGCCTCGATGGCCTCAACCACCGTCGCGGCTCCCGTCACCACGTCTCCTCCCGCAAACACACCCGGAACGGACGTCGCATAGGTCACGGGGTCGACGGCGATGGTGCCCCAATCGGTGAGGTCCGGCTTCATGCCGTCCGTCCCGGTTTCGAAAAGGCCGAGGTCGGTCTTGAGCCCGATGGCGGCGATCACCGTGTCGACGGCGATGGTATGCTCGGACCCCTGGATGGGCTCGGGGCGGCACCGACCCGTTTCATCGAGCTCGCACAGGGTCATGCTGATGCATCGCATTTCCTTCACGTGGCCCGAGGCGTCCCCGAGGAGCTCAATCGGGGCCGCCAGGAACTTGAATTGGATGCCTTCCTCTTCGGCTTCGACCTCACCGGCCAGCATTTCCTTGCGGCTCCGCCGGTAAACCACGTATACCTCTTCGGCTCCAAGCCGCATGGCCATCCGCGCGGAATCCACGGCCACGTTCCCGCCCCCGATGACCGCCACCTTCTTCCCGATGCCGGTCACCTGACCCAGGTTGGCCTGCTTGAGAAATTCCCCCCCCGCAAAGACCCCCTGGAGCTCCTCGCCCGGGATGCCGAGCGTCATGCTCCTTTGGGTCCCGATGGCGAGAAAGAAGGCGCTGAAGCCCTCTTTTCTGAGATCCTCCAGGGTCACGTCCCGGCCCACCAGCGTGTTCATGCGGAACTCGACACCCAGCTTGCGGATGACGTCCATTTCCGCCCGCATGATGTCCCGTGGGAGTCTAAATTCCGGGATGCCATAGGTGAGCCAGCCTCCGGGCTCCGGCATGGCATCGATGACCGTCACCGGATAGCCCTCGACCGCCAGATAGTATGCCGCCGTGACGCCGCCGGGACCGGCGCCGATGATGGCCACCTTGTCCTTCTTGACGCCCTTCTTCTGGGGCACGAAGGTCGCCTCGCCCTTGAGGTCCAGGTCCGCGACGAAGCGCTTCAGAAACTCGATGGCAACCGATCCACCCGCGTTCGAACGGGCGCAGACCATCTCGCAAGGGTGATGGCACACGCGGCCGCAGATGGCCGGCAGCGGATTGTCCTGCTTGATGAGCCGGAGGGATTCCTCGAATTTTCCCTGGGCGATCAGCGAAATGAAACCCTGCACGTCGATCCCTGCCGGACAGGCCGCGCCGCACGAGGCTTGTTCGGGCCGCGAGAGGATCCATTTGCCGTTGATGACCTCATAGAGCGGAAAGACACGGCTCAGGACGGCCAGCCGGGCGAGCTCGATGCTGGAATCCGGCGAGGCGCGCCAGCCCGTGGGACAAGGGGAGTAGATGTGGATGTAGGCCGGCCCGGGCATCAGGGCAGCCTTTTTCACCTTGTTCATGAGATCCGTGGGAAACGCGGGAGAAGCCGTCGCCACGTAGGGGATCCCGTGGGCCGCCACAATGGCGGGCAAATTCTTCTTCCAGGTCGACTGGCCGATGCTCTTCTTGCCCGGGGGCGACGTGGTCGTCATGGCGCCGTAAGGCGTCGAGGACGAGCGCTGGATGCCCGTGTTCATGTAGGCTTCGTTGTCCAAACACACGTACAGGAAATTGTGGCCGCGTTCGAGGGCCCCGCTGAGCGACTGGAGCCCGATGTCCGCCGTCGCCCCGTCCCCGCCATAGGCCAGGAACACCACGCCCTTGTCCTCGACCTTCCCCCTGCGGTTCATGGCCTTGTAGGCCGACTCCACCCCGCTCACGACCGCCGAAGCATTCTCGAAGGCCACGTGAAGCCACGGCACGTTCCAGGCCGTCTGCGGGAATGGGGAGGTCACGATTTCCATGCAACCGGTGGCACTCACCACGACGACGTTTTCTCCGAGAGCCTTCATGACCTGGCGCAACGCCAGGATTTCCCCGCATCCCTGGCAGGCCCGATGGCCGGGGGAAAGCGGTTCGTTCGCCGGCATGTTGGTCAGGCGAAACCCTTTAAACCCTTTCAATGCTTCCGTTTCGGTACCCATATCCCTACCCTCGCTCGCTCCTTGGGGAGCCTCTCTCACCGGGGATCATTCCTTGACGTTGAGGATCTCGTAGCCCATAGGATCGCCCCGCTGGGCCCTGGCGGCCACCAGGTCGGCCATTTCGATGAAGTTTTCGACAGTCACGTCCCGGCCGCCGAGACCCGCGATGTAGTTGTGCAGATAGGGACGGGCACCGCGGTCGTAAAGGACCGACTTCACCTCAGCACACACGGGACCGCACACCCCATTCATACTCATGGCACGATCGATCACCGCCAGCACCTTCGCGCCCTTGACCGCATCGAAAAATTCATCCACCGGGAATGGACGCCACAATCGAAGACGCACCAGACCGACCTTCCTTCCGGCCTCCCGCAGCTGATCGACGGCCGTCATGGCCGTCTCGGAGATGGACCCCATGGTGACGAGCAAGATTTCGGCATCCTCGGACCGGTAAGTCTCCACACACTTGTACTCGCGCCCGAACTGACTCTTGAAGACCTCCCAGGCCTCGATCACGACCTGCTTCGAACCCTTGAGGACCTCATCGTGGAGCTTCTTGGCTTCCGTGTAGACATCCGGCATGCCGACGGGCCCGAAGGTGACGGGCTTTTCAGGGTCCAGCCGCATCTTGGGAACGTAAGGAGGCAGGTAGCGCTTCACCTCGTCCGCTTCAGGAAGCCAAATGGGCTCGATCATGTGGCTCAGGATGAAGCCGTCCATGTTCACCATGACGGGCAGCAGCACCCGATGATCTTCGGCAACGCGGAAGGCATGCAGAATGAGGTCCACCACCTCCTGGCCGTTTTCCGCCACCGTCTGGATCCAACCCGTGTCCCGGGCCATCATCATGTCCGCGTGATCGTTCCAGATGTTGATGGGGGCGCTCAAGGCGCGGTTGGCGGTCACCATGACGATGGGAAGCCGAAGGCTTGCCGCGATGTAACAGATTTCCGACATGAGGGCGTAGCCCTGGGAGCTCGTAGACGTGAACGTCCGCGCCCCGGCCGCTGCCGATCCCACACAGCAGCTCATGGCACTGTGCTCGGATTCCACCGGGATGAACTCGGCATCTAAATGTCCACTCGCCACCAGTTCGGACAGGTGTTCCACCACATGGGTCTGCGGCGTGATGGGGTATGCGGCGATGACATCGACGTCCGCCAGCGCCACCACTTCCGCCGCGGCGATGGAGACTTCCATTCCGACTCGTCTGGCCATATCAATCCCCCTCCTGCACCATGGAAATGGCGTCCACCGGACACTCCTTGGCGCAAATCCCGCACCCCTTGCAATAGTAATAATTTTGCTCGTAGTAACCCTGCTCGTTTCGGCTGTACACCATGTCGGGGCAGAAGATGTAGCACTTGCCACACCGGATGCAGGTGTTGTAATCGGTCACGGCCCGGGCCGAACGCCAATCGCCCGTCTTGAGCTGGCCCGCCGATCCGGGCTCGAGGATCGTGATCCCGAGCTCCAGCGCCTTCCAACTGACAATGCCTGTTTCCTTGGCCACGGATCAATCCTCCACGATCGTCTCTTCAAAGGCTCGCTGACACGCCTTGAGGTTCTTCTCGGCAATGGGGCCGAAACGGTCCTGAATCGGCGAACGCAGAGCCTCGATTCCGAGCAGACCTGCGCCCTTGATGAGGGCCCCGAGCATGGTCGTATTGGTGATGGGAACCCGCATGGTCTCCATGGCGATGCGGGTGGCATCCACAATGGCCAACCTCGCCTTGAGACCCGTTTCCCGCCGAATGTCCTCGACGCTTTTCTTGGAATTGAGCACCACCAGTCCGCCGTCCTTGAGCCCCGCTTCAACATTCACAATCTGCAGCAGAGAGGGATCGAGAACCACCACGACGTCGGGATTGTAGACCTTTTCGCGGGTCCGAATCTGCCTGTCGCTCACCCGCACGAACGCCATGACCGGGGCCCCTCGGCGCTCCGGCCCGAAGCTGGGAAACGCCTGGGCGAATTTCCCCGCCTCGATCGCAGCCAAAGCCGTCAGCTCCGCGGACGTCACGGCACCCTGGCCCCCTCGTCCATGAAAACGGATTTCAACCATTGTGTCTTCTCCACCTCTGCTCGAGTTCGGGACATCGCCTCGGATCCGCCGCCGCCAACCCCCACCGGGGTTCCACGCTCCCTTTCGAAACCAGGATCTTCGGTTCCAAGGCTTGAATCATTTCCAGACGTTAGCTTAGCAACTTTGTGCAAAAAAGGTCAAGGTCTATTTGCCTCGATCGAGTCAGCTCAAAGCCCCCCATACGGTCCCAGACCGCTTCGACGTTCATTCGAAGGCCTGGCGGCCCTTGAGGGCCTTTTCCAAGGTCACTCGATCGATGTATTTGAGGTCGCTCCCCATGGGAACGCCATAGGCAATGCGGGAGACGCGCACCGCCCGGCCCTTGAGCAATCGCTGCAGATAATGCGCCGTGGCCTCCCCCTCCCCGCTCGGATTCGTCGCCAGGATGACCTCGCTCACTTTCTCGTCCTCCAGTCGCCGCAACAGCTCGGCGACCCGGATATCGTCGGGACCGACGGCATCCAGGGGTGCAAGCGCCCCTTGAAGGACGTGGTAGCGGCCCCTGAAGGCCCCGGACTGCTCGAGGGCGAATAGATCCGCCGTACTCTCCACCACACAAAGGATGCCGATGTCTCGACTCGGATCGGTGCAGAAGGCGCACAGTTCCGCATCGGTGAAGGAGAAACAGCGCCGGCAGGTACGGATTTCGGCCTTCAGGCGACGAATGAGCCCCGCCAGCGTCTCGACGTCCTCCCTGGGGGCTTTGAGCAGGTGCAGGGCGATGCGCGTGGCACTTTTTTCGCCGAGGCCGGGAAGCCGGCTCAGGGCCCGGATGAGCTGGAACAGCGCCGCGGGATAAGGATTCATGGGCAATCGCGCTCAAGGGGTCAGGATGTCTGGATCGACGGGCCGCGTGGCCTCGGCGACCGCTGCCGAATCCATTGAATTATAAACGGCGGTTTCAGGACAGTCCGGGGATCTTGAGCCCGGGGATGTTGAGCCCGCCGGCGATCTTTCCCACTTCGGCTGCGGCCATTTCCTGGGAGCGCCGGATGCCGTCGTTGACGGCGGCAACGATCAAATCCTGCAACATGTCGATGTCCTGAGGATCCACCACCTGGGGTTCGATTTTGATGGACAGGACCTCCTGGCGTCCGTTCACCACCACGGACACCATGCCGCCGCCGGCGCTTGCCTCCACCGTCTTGGCGGAGAGTTCCGCCTGCACCCTTTCCATCTTTTCCTGCAGGGCCTTGACCTGCTGCATGGGGTTGAAGCCCTTCATTCCAATGCTCCTCTCCGCCCCGTAACAGTGGGGCACCTTATCGCTTCTTGATCTTTTTGATGTCGAGCAACTCGCCTCCGAGGATCTCCAGCGCCTGTTGGACGACGGGATTGTCCATGACCAGCCGACGGGTGTCGCGCCTCGCCTGGGCGGACTTGGACGCAGGCGGAGCCTCTCCTCGGTTCGGGACGAGGACTCCGATCTTCCAGTCCATCGTTCGTCCAAAATACCTGGCCGCAGCATCCCGAAGCTTGGCCAGAACCCCTGGGTCCTGGAACCGATCGGCGAACATTTCCATCACTTCGAGTCGGGCCTCGGCCCCCGAGACCCCCACGAGACGGCTCTCATCCAGCTTCGCAGCCAGCCTCGGATGGGGTCCCGCCAACCACTGAACGAACGCGGGCCAATGCTCGCTATCGAGTGGAACCTCCCGCCCGCGCGGCTCCCCTTGGGCGGCGGGCCGCTCCGTGTGACTATCGGGGCCCGAGACGGGACGCGTGGGGCCCGATTCCAGGTCATCCCCTGCCGTGCTCTCCACGCCCGACCCAACCGCATCCGCCCGCCACAGAGCTTCGACGTCGGGCGGGAGGTCCCGGGGCTCCGTTGACGGCTCTCCCCGCGAGGACTTCCCCTCCTCCTGGGCCACCTGGGCGGACCCGCGGGCCGGAATGGTCGGGACGCCCCCCGCCACTGCGCGCTCCAGGGCGCTCAGTCGCTCCAGGGCCCGGTCGAGGCTCTCCAGCCTGGGCAACTGTGACAGTCGAAGCAAGAGCATCTCCAGGTTGATGCGAGGCAGACTCGAGCGGCGAATGTCCTCCTCGCCTTTCAAAACGATCTGGAAGGCCAGATAAAGCTGGTCGGGACTCGTGGAACGGGAAAGAGTGTATTTCCTCGGCCGGCACTTCGAGTCTGCCCGCACCGTCGACGCCCCCAAGCGCGACAAACAGGAGGTTGCGGAAATGATCGCACAGCTGTTGACAGAACCGCCGGCTGTCGATGCCGCGCCGGTAGAGGTCCTCGACCACCTCCATGCAGGCTCGGGCATTCCCTGAGAGTATGGCGTCCGCCGTCTTGAGGACACTGCGCCGGTCGACCACTCCAAGCACGTCGAGGATCTCCTCATCCGAGAGGTCCTCGCTGCTGAAGGCCATGAGCTGCTCAAGCAGGCTCTGGGCGTCCCGCATGCTGCCGTCGGCCTCCCGGGCGACGGCAAACAACACGGCGTCCGAAAACGAACCGGATTCGGACTCCACGATTCGCCGCAGGTGCTGGACCAGTTCCGCAATGGTAAGGCGTCGGAAATCAAAACGCTGGCAGCGACTGAGGATCGTCTGTGGAATCTTGTGCGGCTCGGTGGTCGCGAAAACGAACAGCACCTGCTCAGGGGGTTCCTCCAACGTCTTGAGGAGCGCGTTGAAGGCTTCCGGGGTGAGCATGTGGACTTCGTCGATGATGTAGATCTTGTGGCGACTCTTGGCTGGTCGGTACCGGACCGTCTCACGGAGCTCCCGAATACTGTCGATGCCTCGATTGGAAGCCCCGTCGATTTCCAGGACGTCCACGGCGCTTCCCTGAGTGATCTCCCGGCAGTTCGAACAGACGTTGCAAGGCCTCGAGCCGGGCTCCTGTTCGCAGTTGAGTGTCTTGGCGAGAATACGGGCGACCGAAGTCTTGCCCACTCCCCGGGCGCCCGTGAACAGATAGGCGTGAGCGATGCGCCCCGATCGAACGGCGTTGCGCAAGGTCTTGGTGACGTGGGACTGCCCCACGACATCTTCAAAGGTCTGGGGGCGCCATTTGCGTGCTAGGACCAGGTATGCCATGGGGTCGACGTCTTTGCTCACGGTCAATGCGCACGGGGATCGTCGGAAACGGAGCGGGGGCTGGCCGAGCTACGATCGCACGCAACGGTTTCTGAAGACCCCCGAGGGATTGGGGGTGGCGGAGAGAGAGGGATTCGAACCCTCGGTACACCTTTTGGGCGTACACACGATTTCCAGTCGTGCTCCTTCAGCCAACTCGGACATCTCTCCGCTTGACCGGGCGTGCGTGTATCAACTCGCGAAACTTCAAGGTGGCGGAGAGGGTGGGATTCGAACCCACGTGCCCTGCTCTTCACAGGACAAGTCGATTTCGAGTCGACCCCGTTACGGCCACTTCGGTACCTCTCCCCCATGCCGGCTGTCCTCGGCACGGCGTCGCTCCCGAAAGAAACGACGTAGCAGCTCTGAGCATTGCGCTGCCCGAATGCCCTGGACAGTCCGCACATAATGATTGAACTGCGGCACATTTGTCAAGTCCACAACGCCGCCTGCCGCTCCGGCGCGTGGATCCCGAGCCCCGAAGACCAGGAGGCTCACCCGCGAGTACAGGATCGCCCCAAGGCACATGCTGCACGGCTCCAGGGTCACGTAAAGAACCGTGTGAGGCAACCGGTAGTTTCCGATCGTGCGCGCGGCCTCGCGCAGGGTCAGGATCTCGGCATGGGCGGTCGGATCACAGGCGGCGATCGGCCGGTTGTGGGCTCGAGCGAGAATGTCCCCCGACGGCGACACCAGAACCGCTCCCACTGGAACCTCGCCGTCGTCGTACGCCCGCTGGGCCTCCTCGAGGGCCCGATCCATGTACCATTCGTGATCCCAGTTCAACGCGTTTCCCTCCTGGAACGTTGCGTCGCCTCACTCGAGGGATCTTCACCTCGGCGGATCGAAGCCATGGGACGATCCGCCGGACACGCTCTGATGGCACCGTTCTTCCGGTCGCCTTCCCCCCCGGCGCCGCCCTTATATCCAAATGGCCCGGATATCGGCAAGACCCAGCACACGCGCCGAGGGTGCCTTTGCTGCGATCCGCAACGGCGATGCCCGAAGGGGGGACATCCGTAAGACAGGGCGATAATTGAGGTCACATGCACATTTCTTGTTGATATTTCTCAAGATTGGTCGCATACTCCGACCGCAAGCAACAGGACGCGGCCCGCCCCCTGCTTGGCCTGGAAACAAAGCCTCCTTATCTTCTCTGGTGAGAAGCAGCCCTTTCGGATGATGGAGACGATCCAGCCCAAACGCATTCGGCGGGGAGTGGGTGCCATGCATGAGGAATCGGGAAAGCATGACGCGTGTTTTGTGGAGCTCGGCGGGCTGAGCCGGGTTTACGTCCCCGGCTGCGGGTCGGGCGCTTCCAGGCGGAAGCATCCCTGCCCCGACTGCCACTTCTGCCAGGATTGCAGTGACGCCCGTTGCCATGCATGCCGCCGCGACCGAAACCAGTCCCCCGAGGGCTGGTGCTGCAGGAAGCTGAGCCTTCGCGAGCAGGTTGCCCTGTATGAGGCATTGAATCGGAGCGACGCGGACCCGTCGCACGATTCCTGCCCAGCAGCGGCCGGATCCTAGACTGGTTCGCACAACTGGAGAAGCAGAACCTAAGCCTATGAAAGCCAGAACCTCCGTTTCCGTCCGCAGACTCACGGTCGCCCTGATTGTCCTCGTGCTCGCGATCACCGGACGATCGCTCTCCTTGTGCGAGGCAACGACCTCCGAACCCCAGCAGATCCGTGAAGAACAACGATTTTCGCCGTCGCCCGAGACGAGTGAAGCACCGTCATCGCCCCACTGGCGATCTTTCCTGTGGGAGTCCATCCCGTCCGAATGGCTTGCCGACTCCAACCGCCAAGCCATCCTGGAAGGATACGAAGCCAGGAACTGGAAACCTCTTTTCATCACCGCGCGCTTTGAGGTCAACGAGGGAGCGAAGGCTTTCCTCGCCGCCCTGAATTTGTTGGACTCTCACGGTATCGACCCTAAGCCATTCCGCATGGAGCGCCTGGGCCATGGAATCGGCCGGCTCGAGCAATGCCGCTTAGCGCTAGCCAACGTGGATTCCCATGCTCATGACAGTCTGGCCGTGCTGGCTGAACACCAGGGTCTCGAAAACCGCGGGCCTCAAGACAAGTCGGCTCCCCTTCAGCGGTATGCATCCAATTCCCCCGAGGTCATGCTCCCTGACCCTGCTTTGAGAAAGGAAAAGGAGCGCCTTTACCAGGAAGCCTTCCGGGCGGCGTGCGACGTCGATCTGAGTCTGTCGGAAATGCTCCTGCGTTTCTGCAGGGAAATGGACCCCCGTTCCGATGAGATGCAGCTTCGAACGCTCCGAGGAGCTTTGGGCGTCGCGGAACT
This sequence comes from uncultured Syntrophobacteraceae bacterium, assembly GCA_964527905.1. Taxonomy (GTDB): domain Bacteria; phylum Desulfobacterota; class Syntrophobacteria; order Syntrophobacterales; family Syntrophobacteraceae; genus CALBZH01. The sequence goes on from CAZGQL010000085.1 coordinate 9,566, forward strand.
GATTCAAGGCGTGATACCCAATTCCCCCCGCTACCAGACTTTGCTCACTGCCTATGCCCGCTACCGGACCCTCGCCGAGCGACATCCTCGACCCGCGTCTTCGATTCCCGAGGGGCTCGCCTTCGGCCAGTCGGGCGCCCCCGTACGTGAGCTGCAATCCAGAATTCTACGGCGGGAAGATCAGCGGACATTTCGATGCCGAAACCCAGGAGGCTCTTCGGGCTTATCAGCGGGCGCACGGGATCGAACCCGACGGCAAGGTCGGTCAACGCACGCGGGAGTGGCTCAACACGCCGTTGCCCCAAAAGACCCTGATGATCGCCGCGAGCCTGAAGGCACTCCGTCAGAGTGACACGCGTCATCATGGCACCTTCTTACGCATCAACATCCCCGAGTTCACTTTGGAGTACGTGCGGGACGGGCAGCGGAGGGCGATCCACCGAGTGATCGTGGGGAAGGCAAGCGGAAAGAAAGTCAAGCTCAACGGACGGATCGTGGGGGAAAACCACACTCCTCCGCTTTCGAGTGCCGTGCAGCAGATCGTGGTCAATCCGCGCTGGTACATCAATGACCGGATCTGGCGCGAACTGGCCGGGAACGTCGAGGATGACCCGACGTTTTACGAACGCCATGGCTATTCCCGAGCCGGAGGCTATTATGCGGGTGGAGCGCCCCGCATTTATCAGGAACCCGGGCCCTCCAATCCCCTCGGTCAGGTGAAGTTCGAGTTCCCGAACGCGTATGCCGTATATGTGCACGACACGCCGAAGAAGCACCTGTTTGCCCGTTCGCGACGGGATTTCTCCCACGGATGCATCCGGCTCGAGAATGCCCGGGGGTTGGCGGAAATGATTCTCCATGACGAGAACAACCCGATGGCCTCCCGGTTCAGCGGGCTATTCACCACGCGGCGGACCACTTACGTCAAGCTGCTGCAGCCCCTTCCCATTGTGATCGAATACGTCCCCGTGAGCACCGACGAGCAGGGAGGGATCCTGTTTTGCGGCGACCCCTACGGCCAGTTTTCCCCCTCCGAGTCCAAGGGGACCTGAGCGAAAAAGCAACGCCTGGATCCCCCCTCCCCTTACCCTGGTCCGAGGGCCCTTCGCGTTCCAGCGACTTCAGGGCCCGAAATGGATCCAAGCCATTGATATGCCATGCAATTGCTGCGGCATATGAGGGAATCTCCGGGAAAATGGATCGCTAACCATTGGAAATCGCGGGTTTATCCAGCATATTGGCATACGGGGATCTATTGTAATTATTTTAACCTTAGATAATCCATAAGCTATCTAATATCAGCAAACGACTATCGCCTTCGGAAGAAAAAAGGTTTGACAGGGGCGGGTTTTTCCACTAGTGACATTTATCTCATGGAGCAATTCTCAACCATAGCCATGGCCAAGACGGCTATCTGTTCTTTAAAATAGGAGGAGAGCAATGCGGCAGTTTTTGCGCACGCCGACGCTATGTTTTATAATGATTTTAAGCACGTCGGTCACGCTAGTCCCCCCCTTGACTCCCTCAACCGCCCAAGCCCTCACCGCCTCCTTAGGCCAGCCTTACCACGGTTCACTCTCCAACGGGATCCCCTTCCCCCGGCAGTTCAACGGATACGTGCTCCGAGACGAGGACCACACGTACACGACCCCGGAGGTGATCGGGGCGATGCTCGATGCCATCGATGCGGTCCAGAAGCAGTTCCCCAACTCGGCTCCCATTTATCTTGGTGATTTTTCGACCCCGAACGGTGGGCCAATGACCCATCACCGGTCCCATCAAAACGGCCGGGACGTCGACATCGGCATGTATGCCAAGGGCAATCGCGCTCTCGAAACCTTTGCGCCCATGACTGAGGAAAACCTTGACGTGCCGAAGACTTGGGCTTTTATCGAGGCTCTGCTTCGTTCCCAGCGGGTACAATACCTCTTTGTGGATCGGCGCATTCAAAACCTTCTTCAGGATTATGCGTTGGCACAGGGTCTTGACGCCGGCTACCTAGACCGTCTTTTCGGAAACTCCCGCGGGGCGATCATCCAACATGTGCGCAACCACGTGGACCATATGCATGTCCGTTTCTACACGCCGTGGTCTACGCTCGCGGCCCACGTGAGCAATTTGGACGACCAGAAGCGCGCCGTGATCGAAATGGCTCAACAGGCCTATTTGCCCAAGAAGGTCTTTTACTACGCCAAGGGCTCCGAGGGCGGGCTGGATCACTTGGCTTTGAGCTTCGGGGTATCCCGCCGCGACCTGTGCCGCTGGAACAATCTCCACGGTACCGAAGTCCCCACGCCCGGCAGCTGCATCGTTTTCTACAAGCGCGGTTTTGAAATGGAACCGGTACACCTTGCCCAGACGCTTCAGCCCGATTCCGTTCCCGAAGCCCCAGGGACCCGTTTCGCGGCTTTGCGCTCGCCCAGGTCCCTGTCTGACGCCTCGGGATCCGGTTCGGGTCATTCCCTCCGCGATTTCGGTGGGCGCGACCGCAATCGGCGTCACGACAGCCCCGTGGTGTTCACTTACACGGTCAAACGCGGCGACACGATTGACAAGATCGCCCGGAGAAACGGCATCGACCCCAAGGTGCTGGCGGATGCCAACCGCATCAAGAGCGAGAAAAGCCTCCAAGTGGGACAGCAAATCAAACTGGCCGGCCTGAAAATCCCTGCCGGCGCTCTGAGCTCCAGTGCATCCGATCCGCGATCCAGGAAAGACTCGCGACGCGAGGACATGCGTGCCCTCACGCTTGACTCTTCGACCGGCAGGGGAAGCCGTGACCGTGAATCGAGTCGCCCAAAAGACTTGAAACCTTCACCCACCGCAAAGGGCACGAAGGAATCACGGGACACTAAAGAGGCGAGAACACGGGATCGCGACAAGGACAAGAAACTTGGGGACCGCGGTTCAGCCGCCAGGGTGACCAAGGAAGCCGTCAAGGATAGCAAGGGCTCAAAGTCGGAGAAGGTTAAAGCTCCTGACACCAGATCCCCGGCAAAGACCAAGTCGGAGAAGCCCGCGTCCGTTTCGACACCCAATAAGGCCTCCTCCAAGCCTTCGGAGGGAAGTTCGAAGGGCATCGAGCCCAAGAAGGCCCCGTCTTCCTCGGGATCGAAAGCGAGTCCGCCCGCTGGCATGGCCAGGGATTCCAAGCAGGTTTCCAAGAAGACGGGGACCTGAGGGATCCGTTGACGCGTCCCTGGATCCTCAATGGCGCGGTGTGTTTCCTTCGGCCTCATTCCGGCGCCTGTTTTAGGCGACGTGCCCCCTGCGGGAATCCCCCATCACAGGGCCCCGCCTCGGAGGACCGAGTCGGTCGCCGGCGCGCGTGCAGGGCGGCCGTCGCCTCCAGGCCGGCATGACGACGGCCATCCGGGTGCCCGCTACAAAGGTTTTTTCTGGTTGGGGTCGTGGAAGGACATCATGGTCTGTCCCAGGAGCCCGAAGGTGGCCACATCCGCCAGCAGCGCCCCCAAGGTCTCGATGGTTTTTCGAAAGGGTGTGTTGCGCACGGTCTCCCAGCGCACGTCTTCCGGATTGTGCTCCGGCATGTTGATGTTGTAGAGGACGGGAGGCTTGAGCGCGGTCCATTTGGAGGCATGGACGCGCATCCAGGCCTCGCCGCTCGGAATGACGTCCGTCAGATACTCCACCACCACCTGCCCGTTGTCGAACAGGGTGGTGGTCAGCTTGCGTCCCGCCTCGAAGTTTCCGATAGTGGCATCGGGGATCACCTCGACGAGATTCCAGCCCGCCAGCAGCAGGCTCTTGCCCGTCCGGTTGATGCTGCCGCTCACTCCTTCAATGAGGTCCCCGAAAATGGCCTGCTTGGCTTTGCGAAACGCATACTGCAATCGATCCACGATTCCGTTTGGCGCCGATTCGCCGCTGGGTCGCCACGCCCCCAGGGTTAGGGCGCTTCCCATGTTGCAGAAGAAGTCCTTGATGGACCCCAGAAGTCCCCGCTGCTTCACTTCCCGGATCTCGTCGTTAGGACCCCTGCAGAGCACGGTTCGCCCGAAAAACAGAGTCGAGAAGGCGTTCTTGACATTTGCCCAGGCGTCTTTGAGATCTTTGCCTACGCGTCCCAGAAAGGAGCCCTGGCCCATGGGCTCCGGGTGGACCTGTTTGTTTTCCAGATCGTAGCGGTCGCCTCCAGGGTTCTTCAGGAGTTGATCGTCCTTGTACTTTTCGATATCACTTTGCGCAGCGGCCGGAGCAGTCGGCTTTGGCGTGTTGGCCTGAGCGTTGCGGGCGTAAAGCGCCACGGCCTCGGATCGGGCCCTGGATGGTGGAGATTGCGGGTCGACCACGGAATAGGTTTCAGGGGCGATGATGGTAGAAGGCACCTCGAGAGCGGGCGTGGCCGTCACGGGGAGGCCCACCTGTTCCAGATCCTCCGGACGGAAGGCTGACCCTTGTCCCGACACCCCCGGGGGGGACACGGGGGAAGACACGACGATGGTTGCAGGGGGAGCTGTGACTCTCATATACGCTGCCGACAGGAGTTGCGATCATGATCCATGCGCGGAGAGAGCAAGGTGCGTGCCATACTTCGCCCCCCAAAGAGATTCAATTCCCTTATGGGGCCAAGCCTTGGATTCCGGCCGTCGGGACGCCGGAGCGCAGCCGCCTCGGACAGGATTCTGGTCCTTTGCCGAGGAATTAATTGCCTGTTGCCCTGTCCAATGGAACCGTGGCGTTGGGGCCCTTTCCTCCCATGGACGCCCGGAGCGAACCGAAGTCGCCCGGGAATCGATCAATAAGACTCTATGATGTCGGACTTTTTTCCGTTCATGGTCGGACTGCTTGGCAGTCTCCACTGCATCGGGATGTGCGGGGTCCTGGTGTTCGCTTGCACCCTTTCCACTCCTAACGGAGGCTCGCCTCAGGCCCCCCCGTCGGTTCACGCCCATCGGTTCTCTCCTTGGGTCCTTCAGGTGGTTTTTCATTTGGGAAGACTGCTCACGTACGGCATCATGGGCGCCGTCACGTCCGGTTTTTTCAGCGTCGTACAGCTTATCCATGCCGTCAACCGGTGGATGCCCCACGTGACGGTCGTTTGCGGACTCGCAATGGTTTTTCTGGCGGCAACCATGATGCGATGGGTTCCGCTCCCCAGCCTGACAGACCGACTGCTTTCGGCCCCGCTTGGCGCCGTCGTCTCCCGGGCGCCTGCTCTCATTCGCACTCCGAACCTGGGGAACCGGTTCCTATTGGGCTTGTTGACCGGACTTTTGCCGTGCTGCCTGAGCTGGTCGATGGTCGTCACGGTCGTCCCGGAGGCTGATCCTTTGAAAGGGTTTGTGACCATGATTTTGTTTGGTCTGGGGACCGTGCCGGCGCTGATGGCCGCGGCGCTGTTCGGGATCGGAATTTCCACCGTGGCTCGTCGGGCGATTGAGAGTCTTGCGGCCCTTGCGGTCGGCGGCATCGGAATCACACTCGTTCTGAGGGGGTTCGGGATCATTGACTGACGAGCTTCCAAGGGAAGATCCGCTCCCGGCACACCAGGAGCCACAAAGGCGGGAGGCGTATCCCGCAAGAACTCACTGCGCCCTGTGTGGCCTTCCCGTGGGACGTTCCACCCATTCCTTGGATCGAAACGGGCGAACAGTGGCTTTCTGCTGTCCTGGCTGCCGCGCCGTTTATGAGATCCTCAGCAATACCCCCGGCCTTTCAACCGACGATTTTTCCCTTTCACCCATCTTTCAAGCCGCCCGCGACGCCGGGCTGATCCCGAGGGGACCCGAAGCCCCACCCAGCTACTGCGCTCCGGGCCCGGAAACGGACGGGGAGGAGTTGACTTTCGAGCTGCGTGGGATGTGGTGTCCGGCGTGTGCCTGGTTGATCGAAAACGTGCTCCTCAAGCACCAGGGCGTCTTGAGCGCCAGAGTGCATTTCCTTTCGGATGCGGCTACGGTGCGCTATGTACCCCACCGGATTCATCCGGAGCGGATTCTGGAGATCGTTTCGCGGCTCGGCTACGGGGCGAACCTCGTCCCTGAGGGCTCTCCTCGAGATCCAGACGACGGAGCGCTGCTCACCCGCCTGGGGGTTGCCTCCATCCTCGCCCTCAATGCCATGATGCTCTCCTGGGCGCTGTATACCGGTTTTTTCCATGATCTGGGCGACGGCATACAGATCCTTTCCTATCCGCTTTGGGCGCTGAGCACCGTGTCGGTTTTTTACTCGGGATGGCCGATCCTCAGACGGGCCGCCGTTACCCTCATCCACGGGGGGGGCAGCATGGAGACCCTGATCGCAACGGGATGTCTTTCCGCCTATGGGTACAGCACCGTTCAGATGATCCGGGGAACCCTCCACGTTTACTTCGATACGGCGACGATGCTCGTGGCCCTCGTCCTTTTCGGCAAGGTCATGGAGGCACGGGCCCGTGATCGGGTCGCGGGCGGACTGAACGGTCTGCAACGCCTCAGTGGGGGAAAGGCGCGTGTGGCCGGACCTGACCGGGCGTGTTGGGTCCCTCTGCACGAGGTGAAGGAGGGGGACATCTGCCAGGTGATGGAGGGTGAGCGCGTTCCGGTGGATGGCTTGGTCGTGGATGGAGAAGGCTCCGTGGACGAGTCTCCTTTTACGGGCGAATCGTACCCGAAGGCCAGACGACGAGGAGACCGTATTCTGGCCGGGACGCAGCTCCTTTGGGGCAGTCTTCGGATCCGGGTGGAGCGAGTGGGGCAGAACACGACGTTGCAGCAGATGTTGCGCATCATGAACGAGGCCTTGATGCGCAAGAATCCCTCTGAGATCCTGGCCGACCGGATCACCCGGTGGATGGTTCCGGGCATCCTGGGCCTGGCATTGACCACGGGCGTCTGGCTCCTCATTGGAGGCTCACCGGGTGATGAGGCCGTGCTCCGAAGTCTTACCGTATTGCTGATCACCTGCCCGTGCGCACTCGGAATCGCGACGCCCCTCGCCAAGGTGGCCGCCATGTGGGCGGCCCGGTCCTTCGGCGTGATTGTCCGGGACGGCTCGGCCATAGAGAAACTGAGCCGGGTTGATACACTCCTCTTGGACAAGACGGGAACCGTGACCGAAGGCAAATTTGAGCTGCGCAATCTGGTGGTGCTGGGGTTGGAAGAAAAGGAGGCGCTGCGGCTCCTCGGAGCGTTGGAAGCCCATTCATCCCACGTTTTGGCGCGCGAGATCCTCCGGCTCTGCGATCGAGCGGGGGTCACGATTGCCCCTGTCTCCGACTTCCATGCCGCCGATGGAATGGGCTTAGGAGGTCGAATCGACGGGCAAATGGTCCTTGCGGGCAGTCCGAGGTGGATGAGGCTGCAGGGTGCTCAGGTTCCTGAACCGATCCAATCGGCCCTGGATGCGGTCTTGCGGGATGGTTTGACCGTCGTGCTCCTGGCCCGGGCGGGCGCGGTCTGTGGGCTCTTCGCCTTCGGGGATGCCATCCGGGCGGATGCCCACGACTTGCAGGGCTACCTGCGTACGTTGGGCATACAAACCCATCTCGTTTCGGGTGATTCCTCGTCGGCGACTGCGCGAGTGGCGGGCATCCTTGGTTGCGATGGGTGGACGGCTGAAGCCCTTCCCGGAGACAAGCTGGCTCGGGTCGAATCCCTTCAAGCGACAGGGCAACGGGTCGCGATGTTGGGGGACGGCGTGAACGACGGCGTGGCAATGGCTGCGGCGGACGTCGGTGTGGCGCTGGGCGACGCGGCCGACCTGCTTCACGAGGCTTCGAGCATGATCATCCTCTCCGGTGGCCTCGGAAGTGTTTGCAAGCTCATCGAATTGTGCAGGCTCAGTACTCGGATCATCAAGCAGAATCTGTTCGCCGCTTTCCTGTACAATCTGCTTGCCGTTCCTCTGGCGATGGCGGGATACCTGAACCCGTTGATCGCGGTCGTCTCGATGGTTGCCAGCAGCCTCACCGTGATCGCCAACACGCTGCGCATCCGTCGAGCCTTCCCATGAGACCCTCACGAAAGCCGGAGCGGCAGTCGAATCCTCACCTCGGTCCCCCTGCCCGGCTCCGAATCGATCTCCACCTCCCCCCCGTGCTCGCGCACAATCCGATGCACGGCCGTCAACCCGAGGCCGGTTCCCCGGGTCTTGGAGGTCACGAACGGCTCAAAGACGGTCGGAAGGATCTCGCGGGGGATTCCGATTCCCTGATCCCGGATGCTGACGGTGAGCCAGTCCGCTTCCTCGACCAGCGCGATTTCCACCCTGCCGCCGTGGGGCTGGGCGTCGATGGCGTTTTGGAGGACGTTGCGAAAGGCCAGCATCATCAATTCCCCATCCACTTGGACGGGAGCGATCTCCCGGAGTGGATCCCAAACCACTTCGATTCGATGTTCAAGAAACCGCGATTCCAGCTGATGCAGCACCTGATGCAACAAATCCTGAACCATGAGCCGTTCCGGAACGGGCCGGCGCATGCAGCAAAAGGAATCGATGGCGGTGACCATCTGCTCGAGCCGTTCCGCCTCTCGAAGAATGATGTCGAGCGTCTGCCCAACGGGACT
>CAZGQL010000086.1:0-6480 GCA_964527905.1 uncultured Syntrophobacteraceae bacterium
AGCGGGCCGTGCTCCTCACCCAGGAGCGCGTCATCGGGCGCGACCACATTCTGCTCGACGAGGGGATCGAGGAACCGCGGCAGTCCGGTGGGTCCGACCTCGAGCTCATGTCCATCAGCGAGATGGAGCGCCTGCTCATCCAAAAGGCCCTCTCCTCCTTCGACGGCAACCGCACCCGCGCCGCCGAAATCCTCGGCATCAGCGTCCGTACCCTTCGAAACAAGCTCCACGAGTACCGCATGGCGGACGCATCCCAGATCGAACCCCCCGGATAAACTGCCGCTCGACTTGACCGGACTGGCACCCTCGCCTAGGCCCGTCAAGGCGTCGGATGGCAGTACGGCGCGTAAAGGCTGGTCGCGTCTCCGTGACACCCGAAATCCTGGATGCTGCTGGAATAGGACGGAGGACCAAAAGTGTAGTGTGCGCAACCGTGGAGGCCCAGCAGGGCGCCCAGCATGACAACGATCGACAACGCGGTTCGAAACTTCATGGTCTATCTCTCCTGAGGCAATGTCGTGGGAGGTCCGTGATCCATCACGGACGAGCCGGCCGACAGTACGGCGCGTACGGGCTGGGGACATCCCCGTGGCATCCAAACTCCTGAACGGTCACGACGTTGGGAATACTCGAGGTCTGCACATGACCACAGCCCGCGATGCCGAGCAACGCGGCCATCATCAGCACAGTCGTCAGAGCTTTTCTTGCGTTCATCGATATCGTCCTTTCTCCGGTTGGAGGTCGTTTTTCGGAAGCATGACGTGGGCCCGTCGGCCTGAGCTGCATAAGTTCTTGACAGATTTCCCCGGACCCCGTATGGATCCTTTCAACATACAATAAGCATCAGGTCCGAAAGTTTAAGAGGGAATCCCGTGCGAACCGGGAGCGGTCCCGCCGCTGTGAACGGGGACGAAATCCCACGACGCCACTGACGCGCCGACGGTGTGTTGGGAAGGCAGGGAGAGTAGGACGATCCGTGAGCCAGAAGACCTGCCTGATGGCTTTGGGGACACCTGCACGTGGAGATGCAGGGGGAACCGTCGAGGACCAAGTGAATCAGGGTGCAATCCTTAGAGCGTCATGCTCTGAGGATTTTTTTTTGCCTGACGGCGCACCCGGGTTGGCCGGCCGTCGGGCGGGAATATTCCCATCAGCCTGTTGGGCCGCGCAGCCATCCCGTGCTTCGCCGGGCCCGGCACCATCGAAGGAGATCGACCATGAAAAAGGGGATCATTCTGTACGTGACAGCAGGGAAGGAAGCGGCCCGGGAACGCTGGGACCGGATCGATCTCGAGGAGCCCCAGTCCAGGCTCGCAGTCAACCGGGTTCTTGTGGCCACGAGCGAGGAGGAGATTGCCTATGGCTGGTGGCGACTGATCACCGAGGGCATGCAGCAGATTGCCTGCATGAAGGCGGTCTTCGACGCCACGGCCGACCGCATCGAGCCCTTCGGCGCGCCCCTGCGGCTGTGCGGGTGACGCCAGTACACCGGGCTCGCCAGCCAAGTACAGCTGCACCGAATATGGTGTTTCTATTCGTCATACGTCATTCCCGCATGCTTCTGGCGGGGATCCATGCATTGGAGTGCCTCTGGATTCCCGCCAAGGACACGCGGAAATGACGTCTCCACTTTGGACACCTTATCTTGTGGAGCTGCAGTCAGGCAGGATCCAGCCGGGGTTGCCTCCAATTCGATCAAGGAATCTGCTGGAAGGTCAGTGGGAGCGCGTCAAAAGGCGAGGATCCCCTGTCTGATGTCCGCACCTCCAACGTTCTCCCGTGATTCATATCCGCACCTGTTGCACCGAGAGGATATTCGGATGCGCCAGCAGGGCGTCGAGGGCTTCGGGCGGGGCCTCATGGTCGATGCGGATGATGGCGATGGCGCGGTCCTTCTCCGGCGTGCGGCTGAGGTGCATGTTGGCGATGTTCACCTGGCAGTCCCCCAGGATCGTGCCGATGGCCCCGATGGTCCCGGGCTTGTCCAGGTTCTGGACAAGAAGATTGATGCCTTCGAGTTCGGCTTCAAGCCGATAGGTATTGAGGCGGACGAGCCGGATTTCCTCGTTCTGGAAGACCGTTCCGGACACCGACCATTCCTGGAGGGTCCCCTTGGCCCGCACGGTGATGAGCCCCGTGTACCCGCGGGACTGAGACGTCTCGGTGGTGACGAGTTCCACCTGGCGCTCCTTCAAAAGCAGCGGGGCGTTGACCAGGTTGACTTTTTCCGCCAGGACGGGCTCGAGCAGCCCCTTGACCACCATCTGGGTGAGCGGCGGCTGCGGGAGCTCGTGCAGGTCCGCTCCGCTGTATTCGATCTCGAGGCGCTGAACAGGGGAGCAGAGCTGCCCCTGAAGCCTTCCGAGCGCCTGGGCCAGGGCCAGGTAGGGCCGGATCCGTTCCACGTCCTTGGCGCGGATGGAAGGAAAATTCACCGCGTTACGGATCATTCCAAACTGCAGGTAATCGATCAGCTGCTGGGCGATGGCCTTCGCGACGTTCGCCTGGGCCTGGACGCTCGAGGCCCCGAGGTGCGGCGTGAAGATGGCGTTGGGAAGGGAAAGAATCGGGTGTCCCGTGGGAGGCTCCTGAGCAAAAACGTCCAGGGCCGCCCCGGCCACCCGCCCGTCCTGAAGGGCCTCGACCAGTGCCTCCTCGTCGATCAGGCCGCCCCGGGCGCAGTTGAGGATGCGCACGCCGGGCTTCACCTTCTTCAGGGCGTCCCGGCCCAGCACGTTGCGGGTTTCTGGGGTGAGCGGCGTGTGAATCGTGATGAAATCCGAACGCTCGAGCAACTCATCCAGAGTGACGCACTCGACTCCCAGTACCGCCACGGCTTCAGGAATGACGTAAGGATCGTAGCCAAGGACCTCCATTTTCAGCCCGAGGGCCCGGTCCGCGACAATGGACCCGATCTTGCCGAGTCCGATCACGCCCAGGGTCTGGTGGCAGAGCTCGGTCCCCATGAATTTTTTCTTTTCCCAACGCCCCTCCCGCATGGATTGGGTCGCCTGAGGGATGTGACGCGCCAAGGCGAACATGAGCGCCAGGGTGTGCTCGGCGGCGGCCATGGCGTTGGCCCCCGGCGTGTTCATCACCAGAATGCCCCGGGCGCTTGCCGCCGCGACATCGATGTTGTCCACACCGGTTCCGGCTCGGCCGATGACGCGAAGTTTCCCGGCCCGCTCGAGGAGGTCCGCCGTGACCCTCGTGCGGCTGCGCACCACCATGGCGTCGTAGTGCGGGATGATGCGTAGGATTTCGTCGGCGCTTGGAGCTTCCGGAACGTCCACCGTGATCCCTTCGGCACCCCGCAAAATCGCCAGCCCACTTTCGTGCAATCCATCGCAGATGAGAATCTTCATGCCGTATCCCTTTCGGCTGCCTATCCCAGATACGCCTTGCGCACTTCGGGGTTTTTCGCCAGTTCCTCGCCTGAGCCCTCCATCACGATGGTACCGGCCTCCAGCACGTAGGCACGATGGGCGTACTTGAGGGCGATCCGGGCGTTTTGCTCCACCACGAGGATGGTCGTCCCCGACTCGTTGAGCTGCTGCAGCACACGAAAAAGCTCCTGCATAAGAAGCGGCGCCAGCCCCATGGACGGCTCGTCGAGCAAGATGAACCGCACGCCGCTCATGAAGGCACGCCCCATGGCCAGCATCTGTTGCTCCCCTCCGCTCAGGGTATCTGAGCGCTGGTGCTTCCGGTCGGCGAGTCGGGGAAAAAGGGAAAACACCCGCTCGTAGTCCCGGGCGATCCGGTCCTCGTCGGAGCGGGCGTAGGTCGCCAGCTTCAGGTTCTCGAGGACCGTCAGGTTTCCAAAAATATGTCTCCCTTCCGGCACCAGTCCGATTCCGAGTTTGGCGACCACCTGATGGGCGGGGACGGGGAGCAGATCCACCCCGTCGTAAGTGATCGATCCCTGCGTGACGGTTGGGCCATCCGGGGGCGGCAGCCGCATGATGGACAGAAGAGTCGTGGACTTGCCCGCCCCGTTCGCCCCGAGGAGTGCAACGATCTCACCCTTGTTGACGGTGAAGGACACCCCGTGGAGCGCCTCGACGTTACCGTATTGAACGTGCAGATTCGATATTTCAAGCATAAGCCAGGTCTTCGTCGCCCAGGTAGGCCTGGATCACCCGCGGGTTCCGCTGCACCTCCGCCGGGGTTCCTTCGGCAATGGTGGCCCCGAAATCGAGCACCTTGATCTGTTCGCACACGGTCATCACGACTCGCATCTGGTGCTCGATGAGCCAAACCGTCAGTTTGAATTCATCCCGGATCCAGCGGATGAGGTCGATCAACTCCTCGATCTCTCCCGGGTTCATCCCGGCTGCCGGCTCATCGAGCAGCAACAGCTTCGGCCGAATGCACAGGGCCCGCCCGATTTCCACACGACGCTGCATGCCGTAGGGGAGATTCTTGGGGAATTCCTGGGCGTAGTGGCTCAAGCCGAGAATCTCCAGCAGTTCGTCGGCCGTCTTCCGCACCCGCTTCTCATTGGAGCGAAAACGGCCCGAGCGCAGGACCGCGGCCAGCAGGCCGTAGCCCAGGCTATGGTGTTGGGCGATGCACAGGTTGTCGAGGACCGTCAAGCTGTTCCAGAGGCGGATGTTCTGGAACGTGCGTGCCACGCCGAGCCCGGTCACCTGGTGCGGCAGAAGACCCGCCAAGTCTTTGCCCTCGAAACGGACCTCCCCTTCAGTCGGGCGATAAAACCCACTCACCACGTTGAAGACCGTCGTCTTCCCGGCCCCGTTGGGTCCGATGAGGCCGAGGAGTTCCCCGCCGTGCAGGGTGAGGTTGAAATCGTAGATGGCGCGAAGGCCTCCGAAAAAGTGAGTGACCTCGCGCACCTCCAGGAGTGCCATCTAAACCCGCCTTTCTTCCGGGGACAACCAGCGGCGCAGCTTGGGAAAGACATCCGTGAGTTCCCGATGCCCCATGATCCCCTCGGGCCGAAACAGCATGAGCAGGATCAGCAGGAGCGGGATCACCACCCATTTGGCCATCTGCAGCGGCCGAAACGCCTCGAGGATCAGGGTGAACCCGATGGCGCTGAGCACGGACCCGCTTAGGGACCCCATCCCTCCAAGGTATACCATCACCAGGATTTCCGTCGACTTCATGATGGTGAAGGTCCCCGGATTGATGTAGCCGAGGATGTGCGCAAACAATCCTCCCGCGATCCCAGCCAGCCCGGAGGAGAGCATGAAGGCCACCATCTTGATGCGCCGCGTGTTCACGCTCATGAGCTCCGCAGCGATCTCGTCGTCCCGGATGGCCACGATGCCCTTGCCGTAAACGGAATTGACCAGCCGGTGCAGGACATAAACGGAGACCCCGACGGCCGTCAGGATCCAGATCATCGTCCAGGGCAGGGCCAGCGCCTCCTCCATCCCGTTCACGACGTTTTTCATGCCCATGAAGCCACGGGCTCCTCCAATGACCTGCATATTTTCGATGCAGCTTTTCACGATATAGTTCACGGCCAGGGTGATGATGGCCAGATAGTCGCCCCGCGTGCGAAACGATGGAACGGCGACGAGGAGTCCGGCCAGGGCCGCGCTCACACCGCCGGCCAGCAGCGTCACCGGAAACAGCACCAGGGCGCTCGACGGGGTCAGCATCGCGGGCCCGAACGTGCTGCTGTGGGTGAACAGCAGCACATTCAAGATGGACGTCACGTAGGCGCCGACGGCCATGAAGCCGGCGTGTCCCACGGAAAACTCGCCCATGTACCCGTTGACCAGGTTCAGGGACGCCGACAAGATCACGTTGATCCCGACGAACATGATGACGAGCTGCACGTAGGCATTGATCCATTCGGCCTTGCAAGCGACGACCACGAGCACGCACAGGCAAAGGTAAGCAAAAGGGCATAGAAAACGACGCATGGATGGGTCCTGACAACCTTATATTTTGGTGGCTCGGGCGACTCCGAAAAGACCCGTTGGCTTGACGCACAGAAAGATGAGAAGAATGCTGAAGGCCAGCAGATCCCTCAGGGTAGACGGGAAGAACGCGGCGACGAAGATCTCCACAAACCCGAGCACGAAGCCGCCCACGAAGGCCCCACGGATTTCCCCGATCCCGCCGATGACGGCGGCGATGAAGGCCTTCCAGCCCACCAACGCCCCCATGTAGGGCTCGAGAACCGGGTAGGCCGTGGCGAACAGAACCCCCGCAACGGCGGCCATGGACGAGCCGAGCACGAAGGTGAAGGCGATGACCGTGTCGGTGGGGATCCCCATGAGCGGGACCGCCATTCGGTCGTAGGAAATGGCCCGCATGGCCATGCCGAGCTTGGTCTTGCGCACGATGGTCTCGAGAAAAAGGAACACCAGAACAGTCGCCACGATCACGAGCACCTTGATGTTGCTGAAAGTGACCCCGCCGACGGTGTAGATGCTCTTTTCGAGGAGTTCCGGAAAGTTGCGGCGGCTCGCCCCGAGCAGGAACAGGTTCCCGTTTTCC
>CAZGQL010000086.1:6490-17980 GCA_964527905.1 uncultured Syntrophobacteraceae bacterium
GAGGGCCGTGATGACGACATAAAGCCTCGAGACCCCCTTGCGTCGTAGGGGCCGGTAGGCCACGCGCTCGATGGTGACGCCGAGGGCCGCCGTGAGGATCATGGTCAGCACAAGCGTCACGACAAAGATCGTCGTGGGGCCGAGGGTGAACGGCAGCGACAGCGCGTACTGACCCAGCAGGAAGGTTGCGATGAAAAAGCCGATGTAGGCCCCCATCATGAAGATGTCGCCATGGGCAAAATTGATGAGCAACAGCACGCCGTAGACCATGGTGTAGCCCAGGGCGATCAATGCATAGAAGCTGCCCCACTGGAGCGCATTGAGAAGGTTCTGAAGGAAGGTTTCGATGAACAAGGGATTCCGACTCCTTACACTCAGGTCCTAAACACGGCGAAAGGCGGGAAGCCCCCTTCCCGCCTTCCAGCCGGTTCGAACACCCATCACCATCACACACTCACAGGGTCAGGGGCAGACGGATTTATAGAATTCAAAGTCGCCCTTGTCGCTGATCTTCACCACGACGGCGCACTTGACCGGGTCCCCACCCGCCGAGAAGGTCATCTTCCCGGTGATGCCCTCGTAATCCTTAATTTTGGCCAGGCCGTCGCGAATGGCGGTGCGGTCCTTGTCCACATTCCCGGAAAGGCCGCCCGTGGACTGGATCGCCTGCACCAGGAGCCCGATGGCGTCCCAGGTGAGGGCCGCCACGTCATCGGGCACGTAACCGTACTTGGCGTTGTATTTGTCGATGAACTCCTTGGTCGCGCCCTTGGCTCCCGCAGCGGCATAGTGTGTGCTGAAGAAGGCACCGTTGCAGGCGCTGCCGCAAAGCTTCATGAGCTCGGCGGACCCCCAGCTGTCGCTTCCCATGATGGGCCCTTTCCAGCCGAGCTCCTTGGCCTGTTTCACGATGAGGGCCACTTCGCTGTAGTATTGAGGCGTGAAGAGCACGTCGGCCCCGGACTTGACGATGTTGGTCAACTGGGCGCTGAAGTCCGTGTCCTTGGTGGTGAAGGTTTCGAAGGCCACCACGGAGCCTGGTCCGTGAATCTTCTCAAAGGCCTGCTTGAAATACTCGGCCAGCCCCTTGGGATAGTCGCTCGAGATGTCGTAGAGGACCGCCGCCTTCTTGGCCTTGAACTCCTCCGTCACGAAATTGGCCGCCACGGGTCCCTGGAACGGGTCGAGGAAACAGGCGCGGAACACGTACGGGCGGCCCTCGGTGGTCTTGGGGTTCGTCGACCAGGGGGAGATCATGGGGGTCTTGTTGGCATTGGCGATCTCGCCCGCCGGAATCGCCTGCTTGCTCGACTGGGGGCCGATGAGCGCCACCACTTGGTTCTGGGTGATCAGCTTCAGGGCCGCGGCCGTGGCGGATTCCGCCTTGGACTCGTTGTCTTCGTAGATGAACTCGAGTTTGTAGGTCTTGTCGCCCACCTTGATGCCGCCTGCCTTGTTCACTTCGTCCAGGTAGATTTCGGCGGCAAACTTCGAGCTTTCCCCCACCTTGGGGATGTCCCCCGTCAGCGGGATATTGAAGCCGACCTTGATCGTTTGCGCCTGAGCCTGCACCAACGGCAGAAGCGGCAAACCCATCAACACTGCCAACGCCAGAACCATGACCTTCTTGCGCATCGTGCTCGACCTCCTTTGGCTGCTGGTTGGTGGAATTCGGGCGATTCACAAGCCCGGAGACGGCGGGGGCACCCAGCCCTTACAACACAAAACCCTGGTTGTGTCAACGTTCATGTCCCCCCGTCCCCCGGGGTACGAAGCGGTTGCCCACACCCGGGGAAACTGCTATGCTCCCCCACATGCCGAGAGACCATTCAAACGCCCTTCTTCCACCGCATTACCACCCTTCCTTTGCCTGCGTGACAGGGTCATGATGGGTTTCACTTTGCCAGGGAGACATGCCGCAGTGCCCAGGCTCAAGAAGACAATGGTCCTCTTCTCCGGTTTCAGTGTGCTGGTCCTGCTGTTGATCGGAGGGCTTGAGCTCGCCCTCCCACGACTGGTGAACTTGGAGATGGTGCGCCAAATGGCCGTCTCCGCGATTCAAACCCATGTGGACGGCGAAGCGTCCTTCGAACGGTTGAACGTTTCGCTGCTTCCTCGGCCCCACATCACGGTTCATGAGCTTATGGTGAGCCGGGAGGACCGTTTCCGGGCGAAGGTTGAAGCAGTCCGCGCCACCGTGGACGTCCTACCCCTGCTTCGTGGGCGGCTCCAGGTGAGGCGAATCCACCTGTGGGATCCCACCGTTTGGCTTTTCCTGGAACCGGAGGAGCCAGAGGAACCGCCAGATGGGGCACGGACCGGAGACGCACTGACCTACAAGGGCATGCGTCGGGGGTTCGTGGGCCTGTTGGCTCCTGCGGTTTCGATCCCGGACGGTTTCGTCGTCACGGTGGAAAACGGAGGACTCGAGCTCCATCGGGGACCGGACCGCATCACCCAATTCCAACAGATAGACGGCCGCATGGACCGTTCGGGAAGCGAAGTGCGGGTGGCCTACTCGTGCCGTTCGGATCTGTGGAGGCAGGCCAGGTCCGAGACGTTTTTCGATCTCGAGTCTTTCAAAGGCCGATCGACCACGAGCATCGACGGCTTGGACCCCAACGCCTTGTCCCGCATCCTTTTTCCCAAGGGTCCCTTCACCTTTCCCGAGCACGATGTGTCGGTTTCCGTGCAACTGGTCAGCTCGGGCCCTGCCGACCTCGACATGACTTTCCGGGCGATGGCTCCGAAGCTCGACGTGACGAAGGCAGGCCAAACGACTCACTTTCGGGGTGCCGGGATCGAAGGAAACATCGTGGCCCGATCGGACGGCTTTCACATCACCCTCGGCTCCCTGGTTTTGCAACAACCCGCCCTCAAAGCGGGTGGGACCATGACGTACGACCCCCATTC
This sequence comes from uncultured Syntrophobacteraceae bacterium, assembly GCA_964527905.1. GTDB lineage: Bacteria > Desulfobacterota > Syntrophobacteria > Syntrophobacterales > Syntrophobacteraceae > CALBZH01. The sequence goes on from CAZGQL010000086.1 coordinate 9,404, forward strand.
GGGCCAAATGACGGTGGATCTCCAGGCCGTCGACGTTGACGCGGGCGCCGTGCGGCACAGTACGCTGGTCCTTGCGGGGAACCACGAGGACGTGGTCAAGACTTTCGAAGTGATCCGTGGGGGTTGGGTCCCCCGAATTCGCTTCCAAGTTCAGGGCAAGACCCTGGAGGACTTGGGTAAACTTCAGAATATGGTCTTCACGGGGAGCATGATCGATGGGAAGCTCTACATCGAACCGGCTGATCTCGAACTGGAGGGCGCCGAGGGGGACGCGGTGATCGAGGGGGGCATCCTTCAGGGCCGACGGCTCAAGGCGCGCACCGGGGCCACGACCGGCCGGGACGGTTCCCTCACCCTCGCCCTCAAAAAAGATGCCCAAAAAGACGGTCCCTTCCACCTCGACATCGAGGTGGATGCAGATCTGTCACGGCTTCCCGCCGTTTTGCTCCATTGCGTGAAGGACCCGGAATTCTTGGAGGAGCTGAAACTCATGAGCGACATCCGGGGCCGGGCCAAGGGGCGCCTCATTCTCGGGGAGACGATCCGGAAGGTGAAGACACGGGTGGATGCCCGGGAATTTAAGCTCCAGGGGCGCTACCAGAGGATTCCGTTTCCCATCGAAGTCGAGGGAGGGGCACTCACCTACGGGGACACGGCCGTCTCGATCGCGGCCTTTTCGGGCACCCTGGGCAAGTCCTCGTGGGAGCCTCTGGATCTGGCGGTCGATTGGGGTCCGGATTCGCACATCGCCCTTCGGGGAACGAAGCCGGTCCAAGTCTCCCTCGATCAGATCTTCCCCTGGCTCACGTCCTATGATTCCATAAAACGGGCTTTTCCCGACATTCAGGGCCTCACGGGTCAGGTCCTGCTGACGGCCTCGCAGCTTGAGGGCCCCCTGTTCCAACCGACCAAATGGCACTATGAACTGAAGGGCCGCTTCCTCCAGGGGACCGTGGAGTCCGGGTTTTTTCCCGCGACGGTGAGCGTCCGTTCAGCCGGACTCACCGCAGTCCCGGCGTCGCTCACCCTCACGGATTGCCAGACGACTCTCGTCGACGCCTCTGCGAACCTGACGGCCGTGCTCAAGACGCAAAAAGGGCTGGCGGCCGTGGATCTCACCATTGCCGACGCAACGGTGGGACCTAGGACGACCCAGTGGCTCGTCGAGCTCATTGGACTGCCGGCCGAATTTCGGCCGCGCCCTCCCGTTTCCCTCGTCAAGTCACGCTTCACATGGGATCGGGACGGTCGCGCCGGCTTCAACGGAACCCTCGCACAACCCGCAGGGACCCAGGTGGGGATCGAATACGAAAAGCAAGGGGCCCAGTGGTCCCTGAACCGACTGGCCATCAAAGACGGGCTCTCGAGTGGGGTCATTCGAACGACCGTCAGAGAGCGGGACCTGGACCTTTCGTTTCAGGGAAATCTGGACGGCAGAAGCCTGGACAATCTGCTCGCCGGCAATGAGATCCTCAAGGGCGGCGTTTCCGGAGACCTCCGAATCCATGTGCTCGTGGACGAGCCCATCCGGAGCACGGCGAGCGGTATGCTGGACCTGAGGGGATTTCGCTCCTTGTGGCGATTCAAGGCGCCGGTCGAAATCGATCGTGCCGCTATCGAAGCTGAAGGCAACCGCCTTTCCGTGAAGTCCGCCGAGATCATGGTCTCGGAAAACAGGCTGCGCTTTTCGGGGGATCTGGCTTTTGCCGCCGGCGGGCTGGCCATGGACATGGCCGTCTCATCGGAAGCGGTTGCCTGGAAAACCGAGCGCTCCAACGGGGACGATGCCTCGAAGCGCAACAGAACCTCTTCCACTCCGGGGGACGCGACGGCCGAATTTCTGAACCCGCGGATCATGGGGCTCCCTCTGACGGGCCTGCTGAAAGTGTCCTTCGACCGGTTGGATTACGGCAGGCATTCTTTCATGCCTTTCAGGGCGGATGTAAAGCTCCGTCCTGGCGAGGTGAGGCTCGAAACCTCCGAGGCCAGGCTGTGCGGCATTTCCCTGCCTGGCGAACTGGTGATCGATGCCAACAAGACCTCCCTCCTCCTGAGACCGACTGCGGTGAAGGAACCCCTTGAGCCGGCGATCGTATGTCTGGGCGGGAAGAAGGCCATCATCGACGGGGTATTCAACTTGAGCGGGGAGCTGCGGGCGGAGGGAAGGGACGATGCGTTGACCCGTTCCCTGAGGGGAAACGTGGAATTCGATGCCCGGGAAGGGCGCATCTACCGATTCGATGTGATCAGCAAGATCTTTTCCGTCATTAATGTGACGGAAATCTATCGGGGTCAGTTGCCGGACCTCGCAAACCAGGGTTGCGCGTACGATTCCATCACGGTCAAGGCCGGCGTGGAGGGCGGGAAGCTGAGCCTCGAGGAGGCGGTGGTCGATGGCCGCTGCATGAAAATGGTTTGGAGCGGGACCCTGGATTTCATCAGCCAGAAACTGGATATGGTGGTCCTGCTGGCTCCACTGCGGACGTTCGAACGGCTCATCGGATATGTGCCCCTTCTCGGAAGCATGTTCGAAGGCGTGATTTCCGTTCCGGTCAAAGTGTCCGGAGATCTGTCCGACCCGAGTATCGTGCCGATGTCCCCCTCGGCCTTGGGCTCGAAGCTTGTTGGAATCATGAAGCAGGTCTTGAAAGCGCCTTTGAAAATCGTCTCGCCGTTTACCAATTCCCACGGCGGCGATTCAAAATCCCCCGATCCGTCACCTCCGTCCACGGAGCCCTGGCCAGAGACCCCCTTCGACCGTTAAACTTGATGTTAGACGCAAATCAGCCCGAGGTTGAATTCACTGCTGCTTTGCGCGGGAATCAACTAAGCGATGGTCCTCACCAAGATGGAGGCGGGGGTCCCCATGGAGCGCATGGACTTTCGAATCAAAGGCATGTGTTGTGCCACGGAAATAGGGATTCTGAAGCGAGCGGTGGGCCCTCTGGTGGGGGGAGAGATCAACCTGGCGTTCGACCTGCTCTCGGGGAAAATGTCGATTGTCGCGGCACACGGTCAGGTGGACGCTGCAGGCGTCATGAAGGCGGTTGCGGCGACCGGCATGGAGGCGGTTCCCTGGGAAAAGGACGCCGGATCAGGGGGCCTGATCGGGGACGAATCGTTCTGGGCGCGACGCGGGCGACTCATCCTGTGCGCGGGGAGCGGCCTCCTGACCGCCTTGGGGATCGCTTGGCACGGCACCGAGACGGGAGACTGGCTCAAGGCCTTCACCGAAGACCTCGCCGGAGCCGACGGACCTCCCATCGCATCGAGGCTCCTTTATGCCGGAGCCGTTCTCACCGGTGGATGGACCATCGGTCCCCGGGCCTTTCATTCCTTGCGCCGTCTCGCTCCGGACATGAACCTGCTCATGTCGGTTGCCGTCGCGGGGGCTCTCCTGATCGGCCATTGGCTCGAAGCGGCTTCCGTGACTTTTCTGTTTGCCTTGGCCCTTGCCCTGGAATCCTGGAGCGTCGCCCGGGCGCGACGAGCCATCCGTGCGCTCATGGACCTGAGTCCCGAGGTGGCGCGATTGGTCTGCCCGCACGACGGCGACGTCGAAACCAAGCCCGTGCGGGAAATCCCTGTAGGCGCCACCATCCTGGTCCGGCCCGGCGAGAAGATCCCTCTGGATGGAACGATCACCAAGGGCATCACCAGCGTGAATCAAGCGGCCATCACGGGCGAATCCATGCCTCTTGTCCGGGAGGTGGGCGACGAGGTCTACGCGGGGACCCTCAACCTCGAGGGCGCTATCGAATTCCGTTCGACGCGTCCGTGGTCCGATACGACGCTGGCACGAATCATCCGCATGGTCGAAGAGGCTCAGGCGAGACGGGCTCCCCTCGAACAGCTCGTCGAGCGGTTTGCGCAGGTCTACACCCCCACCATGATGGCGCTGGCCTGCCTCGTCGCGGTGGCTCCCCCTTTGCTCGGATACGGCGCCTGGAGCCATTGGTTTTACCAAGCGCTCGTGATGCTGGTGATTGCCTGCCCGTGCTCCCTGGTGATCTCGACTCCCGTGAGCATCGTTGCCGGGCTGACGGCCGCGGCCCGAAACGGCGTCCTGATCAAAGGCGGCGCATATCTGGAAGCGCCCGCCCGCATCCGGGCGGTCGCGTTCGACAAGACGGGCACCCTCACCTCGGGGCATCCCACCGTGCAGCACCTCATTCCATTCAACGGCCACACGGAGAACGAGCTCCTCGCGTGCGCTGCGGCCCTGGAGGCGCACAGCACGCACCCGCTGGCCAGGGCGGTGCTGGCCCTCGCCCGAGAAAGGAAGATCGCTTTTTCATCGGCGGAGGATTACGCGGTTCTCCCCGGACAAGGCGCCCAAGGAACCGTCGATGGGCGCCCCTACTGGATCGGGAGCCACCGCTTTCTCGAGCAATGGGGTTTGGAGGATGTGCACACCCACGAGACGGCCCTGGACCTGGAAGACGCCGGGCACTCGGTCGTCATGATCTGGACGACCGATCATGTATGTGGAATCATGAGTTTTGCCGACAACGTCCGCGAGGCGGCCCCGGAGGTGATTCGGTCGCTTCGGAACCTCGGGGTGGAGCGGGTGATTGTTCTGACCGGTGACAACCGGAAGACCACGGAGGCGGTGGCGGCGCTGACCGGCGTGGATGAAGCGGTGGCGGAACTGCTGCCCGAGGACAAGGTGGGCGTGATCCGACAGCTTCAGGCGGCCCACCGTTTTGTGGCCATGGTGGGGGATGGGGTCAACGACGCACCGGCCATGGCCGAATCGACCGTCAGCATCTCGATGGGGGCCATGGGATCCGATGCCGCCATCGAGGCTTCGGATATCGCCCTCATGTCCGATGATCTCACGCGCCTGCCCTGGCTGATCCGACACGCCCGCAGGACGCGAGCCGTCATCGGTCAGAACATCTTCCTCTCGATCGGCATCAAAGCGGTCTTCGTCGGAATGGCCGTGTCCGGGGTCGCGACGCTCTGGAGCGCTATTGCCGCCGACATGGGCGCCTCGCTCCTGGTGATCGGCAACGGATTGCGACTGCTCGGGAAACGTTCGAAGTGAACCGCCCATTCAGAGCAGTGAGCCGAAATAGCCCTCATACCGCCTGCGAAGATCCTCCCAGCTCATGCGATGCTCTTGGGTCCCATAGTGCTCTACGGCGAAGGCGGCGGCCACCGCGCCCACCTGGCAGCAGATCTCCCAATCCAAACCGAGCCGAAACCCCCGCAGCACTCCCGCGCGGTACGCATCACCCGCCCCGGTCGGATCGAGCACCTCTTTCAAAGGCAGCGCGGGGATGAGGGTTTTTTCACCCTTGTGGTCCAGGATGGCACCTTCCGGCCCGCGCGTGGTGATCACCACCTCGACTTCCTCATACAGCCGACGCATGGGCCATTCCGTCATCTGAAGGAACAGCGACAGCTCATATTCGTTGGAAATGAAACAGAGTGCCCCTGCAACCGCCTCCCGAAGCTCGTCGCCCCTCCAGATGTTGAGACTCTGGCCGGGATCGAAAAAAAAGGGGACATGGGCCTCCCTGGCCTTCTGGGCAAAGCGGGCCATGTCGGTTTTGTTCCCCGGTCCGATGAAAACCAGGGCCCGATCCGCCATTCCTTCGAGGGGCGGCAGGTCCGCCTCGAACGCCATCGCCCCGGGATTGAAGGCCGTGATCTGGTTGTCGTCGAGGTCTGTGGTGATGTAGGCTCCGGCCGTAAGCACCCCGGGAATCCTCTTGATCCAACGTGTCGAGAGGCCGCATTGGCTCAACCAGGCGTCGTATCGATCGAAATCCTCCCCGGACGTCGCGACGATGAACGGTCGCTCGTCGAGGAGTGCCAAGGTGTAGGCGATGTTCCCGGCGGTCCCTCCAAACTTCTCCACGAGGGCGTTAATATTGAAACAAACATTGAGGACGTGTATCTTGTGGGGTAAGATATGGTCCGCAAACCGGCCGGGGAAGTCCATGATCCGGTCGTAGGCCAGAGAGCCAGAAATATAGATGTCCATGGGCAATCGCCTCCTTGATTCTTGAAGCACTCCGGGTTTTCCGAGCAAAGCGTAGTCTTCTATACACCATTTCCTGCGGGGGTACAGCGCAAAACACGCGGATATTCTTGATGTGTTCAGCACCCTGAACCGATATAGCCTTTCAAATACACCTTCCGACCAACTAGGGGATAAGAAGATGAAAAGTACACGCATCCGGAAAGTGATTGGGTTGATGGGGGCGGCGGCCCTTTGCCTCATCGGAATGGATCCGACCCCTTCGGCAGCCGGAGCCCTCCGGCTGAAGATGGTGGACGGGAACGCCATCGAGGTCAATTATTATTGGGTCGACGGGAACGTCATTCGGTTCGATTTCCCGGGGGGCGTCGTGGGCCTTCCGCGTGATCAGGTGGCCTCGATTCAGGAAGTCATCGCCACCAAATCTTTCGACCCGGAAGTGCTTCTCGGCCCTCCCGAAGCCTCGCAGGAAAGCGAACAGCGCAGGGCTATCGAAGCCCTGGCCATGGAAAAAGGTGCCCTCCCGGCGTCCGCAAGGAAGTTGAGCCACGAGGAAAGCATGCGGCTCTTGCAGATGGCCCAGATTTCCCAGCGAACCGGACGGGCGGCCGAGCGCATTTATGCGTCCCGGTTCGCGGTCGAGGCGGATTTTGTGGAAGTGAAGGAAACCGGCAATGACGTCACGCTCCTGATGCGCAACATTCTGAGCAGCCGCAACGACCTCAACCGAAGCGGGTTCACGCTCACCCTCTACGACGGGGAAGGCAACATCATCTTGCGAAAGCCCTGCGAGGTCAGTGAACTGGACGTCGACAGCAAGACGCTCCGAAAGCTGCGAATCCCGGGCAAGCTCTACTCCGTGATGGCTTCCACCAAGGCAGATCCGCGAATCAAACGCTATGAAATCCTCGCCGATTACCGCTGATCGGAAGAGGCCGAACCCGTATCGCGACTCTTGAGCAGCACGACGGTGGCTCCCCAGCCCCCGCGCGCCACTTCGGCATCCTTGAACCCAACCACGAGGGGGTGCTTGCGGAGAATGGCATGAACCCGCTCCCTCAGCGCCCCCGTTCCTTTTCCGTGGATGACCCGCACCTCCCGAAATCCCTTTTCCTGAGCGGCTTCAAAGTAATCGTCGAGCAGATCCCGGACCTCGCCAGGCCGAAACGTGTGCAGATCGAGGCAATCCTCGATGGGCACCACCACAGGCTCCTCGTGCATGGGATCTTCTGTCATGGGGATTCCTCCCGTTCGACATGTTCGAGGACCGGGCCCGAATCGACTCCTAGGATTTCGAGAATTCGCCGTGCACAGACGCCCGCCCCGTCGCTCCTGACCGACCTGCCGGTCCAGGCGCCCGTTTGGATGGCCTGGAGGGCGGCTTCCCAGCGGCCGTCCAGCAGGTCCCTGGATGACAGGTAGACGCAAGGCAAGTGGGCGGACATGGCTGCCACCAGGATCGGATATTCCGGAAAGTCTCCCCGGTCGCAATAGATCATGGGAGTGCCCTGGGCCAAACAGTCGGAAACGATTCCGTAGCCCGGTTTCGTGATGACGGCGTCCACCGCCCCCACGACGTCGGCGTAGGAAAAATCGCAAGGATCCAGGGACACTCCGTTTCGGAACCGGTACTGAAGCGGGTGTTTGAAGAGAAACACCGCGTTTTCGATGCGCTCGAGCCGCTCCAGAGCCGCGGGCACAAGATCCAGGGCGGCGAACGCGATGAGGTAGAGCCTCTGGTTCCGATCGCAGCCCAGGGCCTCACGAACCGCCTCCCGGCCGTGGCGTGCGTGTCGGGCCACAAGAGGAACGTCTTCGATCGCCTCAAACACCGAGCAGTCGCCGTACATCGGCAGCCGCAGGAACAGGTCCGCCTTGCGATAACCGGATCGAATCCAGTCGACCAGCGGCGTCCACCTCGGGTCCGACGCGGCGTAGTAGGCATAGACCCAATCCCAAGTGAAATTGCCGACGCCGATGGCGGGAATGCCGAGCACCCGGGTGGCGTGGAATGGCACGAAGGCGATATCCGAGACGACCCCCGCAGCCTCGATCGAACGCAGAAACGCCTCTTCTTCCGCCACAAGGGCTGCATGATCGTGGTGTAGGGACTCCAGCAGGGATCGCGTGGCCTCGAGATCGAACCGAAGGCTGTCCAGCTGAACCAGACCCACCTCGAGACGCTTGCGGCGGTACGGAAGCGTGCGGTGGACGTTTTGCGTGATCAGAAAGTCCGGAATATCGGACACGATCACCACTTCCAGGGCCGGGGCGAGGAGCATCAGGTTGCGGATGATTTCAAGGGATCGCACGGCATGGCCGAATCCGTGCGGCGTGATATAGTAGGCGAGGGTCCTTCGGGTCAACGGGTTCACACCTGTCCCCCCAGGGACGATATCGGTGGCCGCTCCGTTCACAAGATCCCCCTTGGGCCATCGGGCGGCAAGCGCTGCACTCGGTGAGTGGTTCGTGACTATAAGTCAAAGGGAAACGCCGGTCAAACCCGGAGATCCTGTCCTTTCGGTGGGCGTGCGTGAATCGGCGGACGGGGTCGTTGTAGAATCGGCTGTCAACCAACCCGAAAG
>CAZGQL010000087.1:0-12223 GCA_964527905.1 uncultured Syntrophobacteraceae bacterium
CCGTATGCTAGATAAGCGATTCGCCTGTCGTCGACAGTGGGAAAGCGCCGCGGGCGCCCATCGTTCACCGTTTCGTCGTTTGAAAGGACTGCACCCCGATGAGCCGTACCTGTGATTTCTGCGGAAAGACGCCGCAAGTGGGCAACAACGTCAGCCATGCCAACAACAAGACCAAGCGCGTCTGGTACCCGAACCTTCAGCCTGTCCGCCACGTGGGCCCGGACGGCCAGGTGCGGCGCGTGCGTGCGTGCACCCGTTGCATCCGAACCGGCCTTGTCGTGAAGCCCGCCTGACTCCGCACGGCCGCTCCATCGATTCGCCTTCGCTTGGGCGGCCGCTCCGCCACCCGTTTCAGAGTCATCAGGACCACCCATGAAGCCTAGGTCCCTCCACGATTCCCCCCACCCGGCCCAGCCACCGGCCGGCGAAGAACTGACCCATTTCGGCTATCTCCTTGTGCCCGAAAGGGACAAGGAGCGATGGGTTCGGCGCCACTTCAACACGGTGGCTTCCAAATACGACTTCATGAACAGTCTGCTCAGCCTGGGGACTCACCACATCTGGAAACGCATCGCCGTCCGCATGATGGGCCTCCAACCCGGCGACCGGGTCCTCGACGTGTGTGGGGGGACCGCCGACTTGGCTCTGCTCGCCGCAAGGGACGTGGGCCCGGAGGGAAGCATTGTCGTCTACGATATCAACCGGGCGATGATGCTGGCTGGCTTGCCGAAGGTGACGGCCTCCCCCTATGCCGGAATCATTCGTCACATCGAGGGAGACGCCGAGCACATCGCTTTTGCCGATGACAGCTTCGACGGTGCCATGGTGGGATTCGGAATCCGCAATCTGACGCACATGGACCGAGGGTTCCGGGAAATGCACCGAGTTCTCAAGCCCGGCGGGGTGCTCATGTGCCTGGAGTTTTCAGAACCGGTGACCCCCTGGTTCCGGGCCCTGTACGATTTTTATTCCTTCACGGTCATGCCTGCCGTCGGAAAGCTCGTGGGCGGCTCCAAGCCCGCCTACACCTACCTCCCGGAGTCCATCCGGCTATTTCCGGGGCCCGACCAGTTGAAGGAGCAGCTCGAATCCATCGGATTCCGCAGGGTGCGATACCGAAGACTGACCGACGGCATCGCCGTGGTCCACGTCGGAATCAAGGCCTGAGAAGGGCGCCGGGCAACGGCGGAGGATCGCGGATGAAGCTCAACTGGGTGGAACGCTGGGTCGTCAACAACCCGCTCCGGGTACTGGAACAGGCGGGCTTGGTGCGCTGGATGCGTGGGGTCGCCCGACTTCAACCCGAAGCCACCGTGCTCGAGATCGGGTGCGGCCGGGGCGCGGGAGCCGCCCTCGTGCTCGAGGCTTTCCGGCCGGAGCGTATTGTTGCAACCGACCTTGACCTGGAAATGATACGGAAAGCTAGGCGGTACCTCACAGCCTCCCAGCGAGCTCGGGTGCACCTCGCCACGGCGGATGCCGTGGACCTCCCCTTCCGAGCATCGACATTCGATGCAGCCTTCGTTTTCGGGGTTCTTCACCATGTGCCGGACTGGCGCAGGGGCCTTTCGGAGATTGCCCGGGTGCTCAGGCCGGGCGGTCTGCTCTACCTCGAAGAGCTCTATCCGGCACTCTACCAGAATTTCATCACCCGCCACATCCTGCTGCATCCGACCGAGGACCGGTTCACCAGCCGAGAGCTCAAGACCGCGCTGGCTTCGCAGGGCTTTTCGTTTTTGGGTGCTCGCGAATTGAGGTTCGTGGGGATCGTGGCCGTCCTGCGCCGGTCCGGCTAGAGCGCGACCTTTCGCTTCATCCTGTCTTTGAGCGCGCGCACATTCGAGGCGTAGTCCGTTCCTTTGAAAACCGCTGAGCCCGCTACGAAGACGTCGACCCCCGCTTCCACCAGGGCGTCGATGGTCCCGCTGTGCACGCCGCCGTCCACTTCCAGAATCACCGGACGATGGCCCGCGTCGATCATCTCCCGACATCGGGCCACCTTGGGGAGCATGGCCTCTATGAATTTCTGCCCGCCAAATCCCGGATTGACCGTCATGAGGAGCACCATGTCCACTTCCCCGAGTACGTGCTCGATGCTGCAAAGGGGCGTTGCGGGATTGAGCGACACCGTGGGATGCACGCCGAGCTCCCGGATGCGCTGCACCAGTCGGTGACAATGGGGGGCCGCTTCAACATGCACGCCCAGCCAGTCCGCGCCGGCGTCCGCGAATTCCCCGATGTAAAGTTCGGGCCGCTCGATCATCGAGCGGCAAAGTGGTGGCTTTCTTAATGGCTCGGACGACATCGGGACCGATGGTGAGGTTGGGGACGAAATGGCCGTCCATGACGTCCACGTGAATCCAGTCGGCACCCGCGGCCTGGACGGCCTGCACCTCATCGCGGAGACGACCGAAATCCGCCGAAAGAATGGATGCGGATAGCATGGAAGCTGGCTTCTCCTCTCCGAAACGCTTGCGGCAGGCCTGTGGGCTCCGCAAGCGACAAAAAAAGCCGGGAGTCTCCTCCCGGCCTCTTCAGTGACTGACCGCCAACAGGGTGTTACGAAAGCCGTCTGACGTTGACCGCCTGAGGGCCTTTAGTACCGCGCTCCACCTCGAACGTGACGTTGTCTCCTTCATTCAGCGTCTTGAAACCGTCCCCGACGATCCCGCTGAAATGAACGAACACATCGCCCTGATCCTGCGATTCGATGAAACCGTAGCCCTTCTTTTCGTTGAACCATTTCACTCGGCCTTGCTGCATTTCTGGATCCTTTCTGAATTGCCTTTCCATTGCTTCGTAGTGGCGCGTTACTTTGCAAACACCCTGGGACTCGTTCTGACCTTGGGCAAAACTGATCTTGAGGCGGTTCCAAAATATCGAACCAGTCCTTGTACATTGGTGGGCATATAAACCCTGGCATGGGGAATGTCAAATGATAAGTTACTCGGAAAACTTGCGAAGGGGCACGAGAACCGATAAGATCATTGGGCGCGGAGGGATGCTCCTTTGGTCCTCCGAGGGGAACGGGGGCGGCGGATAGGCGGACAACCATCGAACCGGGCTGCGGCGTCCCCTCTCGTGAGCCAGCGTTTTCGACCTGATCGATGGACGGATCTTCTATGGCGCGCGATCCGGCACACATGCTGACCATCGAATACGGTTCCTGCACCCATCCTGGGGGCAAGCCGGAAAACCAAGACTGCTCGGACGCACACATCGACCCTAGGCGCAACCGATCCTGTTTTGTCATCGCCGATGGGGTGGGAAGCTACCGACGAGGGAAGAAGGCCGCCGAGCTCGCCGTGGAATCGATCCTGCGCTCGTTCGCCAGATTCGATGGGAATGATCCGGGCGCGTGGCTGCAAGGGGCCCTCCAGGAGGCACACCGCCTGATCAAGGAGCGCAGCTTCGAGGAGGCGACGCTTGGAAAACTGAAATCGACCTGCGCCGTCGTCGTGATCCTTGAAGACAAGGCTTTTTGGGCCTCCGTCGGCGACTCGAGGATCTACATCTTCCGAGATGGATCCCTCCTGCATCGAACCAGGGACCATTCCGTGGTCCAGGTTCTGCTGGACATGGGCGAGATTCAGCCCGAGGAAGTCAGCAAGCATCCGGACCGGAATCGGATTCTTAGGGTTCTGGGGATGGAAGAGGACATGAAGCCGCTGGTGGCCTCGGAGGGCCTGAGCTTGAGACATGGGGACGGTATTTTGCTGTGCACGGACGGTTTCTGGGGGCTCATCGCCGATCATACGGTGGTCGATATCGTGTACCGGAATTTCCAGCACAGCGCACAACAGGTGGTGGAGGCGCTGTTTCATCATATTGCCTCCCATCTCGGGCCTAAGCTGTACGAGGAAGGACACGACAATTTGACGGCCCAGCTCATATTGGTCAAGTAGTCCTCCCGCAGACTGCGCTCGAACCGCGGTAGTCGGCCGGCGGCAATTTTTTGAAAGCCATTGGGAGCATCCTCTGTGGAACACTCGGCCTATTCCAACATCTGCCTGGGCTGCATGGCCGACAAAGGCAACGAGGTCATCTGCAGCAACTGCGGCTTTGACGAAAGCCAGCCCGAGACGCATCGCCTGCGCATCAAGCCTCGGACCATTCTCCGGGAGCAATACCTGGTCGGAAAGGTCCTGGGACAGGGCGGGTTCGGCATCACCTACCTCGGCCTCGATCTGGTGCTCCATAAAAAAGTGGCCATCAAGGAATTCTTGCCCTCCATGCTGGCGACGCGAGGGGAGGACCACACTTCCGTTGTCCCCTTTTCCGGGAGCCAGGAGCAGTTTTTCAAGCAGGGTCTCCAATCTTTCATCGGGGAGGCACGGAGTGTCGCCCACTTTTCGCGCAACGTGAACATCGTCAACGTCAACAACTACTTCGAGGCCAACAACACCGGCTACATGGTGATGGACTACCTCGAAGGCATGCCACTGTCCACGTTGGTCGCCAAGCGGGGCGGTGCCCTGCCCTTGCGGGAGGCCTTTCTCATTTTTTTCCCCATCCTGGACGCCTTGGGCGAGGTGCACAAGATGGGGATCTACCACCGGGACATTTCCCCTCAGAACATCATCATCACCACCAACAACATTCCCGTGCTCATCGACTTCGGAGCCGCCCGGCAGATCGTGGGCGAACAGAGCTACAGCCTCGATGTCGTTCTCAAACACGGCTACTCGCCACTGGAACAGTACACGTCCCGGGGTAAGATCGGTCCCTGGTCAGATGTGTACGCCTGTGGAGCCACGCTCTATTTCATGATCACCGGTAAGGTGCCGCCGCCGTCCGTGGACCGGGTCGAGAAGGATGAGCTGATTCAACCCTCCCAAATCGAGGGGCTGAGAATTTCCGAAGAAATCGACGATGCGTTGCTGACGGCCCTCGCGGTGCGTTCGAGCGATCGATACCAGACCGTGGACGAACTGAAGCGGGCGATCGAGAGGAAGGGCTACCTCGGCTACCGCAGGCTACTGGAAACCTATCTTAAAGGAGAAGGAATCACCCTCGAAAACCGCCTCCGGCTGGATGAGTTCATCTACGATCACCTGTTGAACCAGGAAGATGCCAAACTGATCGAAGAGACCGTTCGCGAGGAATTGAGGCTGCCGCCGCTGGACTGGAGCGCGGAGTACAAGGAGAACTACGAGCGGTGTTCCCGAGAGAGCACGGCCGAGGACAGGGAGACCCTGAACCAGAAGTTCCACGCGGCATACGTGGCCACCAAGCGCATCTCTCACGGCCGAGAGCGGGACATTGTCCGGAGCGTGACCGAGTCGCCCATGACCCCGCTGGAGGGAATTCCAACCTTCCCGGACGAGGAGATCGCTCCATCCGAAAAGAAACCGTTTCCAATGAAGGTTTTCGCGGCTGCAGGGGCGCTGCTCGTGGCCGTCGTGCTCGCGGTTGTGGGGGTCATGACCGGTGTGATCCCGATCGGCCAAAAGTCAGGAGTGGCGGTTCCGTCCTCCGGTTCGCCCGTCCGATACGGATCGATCAATGTGTGGGCGAACCCGCCATCCGAAATCTACATCAACGGAAAACTCATGGGGCTCAGCCCCCAATCCGGGATTCAGGTTCCCTCGGGACAGGTGACCATCAGGCTGTTTAACCGGGAGCACAACATCGACGAAACCTACACGGAACACGTGGAGCCTTCGGTGGCACAAGGCAAGAATTGAGGGTCGCGCTCACTGCCGCGGCCTGCCCCCCGTCGGGTAATGGAACAGAAACCAAAGCTGGTCCTGGTGCTTCCCCTCGGCGTCCTCCACCCGGACGAGGATCCGGTTCTTACCCGTCCGGAGCGTCACACCGGTCGCGAACTCCCCTCTCTCGTCGATGGGAACCGTTCTGCCGTCCACGATCACCTTCAGTGGCTTCTTGCCCCCGGTCACCCTCCCGCTCAGGGTGACCCCACCCGTATCGCCTTTTTCGGTCGGTGCCTCGACCGTTAGGGTGAGGGGAAGTCCCCGCTCGTCCGGTCGTCTGGTGACCAGAAACGATTTGGAATCCTCTCGCCCCACCGAGTCCAGGGCCTTGGCGGCGATTCGGTTCTCGCCGACGTGGAGCGGGACCACGGCGGAAAAGGCCCCGCCCGGCGCGACTCGAATTTCCTTGTCATTGACCGTAAGCTTGACGGTCCCCTCGCCACCGCTGAGGGAGCCCTTCACGGTCAGTGTTTCGGTCTCGAAGGGAACGGTCAGCGTGGAGTCAGCCGGAGATGTCACCGTCAAGCCCGGCGGCGGATACACTTTGGCCAGGCGGGTCAGCCTCAAGTCACGCCTTTCCTCCCGGCCGGCTGCATCCCGCACCGTGACAATCACTCGGTTCTCCCCGACTTGAAGCGGCACCGTTGTCGAGAAGCCTCCCCGGGCATCCGTTCGCACTTCCCGGTCGTTCACGGTGAGGCTGAGCGTCCCTTCGCCGCCGGAAACCATGCCCGTCAGGGTCAGGGATTCCGTTTCAAAAGGAACGCTTTGCGCCGGATCGGAGGGGGCTGTCAAAACGAGCGACGGTGGCGGGTACACTTTCGCCTGTCGCGTGACCCACAATTCCCGAACGTCCTCCCGACCCGCGGCATCCCGCACCTTCACCATCAGCCGATTCTCGCCGGTTTCGAGCGGCACGGCCGCAGCAAAGCCTCCCCGGGCGTCCGTTCGCACCTCCCGGTCATTCACCGTTACCAAGGGGTTGCCCTCGCCGCCCGAGACCATGCCCTTGACCGTGACCGAATCCGTCTCAAAGGCGACGGTTTGCCGGGGTTCGGCAGGGCTCGACACCGTCAACGCGGGGGGTGGGTAGACCTTGGCCTGACGGGTGATCCACAGTTCCCGGCTATCCTCCCGGCCGGCCGCATCCCGCACACGCACGAGAATCCGATTTTCCCCCGTCTCGAGGGCCACGGTCGCCGCAAACGCCCCCTTGGCATCGACCCTCACATCCTTGTCGTTGATCGTCAGCTTCGACACCCCTTCGCCGCCGCTGATCGCACCCTTGACCGTCAGTTTGTCCATCTCAAAAGGAACGCTCTGACGGGGATCCTCAGGCGACGTCACGGTCAGCGCCGGCGGAGGAAAGACTTTTGCCGCACGGGTAACCCTGAGCTCACGCGTTTCCTCCTTCCCGGACGCGTCGGCGGCTCTGACGTGGAGGGTGTTCTCCCCCACCGCCAGGGGAACGGTGGTCGAAAACGTTCCGCGCTTGTCCAAGGTCACCGGTTTGTTGTTGATCGTCACCTTGAGGGTGCCCTGCCCACCGGTTACGGCCCCTCCAACGGTGATCTTGTCCGTCTCGAACCCCACAGCCTGTTCGGCCTTTGTTGGGGACGTAAGATTGAGAGCAAGCGGCGCGGCCGGTGCCGGCGGTGCGGCGGCACGCGTGATGACCAGCTGCTTTTCCCGGGTGGCCCCTGAGGTGTCCGTGGCTTTGACGATCACCCGGTTGGCCCCGGTCTTGACAGCGACCACGGCGGAAAATGAACCGTTGCTTTCCACGCGGGTCTCCCGGCCGTTGACGAAGACCTTTTCCTTGCCTGCTCCCCCTTTCACGGCTCCCTTCACTTCCACGTTTTCAGTTTCGGCGGGCACGCTGATCTTGGAGTCGGTTGGAGAGACGAGGACGATCTCCAAATTCGACGGCGGCACGCCAGGAGTCGGGGGGACGGGCGTTGCCGGGGCGGGTTGAGCCTGGGCGAGCCGTGTGACTCGGATGTTCTTTGCAGCCTCCTTGTTGCTGGAGTCGAGAACCCTTATGGAAATGTCGTTGACGCCCACATTGAGGGGGACGGACGTCGAAAAGCGGCCGCTCCCGTCTACGGCGACGTCCTTGCCGTTCACCGAAACCCGGAATCCGCCCGTCCCTCCCTGCACGCTGCCCTGGACCCGAGTGCTGTCCACTTCGTACTGGACCGTCAGGGCCGAACCTTGCGGAGACACGAGTTGGATGGCGAGAGGGGTAGCGGCGGGTGTGGGTGCCGGCGTCGACCCGGGACCGGGCGCGGCTGTGGGAGCCGACGGACCGCACTTGGCTTCCAGGGCCTTAAGCATTGCGTTGGGGAGATAATCGGTGCTGAACATGCCCACGCGGACGGACCGATCGGTCGGGTCGAGGGCGATGGCCTGTTGGAGCAGCGTCCGGGCTCCGGCGCAATCGCCCCGGTTCATTGCCGCCACCCCCGCGTCATATTTGCTCTTGGCCTGAGGATTGATCGCCTGGGCATGCGCATTGGGCAGCCCAAAGGGAGCGTAAGGCCCATCGCCGGCCGGCGGGCCGAGGACATGCAGAGCCCCCAGCAGCGCCAGAACGCAAATGGTGAAGAGCCTCTTCAACGTGCTTCGGAACCATTTTCTCTGAATGGCTTCTTGCATAGGGTCCGCGCTGGCCCAACACACTGCGGGAGGTCCAAAGACACGACCCTATGCCGCGGATCAGCATAGGGTCGTGCAGAACCGATTACAGGATATCTGTCAATGGATAATCGCTAGAACTGATACACCATCGAAAGTCCCACATTCTGGGACTCATCGGTAATATCGGCACCGACGTCAATCTGCAGGTGATTGAACAAAACGGTTCCCACGCCAAATGTAAAGTGATATCGGTCATCTCCTCCGTCGAACAACTCCCTCTGCAGCTGACTTGGGCCTTTGTATTCCAGATCATGGGCAGGTTCATAGAAAAAGCCGGCGCGAAGAGCTATTGGAACGTTGGGAATGGCATTGATGACATATTCCGTTCCGAAGTGAAGCTCCATCACATCGTCGATATCAAACTCGGATTCCGGCGAAGCAATGCTCTGATCCCCATATGTTGTATCCACAACGAAGCCATTCATGAGTTGCGAATACATGACATATTTCCCCTCGAAAACCACCACCCAGTTGGGCAATATATTATAGGCGGCTCCGAAGGCAAAGTTATCCGGCACGTCAAACTTGGTATGCCACACGGCTGAACCGGGAAAAAGCTGATACCGGATCTGAGTGTCGAAACTGTCCATTCGGGTGTAGCTGAATCCCAACCGCAGGGAATCGATCGGCTTTCCAAGAATGCCCACCCGGAAACCCAGCCCGACGTCGTTCTCGTCCATGACCCCAGCGAAATCCCGCCGGAATCCGTTGTCGACCCGAGTCGTGGAAAGCTCCCGCGCTTTCAGATCAAAAAACTGCGCCCCGAGGCCGAAACCGAGCATCAGTCGACCGTCCGCGAAGCTCTTCCCCAGACTGACCCCCACCTCATCCAGGGAAATTTCCATGGTAGACGGAATATTCTGACTACGCCTGGAAAACAAGACGTCCTTCTCTACATCGAAACTGATGGGCCGGTTGTAGAACACGGCGATATTGAACAGATCGTACACCGGGGACGAAAACGCGCCGAACGAAATCTCGGTGACGTCGTCCTCATTGGACCGGGAGCGAACGCTGCCCCCCAAGGGATTCGCGAACGACTTTTCCTGACTGTCCGTGGTGAAATAACGACCCTCGATCGCCAGCTGAGTCCGGTTCAACTGGGCCAACCCGGCGGGGTTGGAGGCGGCGGCGGTCGCATCATCGGCCAATCCGACGAAGGCACCGCCCATACCCAAGGCTCTCGCTCCAGGCGGAAAAAAGTGGAAGTTCAAACCCGTCGCCCAAAAATCGTTGTCCAAGGCCATCCCCGTAGCCGGGCATAACAGGATCGCCGACAAGAGCAAACCGACCTTGAGCGCCCTCTTTCCAAAACACTCCATCCCTTTCATCTCTCCCCCCTCTCCCGAACCTTCCATCGGCCCTGATGGGTGGTGCCCGCCACCCACTCGTCTGAAGTCAACGCACAGCCCCTTAGCCAAATGACTATCAC
Source organism: uncultured Syntrophobacteraceae bacterium (assembly GCA_964527905.1). Taxonomy (GTDB): domain Bacteria; phylum Desulfobacterota; class Syntrophobacteria; order Syntrophobacterales; family Syntrophobacteraceae; genus CALBZH01. The sequence continues at coordinate 9,847 of CAZGQL010000087.1, forward strand.
CGCTTTCACCCCCATGGGCGAATGCGGAGTCAAGCTCAACGAATAAGCATCCTATGTGATGGAGGATCTTCAGGCCGGGAGCCCCAAGACCGCGGCCCGATTGAATGCACCCACTTCTCCGATGATACTGGCATTACTACCATTAACCGATGAGCCTTTGCAACATCTATTCGTACTCAAAGACAATCCGCCAAAGGTCTCCCAGGTCAGGCCCCTCGGGGCGGTCCGTCCTCAGGGGGTACCCCATCGGAACTTCTCCGAACAGAGGGGGACGAACACCAACCGGGTCGCACCAAACTGCACCACATCGTAGGCGTTCAAGCGGATGGGACGTTTGACGGGTGCTTCATTGACCCGGACGGCGTCGTTTTTCAGACGGATCAGATAGAATCCGTTGTCATCCGGGTCATACTGGATGAGCGCGTGGTTCCGCCTCGACAGGGTCGGATCTCCCACGATGACAATGTCCACCTCGGGGTCCTCCTCCCGAGCAACTTCGTTCATGCCGCTTCGGATCTTGTAGTCGCGGCCTCTCGCCGGCCCATCGATTGAAACCAGCCAGCCCACCACGGGGTTGAACCCGACGCTTTCATTTTCCGAAGCGACGGGTTCAGGCCTGGAATCGGGCGTGACTGTCACGCTCGGACGCTCGGCCGGCGGTGCAGGCTCGGGGCTCGGAACCACCTCAGTGATGTCCTGCCTGGCTTCGGGCACCAGACCCCCGACCGCCAGCACAGTCTGCACGAATTCCTGACCCGCCGGTTCAGGCTCACGGGCCGTGGGTGCAGGTGCCGCCTCTTCCGTGCGGCACTCCACCGAGGCGCCTCGTTCAGAGGAAAACTTCAGCATCTGGGGGTCGATGGCAACGGTAGGTGCCATGCAGGTGTCTTCGGGATCGGACGGTACCGTCTCCAAACGCACCGAAACCCGCTCTCCCGCCGTCATGTCCTGGCAGTACGGGCAGGCAGCATGTTTGTCCTTGTCATAGAAATGCAGGTTGGCTTTACAACGCGTCATTGCCATGGCATTCCTCCCTTGTCAGCCGTGGACCGTTCCTCTAGACCCCATGCCGTTGAATCGAACAGGCGCGCAGGCGGCGACGAACCCCGTCCCTGCCGGAACCCATCGGTTGGCACGCCGAGAGCGGGCTTTGCCCCAACCCGCGAGTTCGGCCGTTGCTCCCGCACCCTTTTGAGCGCCTCAAGGTCCCCTGACACTGTATACTTTGAGGGGCTTGGATTTGCCCTTCGCGTGAACCGGCTCGTGCTCCATCACCTCCACCATCCCATCGAGCATCCGATACGTGTCCTCAGAGATGAGGATCTCCCCTCCCTTGGCCGCCGAGCATAACCTGGAGGCGATGTTGACTGCGTCCCCGATCACGGAATAACTCATGGTCAGGGTGGACCCAATGTATCCGGCGACCAGCTCTCCCGTGTTGATGCCGATCCCGACCTGAATGGGAGGTTTTCCCATCACCGCGCGGATTTTGTTGTAGCCGACCAAGGCCGCCTGCATGTCCAGGGCCGCGCGCACGGCCCGCAGCGCGTGATCCGCGTGCGTCACGGGAGCCCCCCACAGGACCATGATGGCATCCCCGACGAACTTGTCCACCGTTCCTTCGTGCCGAAACACGATTTCCACCATCAGCTCGAAATACTCGTTGAGCATCTGCAGGACCTCAGCGGCGCTCAAGGTCTCGCTGAGGGCGGTGAAGCCCCGAATGTCCGCGAAAAGCACCGTGCTGACGCGGCTTTCTCCCCCCTTTTCCACCTTGAGCTTCCCGGACACCACCATCTCGGCCAGATTCGGGGAGAGGAGCCGCTGAAACCGTTCCCGCGTGACGGCTTCCATCTCGATCTTTCGGGCCATTTCCGCGTTCTTGATGAAATGCGCCGTCTGGTTGGCGATGTTGGTGAGCAGCGAAAGGTCCTTTTCACTGTAGGCGTCGATGGAGACGGAAGAATCGATGATCATGATCCCCAGCAGGTCGTTGTCGTGGAGGATCGGCACCGTCATGGACGATCGGACCATCTGCAGGGCGATGGAGGGGGCGTTGTCGAAACGCTTGTCCGTCATGGCATCGGCGGTGATGAACCCGACCTTTTCGGCCAGGACCTTTTTCACCAGGGTCGAGGAAATCAACATCCGGTCATCCTGCCGCTTGGTCTTGAGGGCACGGGGCTTGAGGTCACCCTTCTCGTCCTCCATCAAAATGACGGCGCGGTCACAATCGAGCAGCTTGAAGGTGTAATCCAGGATGTGTCCGAAGATCCGATCGATGTCGAATTCCATCTCGATGGCGCGCTGCAGTTCATAGGTCACGCGCAGCTTTTCGTAATCCGCCCGCAGGATGGCGTCATCCACGATGTGATCC
>CAZGQL010000087.1:12240-17511 GCA_964527905.1 uncultured Syntrophobacteraceae bacterium
TCGGAGTATCCTTGGACCGGAATACCCGCAACTGGACGATCTCGTTGCCGTCGTCCATGCTGAAGCGGCCCGGCTCGGCCTCCCGGGCGAGGAACGTCATCTGGGTGGCGCCGATGTTGATGGAATCACCGCTGGCGAGGACCCGCTCCCCCTTGACCTGAATCCAGTTGACATAGGTGCCGTTGGAGCTTCCCAGGTCTTCGATCACGTACCCGCGATCCGGATCGAACTGAATGCGACAATGCTCTTTGGACACCAGGCGGTCCCGGACCCGCACGAGATTGGTCATGTCCCGGCCGATGGACGTGGACGTGCCAAGCACCACCTCCCGCTTGGTCTCCCCCTCCGTGATGATCAGCATTGCCCCGGACGGAACCGGACGCCCTTCCCTGTCCTTCCCCGTTTCACTGCGCTCATTCATGGCCGAAACCTCTTGTCCCCGCTCTTTCCGTGACTCGACGGCCCTTGAGAGTCCATGGGGCGGTCCAGAATCATTGTAGCGCAAAACCGTTTCGGTGGAAGCAGAACTTAAGGGGGGACGCCGCTCCCCGATGGACATCCGCGCCGTTCCCGGACCATCACCTCGAGGAGCGCTGGATCAATCTTCGGAACACTCTCCCCAGCACGGGCTCCCGGGTTCGAAGGGCCCCGTAGGGACACACCTCGAGGCAACAATAGCACCGGATGCATCGGTCATAGTCGAAACTCATGGCCTTGCCCCGCTGGGTGATGGCCTCGGCCGGGCAGTAGCGGAGGCAGTCACCGCACGCCTTGCACAGGGATTCGTCCGCAACCGGTCTCTGGAGCAGATGCTTGCGCGACAGGCTGTGGGTCCAGGTTGGCCCGAAAACCAACGGTTCGACGGGGGGAAATTGGAAATCCTTCACCAGGGGAATTTCACCCCGTGTCTCCGTGGGGCCCGAGGCAAGACCGGCCTTGGTGGCGGCCGCGTTCGTGAGCAACCGGTCGGGTTGAAGACCCAGGGCCACACAGACGGTCCGGTCCAGCGCGAGGGGATCATCGCTTCCCCAAAGAAGCCCAAGGTGCCTCGGGTCGCCCCCTTTGCCCGGACCGGCCCCCTCCATGGCCAGAATCCCATCGAGCACCGTCAAAGCAGGGGCGATGGCCTGGCAAATCCGCACCAACAGCAACGCGAACGTTTCCCGATCCACGCCCGCCCGAAAATGCCATTCGGGTTTTCTCAACCCGACGATGCACCCAAACAGGTTCTTCACCCCAAGGGTCAGCAGCATCTGACTGTGGGTCTTCAGTTTGGGCAGATTGACGACCACATCGGCATCGAGCACGTCCGCGGCGATCTCGATTCGCCCGAAGGGTTCCCCCACATCCACCAGGCGCGACGCCTTCAACTCCACGCAAGCCACATCCAGCCCTTGCAGGGCTGCGGCAAGGCCACTGGTTCGCAACACTTTCTTGAACGGACCCATGGCGGGACTGTCCGACACTTGGACGCGTGCCCCCCGGTCCAGGGCATACTCGACGGTGTGGCGCACGATGAGAGGGTGGGTCAGAATGGCCTCCTCGGGCGCGGCCGGGCCCAAAAGATTCGGCTTGACGAGCACTTTGGCCCCCGGGACGATCCGGTTTCCACCGATGGCGTCCAAGAGTTCATATACGGTGGCTTTCAAGTCGGGATCTTCGTAACGTGCGCTTCGGCAGACAACCAGCGGCATGGGCGGTCCTCTTTCGAGTTTTGTTGCGTCAACGTGGCCACGTGACTATTATCGCGGGCAAGTGCGGCGTTCGTCCTGTCTTTTAGTATGAGCCCCCACAACTTACAAGGGAAAGGTCCCATGCGATGCATTCCTGGAGGGAGCCCATGATCGACTTGCTCAAGAAAACGATTCTGGCCGGCATCGGGGTCGCGGTCCTCACCGCGGAGAAGGTGCACGAGGTGACTCATCGGTTCGTGGAGGAGGGGAAGATTTCGACCGAGGAGGCCGAAAGACTTGCTGAGGAACTGGCCCGGGCCGGCGAGCGGCAGCTGGACGAAATGAGTGGCAAGATATCGGAAACCATCCGCAAGGGCCTCGACAACATCGAACTGGTGAGGCGCAAAGATTTCGAATCCCTCGTGGCCCGCGTCGAGGTCCTGGAAAAGAAGCTGGGAATCGAAACTCCTTTGTCGCCGCCTGAGGGTGGAGAGGAGTCCTGAGACGTTGCTCTCCACCACGGAGGATTCCAGGATGGAGGGTGCGCCGCTCGGGGCCGGCCACCCGCTCCGCCACGACTTGTTGCTTCTGCTTGCGGCCGCCATTTGGGGGGGCGGCTTCGTTGCGCAGCGCGCGGGCATGGAAGCCCTGGAGCCTTTCACCTTTAACGCGTTGCGCTTCGGCCTCGGGGCATCCAGCGTCGCGACGGTCATCGCGCTGCTCCGGAGGCTCGGAGCCGATCGCCCCGAAGAGCGGCAATGCTTCTCGCTTGCGGCGACGATTCGGGGAGGTTCGCTAGCCGGGATCGCCCTGTTCGCCGGCGCCGCTTTTCAGCAGTGGGGACTGGTTTACACGACCGCCGGGAAAGCCGCCTTCATCACCGGGTTGTATGTCGTTATCGTCCAGGCCCTCGCCTGGCTTTTCGGACACAAGCCTTCCAGCCAGGCCGGATTCGGGGGAATGCTCGCGCTTATCGGCTTGTACTATCTGAGCGTTCAGGAGGATTTCACCCTTTCCAGGGGAGATGGACTGGAGTTGATCGGCTCGTTTTTCTGGGCCTGCCATGTGCTGGTCATCGGCAGGGTGGCGGCGAAAAACGACGTGTTGTCGGTCTCATTCGTCCAGTTCGCCGTCTGCACCGCGCTCAACGCCCTCTTCGCGGTAACGACGGAGCACCCGAGCCTCGAGGGGGTTGCTCGGGCAGCGGTTCCCCTCCTGTACGGCGGGATTCTGTCGGTAGGACTGGCCTTCACCCTGCAGGTTTTCGCCCAAAAGAGGGCTCACCCAGGTCATGCCGCGGTCATCCTGAGCTCCGAAGCCGCCTTTGGAGCCCTTTACGGCTGGCTTTTTCTCGGCGAACTTCTCCCACCGAAAGCCCTCATAGGCTGCGGACTCATGCTGACCGGAATCATCGTCTGCCAGATTCCCCAGATTTTCGGATCTCTGGCGCCCGTCCTCCGGCCCCCTCCTACCCGGATCGGCCCCGGGACCGATTGCCTTGACTCAAGGGGAATCGAACCTTGACAGGAAATGCCCCGCGCGACTATGAGTGGGCCTTGGAAGGGGGGCGCGTTCGCGGACCGGATGGTCGAACGCCCCTCCCACACAGGAACCATCTCGATGGAGGAACCCATGATCCGACGACTCGTCTTGACGCTTTGCCTCGCAAGTTTGATGACCACCCCGGCCTGGGGCAGGACCATCGTCATTGCCCAGGACGCCACCTGGCCCCCAATGGAATTCCTCAATGAAAAGAAGGAAATCGTCGGATTGGATACCGATTACATGAAGGCTGCGGCCAAAGAAGCGGGGTTCGAGGTGGTTTTCAAGAACGTGGCCTGGGACGGCATTTTTGCGGGCCTCGACGCCGGCCAGTATGACGCCGTTTGCTCTTCCGTGACCATCACGGAAGAACGCAGGAAGACCATGGACTTCAGCATTCCCTACTTCAAGATTCGTCAGGCGTTGGTCGTCCCGAAATCCTCGGCCGCCACCAGCCTCGGAGAAATGAAAGGCAAGACCCTTGGCGGGCAGATCGGCACGACCGGATACTTCACCATCAAGAAAACGCAGGGGGTCACGGCCAAGTCCTACGATGAAATCGGACTGGCCATGGAAGATCTCTTCAATGGTAGGATCGACGGAGTCGTCTGCGACGACCCTGTCGCCGCCCAGTACGCCCTCCAGAAGGCCGAATACGCCGCCAAGCTCAAGATCGCCGCGATCCTCGAAACCGGGGACGAGTACTATGGGGTCGCCGTCAAGAAAGGGAACAAGGAGGTGTTGGACTTGTTGAACAAGGGCATCCAAGCGGTCCAACAGAAAGGCTTGGACAAGGAAATCCGGGCGAAATGGTTGGGGCGCTAGTTGATGATCGGCCCGGGACCACTCCCGCGGTCCTGAAACCGGAAAGCCCTCTCACATGGTCGACCCCAAACCCTCCATCGTGATTTCCGATGGCGCCGCCATCCCGCGCAAGAAGGATGCAGGTCTCTTTTCTGCCTGGCGCGTCTCCTTCGCCGGGGCTATCCTCGCCCTTTTCGCCCTGGTCATCCTCCAGCCCGACCCCTATTGGAGAATTCTCCAGTTTATCCCGGACGGGATCCTGGTCACGTTTCAAGTCACGGTCTGCGCCATTGTCTTTGCGCTCCTCCTCGGTCTCCTCACGGGCCTGGGCCGCATCTCCCGCAACCGCATCCTCAACGCCGCCGCTTCCGTGTACGTTGAGATCGTCCGCGGCATTCCCCTCCTAGTGCAGCTTTTCTACATTTATTATGCATTGGGGCGCTTCGTGCGCCTCCCGGACATGGTGGCGGCCATCATCGCCATGTCCGTCTGCTACGGTGCCTACATGGGCGAGGTGTTCCGCGCGGGAATCGAGTCCATTCCCAAGGGACAGACGGAGGCGGCGCGATCCCTGGGATTCAACAAGGCCCAGACGATGCGTTACGTGATTCTGCCCCAGGCGTGGCGAACCATCCTACCGCCCGTGGGCAATGAGTTCATCGCGCTCCTCAAGGATACGTCCCTGGTTTCCATCCTCGCGGTGGCGGACATGCTTCGCCGGGGCCGCGAGTTCGCCAGCGAGACCTTCGCCTACTTCGAGACGTACACGGTGATTGCATTGGTTTACCTCATCATCACCCTTCTGTTGTCCAAGGGAGTCAGCCTGCTCGAAGAAAGACTCAACTACGATGGAAAGTCCTGAACCGATCATCCAGATTCTTGAGGTGAGCAAGTTTTTCGGCCCCTTGAAGGCGTTGGACAACGTCACGCTGTCCGTGGATACGGGCGAGAAGGTGGTCATTGTCGGGCCGAGCGGATCGGGGAAAAGCACGCTGCTGCGCACCATCAACCGGCTCGAGGAAATCGACACCGGGCAGATCATCGTGGATGGCATGGACATCCAGGACCCGACCCACGACATCAACCGGATTCGGATGGAGGTGGGGATGGTCTTCCAAAACTTCAATCTTTTCCCGCACAAGTCGGTTCTCCAGAACCTCACCCTGGCCCCCATGAAGCTCAAGGGAATCTCCCGAAAGCAAGCCGAAGAGGAGGCGATGCGCCTGCTGGAAAAGGTGGGGATCCAGGAGAA
>CAZGQL010000087.1:17599-17973 GCA_964527905.1 uncultured Syntrophobacteraceae bacterium
GTTCGACGAACCCACCTCGGCCCTCGACCCGGAAATGATTGGGGAGGTCCTGGACGTGATGGTGGCCCTGGCGCGGGAAGGCATGACGATGGTCGTGGTGACCCACGAGATGGGATTCGCCAGGGAAGTGGCTGACCGGGTAGTCTTCATGGACCACGGCGCGATCCTCGAGATCGGCACCCCCCGGCACTTCTTCGAGGATTGTCGGCACCCGCGAGCTAAGAAATTCCTGAGTCAGATTCTCTAACGCGGTGCGTCAATCGATCTTGCCGGGTGACACTCCCCGCCGTCCCACTGAATTGGAAATCGAACAAGGCTGTTGCAGAGCCCACATGGGCCTCACCATCGTCCTTCCCGCGCAAGCGTGAATCCAG
>CAZGQL010000088.1:0-13610 GCA_964527905.1 uncultured Syntrophobacteraceae bacterium
TTCTGCTCAAAAAGTTCACGGCGGAGCACCAGCGGCCGCCCATCGGCTGAGCCGGGTGGGGATCGTCCGAAATCCACCATGGCGAACTCGGGCGGGGATCAACCCCGCCCCTGCACTGCAATCTGATCCGCCTGCTCCTGGTGGGCGCGACGTTGCCTCTCCGTCAGCGTTGCAGGGACTGGGCTTCCATTCTTTTCGGAATCACCCCGGAACATCGATGGAACCTCCCTTGAAAGGGCCTGGACTTTCCCCGCAAATCGAGCTATCCGTCTGAAAAAATGAGTACTGCTCACTGGACCGCCGGGAGCGCGCGGCCTTCCTGCCCGTGATCACGCATGCTTTTGCCCCGGCGCGGCGGTGCAGCGGCCGGTGGGGCGTACGCGTCTTCCAGGCGGTGGGGGGCTCCCCCCGGTTCGAGCGGCGGGGGGCGATGTCGGGGAGGGGGCTGAGACCTGAATCGACCGATCGGACGGGGCGAGCCGGTTGCTGTCCATTCCATCTGACAGGAGACAATGGCATGGGAGCCCAATACTTCCGAGACTCGAGGGGTCGGTACCATTACGTGCTGATGCAGGAGTTCACGACATCGTGTGGGCCCGCGTGCGTGGCCATGACGGAGGGTCTCTACTTCCAGATCTGCCGTGAAAATGCCGAAGGACGTGCCCGCGAGCTGTCCCAGAGGTATCCAGGCCGCTGGACCTTCGCAGGGGGGACCGAGGCCATGATGAATCTCTCCTACGTTCTCAACGCCGAGAGGGTCCGCGCCTACGGCGCGACGAACGTCACCCCGGCCGGGGTTTGGAACTATCTGCGGTTTTACGCCAAGGAAAGCACTCCCGTGATCGTGCGCGTGGGCTGGTCGGGCGGCGGAGGACACTTCGCGGTCTGTCCCTACGTGGACCCGGACGGGCGGGCGTTTTTCAGGGACCCGTGGTATGGACTCCATGAAGTCGCCCAGAGTGACATGCCCAACTACAATCCATCGGGTGCGTCCGGACAGCTTTCCGGTCACATCGTGGTCACCTACCGTTAGGAGTGCTCCGGTCCCGGCGCATGGGCCCCCCGCATGGAGGAATGTCCGACATGGGTTTTGACGATCTCGATGTCCGCATGCGTGTGTACGAATCGGCCCACGACCTCCGCGTTCTACCCGAAACCTTTCTCGTCGCGCGATTGGATGGGCGTGGCTTCTCCCGGCTCGCCCGGGATGTCAGGCCCTTCGCCGTCCCCTTCGACCCGGAATTCCGCGACATGATGATTGCCACGGCCGAGCATCTCATGGACTGCGGGTTTCGGGTCGTCTATGCGCACACCCAAAGCGATGAGATCACCCTCAGCCTGCACCGGGACGAGAGCTCCTACGGTCATAGACTGCACACGTTGGATTCGGCCCTGGCGGGGGAAGCCAGTGCGAAGTTCTCCGTGCTCCTAGGACACCCCGCTTCCTTCGACTGCCGCGTGTGCCAGCTCCCCAATCTGGACCTGGTCTTGGATTACCTGCGATGGCGGTACGAGGAAGCGCAGCGCAACGCGCTCGCCGTCCACTGCTACTGGGCCCTGCGGCGGCTGGGCCACACCAAACGGGACGCATCCAGAAAACTGGAGCGCCTTTCCATGCAGGAAAAGGTCGAATTGCTGCAGTCGAAGGGGGGCGTCCCTTTCGGCAATCTCCCGTCCTGGCAGAAGCGCGGCGTCGGGCTTGCCTGGCAGGTCGCTCCGGGCGGAGCCTCAGCGGAACCCTCCAGACGCAGGATTGTCCCCGATTTCGAACTGCCCTCGGGACCCCAATACACGGAATATGCCCGGAAAATCCTCGAAAGCGAGCACGCCGGCATACCGACCCAGCCAGGCACACGAAGGCCCCCATCGTCCGCCGGAGGGACGTCCTGATGCCGCTCAAGCACGAGATAGCGCATGAACGGGACCGACGCCTGAAGTGAAAACCCCGAAAAGGACCTTTCAACTTGAGAAGATGCATTGTTTCACTGGTGCTCCTGCTGTTCCTCCCTTCCTGTACCTTCTACAAACTGGCCAGCACTACCAAGCTGAAACCGCCTGAATTTACAATCGTCGGTTGTGAGATCAAGGGTATATCTTCAAATTACGCCACTCTTGACCTTTTCGTATCTGCCTATAACCCTAACGCCGTTGGTTTGAAAAATGTCTACCTGGATTACGAGTTATCGACACAGGGCAGACGACTGATGAAGGGCAGGGATATAAGCATCGAATTGGCTCCACTCAGCCAAAACACTCTCGCCGTTCCTTCAGAAGTAGAATTCAGTGATATTGTCAACGCAATGGGTCCCCTATTGGATCGGATCCTCTCCAGGCAGATGACGATACCGATTACAGTCAATGCCGTCTTTCATGGCAGACCAACCCTTTACAATGAGCACGAACAGGGCTCATTATTTTCATTTGAAAGGCGGGTCACAAAAACGATAGAGTTGTCCCTGTCCAAGGATGACATGAACAAAGGAATGAAACAGCTGCGCCAGGAGCTGAAAAGACTGTTCTGATGAAGGGCCCGGGCACTCAAACGGGCCGAGGCCCCGTTGCCCCAACGGCAGGCACGATGCAATCGGCCGGTGCTCGAATGCCCCGTTGCCCGGGCCCTGCCCCGCAGGAAGGACGACACGCCATGCCCCCTGGAGGTTCGGAAAGGCCAGCCCTGCTGATCATCGACATGGTCAAGGATTATTTTGACGCGTCGAAGAAGCTCCCCATCACGCCCATGGCCTTGAAAATCATCGCGCCGATCAACCACCTGATCGGCTGTTTTCGGGAGGCGTCGTGGCCCGTGGTGTTTTCAACGGATTCTTTTCACCAGGGGGATTTCATTTTCACCGGACGCATGAAGCCGCACGCCCTGGCTGGCACGGAGGGGGCTGAAGTCATAGACGACCTGGATCGCCTGCCGACGGATCTGTGGCTGCCCAAGCCCCGGTTTTCAGCATTCTGGGGAACGGATTTGGACCGCCGGCTCAGGAGCCTGGACGTCACGCTCTGCGCCGTCGCGGGAATCGCGACCAACTTCTGTGTGCTCTCGACCGTCTTCGACGCGATCTGCTGTGACTTCAAAGCGGTCCTTCTGGAAGACTGCTCGGCGACGTGGTCGGAGCAGATCCACCAGCAGACCCTGGAGACCTACCGCCGCAATCCCCTGTACCCGCTCTTCAAGGTCTCAACCTCCGTCGAGCTGATCGCCGAGCTGCGCAAGGCTCAAGCCTAAGTAAGCCTTCACAAAATAACGTGTCCAAGTGGACACGTCATTCCCGCGAGGGCGGAAATCCAGGTGCCTGCGAACGACTGGATCCCCGCCAAAGCTTGTCCCCGCAAGTACCAGGCGGAGAGCATTCGGGGATGACGATGGCGATTCGGACACCCGTTGGTGTGGCGCCGTACTGAGCGCAACGGACTGCAGGGGCAGGCTTCGAGCCTTTGGGCCCTCGACACCCCGCCTGCCCAGGCCCCTCCGGAAGCCTGGAACAGGCAGCTCAGAGGGTGGACTCCAGGATCCTTCGAAGGGAGTCGACCATCTTGTAGCTTGCAGCAACCTTTTCGTAGCCCCGCACCGCCATGCGCTCGCGCGCCGTTTCGTGGCCCAGGTAGAACCGGGCCTTGTCCACCAGCTCTTCCGCGCTGCGAAAGGTGTCGAGCTCGCGGCCGACGACAAACAGCTCATCCAGCTCCTCGACGTATTCGGTGAGCAGGCAGGACCGGCATGCAAGCACGTCAAAGACGCGCAGGTTGGGACCTGATTCGGTGGCCCAGGAGTTGATGTTCAGGTTCACCCGCGTGGCGTTGAAGAGGAGCGCGGCCTTGCGGTCGAAGAGCCTCGTGCCCCGCACTCGGGTGAGCAGTGCGTGCTTGTCCTTCTTGAGCTCCTTTTTCCACAGCGGCCCCCAGATCCCCAGGTCCATGCCCGCGAGGGCGCTCAGGTACTCGCGCCGCCTTTCCTTGAACTTTCCCAGGAACGAGAGGTCCGACCCGTAACGGTAGCGGCTCCATGGCCCCGGCACCATCGGCCGGTACATCCCGGGGTCCGTGCCGTAATTGACGAAGCGGCAGGGCCGTGAGCCTTCCCGCGTCAACGCCTCGGCAACCGCCCTGGAGAACGAGAACACGTGATCGTACCAGGGAAGGGAGGGGATGAGGACCCGAAAGTTGTCCGGGTTTTCGACCCACCAGGCCACCGTCGTGATCCCGTAGGTCCGCTTGATCTCCTCGAGGACTTCGGGCGCGTAGTTGTACCCGATCAGGACGAACAGCAGGTCGGGCTTGAGACGCCTCAGGCAATCCAAAAGGAGCTCGTTCCTGTCCGGTTTGCGGTTTTCGTGATTCCTTCGCCACCAGGGCGGCCGGGGATCGACGTTCATCCGGAGCACCGTGTGTCCAAGGGCTTCCAGGGCCCGCTCGCATTCGAACCCCAGCGGCGTCATGTTCTTGTGGAACTTGTAGGATAGAAGGATCTTCATGGGATCGGACGGCGGACCTGTCCTCAAGTGAGATTTGAACGGGGCCCTGGCTGGCGGGCCCGGTGCGGTCAAGACGGATTCGGATTGCGAGGCCGGGGCGCTCAGTATTCCCAAACGCGCAGGCGATCGGCCATCTTCTCCGAAAATTCTATCAGGTGCGGGTGCTTCCGATACGCAAAGGCCCGGTCTTTTCGGACCCGGCCGGCCAGTTCGGAAAGGATCCTGTCGTCCACCGCAAGCCGGCAGAAGTCCGCGAGTTGCCTCAGGATCGGATCCGGGTCCATGAGGAAGTCTTCGTACCGGAATTCCATGGCCTGGGTCCCGAGGCGACACACATGGTCATGGGCTTCCGTCACGTATCGTTCCCAGAGTCCAAACGCCGACTCCAGTGATTCCCCTCGCACCGCGTTCGCAAATCCCCATAACCTCGGCTCGATCCAACGGTGGTACCAGCTTCGATACTTCCCCTGCGTCTTAGCGGGCAACTGCTCCAAAGCCCGCAGCCTGCCTTTGTCGTTGCGCACTTTCATGCTGTTGGCGACGTCGACTCCATGCCGTTTGATGTGCACGACCCGGGCCTTCGGAAAGACGTCCAGCCAGAGGGGCAGTGTGTAGGTATTCCGAGGATCCTTCCACCCCCATGGGCGGTCAAGCGCCACCGGGCTCCCGTAACGAAAAAACCTGCGCCAGCCCAAAAACGATATCACCCGGCTGGTCGTGAGGTAAAACCCCAGATAGTCGGCCACGAGCTGCCGCAGCTCATAATGTTCCAGCAAGTCGTGGATGGGCTCGGGATTCCGCCATGCCCCCCCGCACTGTTCCAGCAGCCATTCGTTGATCTTGACGAAGAACGGATGCTCCCGGTTGTTCCCCAAGGATTTCCCCTCTCCGATAAACAACCCCATTTCCTCCAACATGCCCGTAATCATGCTGGTTCCGGAACGATGCATCCCAATCACGATGACGGGCGGTTGCTCCTCTCTCGTCATGATCTCTTCGCTCTCCACCGGCCCCTTGCCTTGACCTTGCATCACGCCCATCCCACGCGCGAGACCCTGTCTGCCTCCCATTCATCGGAGTCGGCGAGGGGCAGTCCCGATCCCGCAGTCGCACTCGTGTTCCGACCCCAGCGGGAGGGGACCAGAATTTCTGAAAGTCAGCCCATCCAGGGAGCACACATCGAGACCCGGGCGCCTCACTCTAAACGCTTGCGATCTCCGTACGCTCTCCTTTACCATACCGAATTCTGATGGCACCAGGATATTTCCGGATAGGCAGGAGGACCCGACAATGTCTGACTACATCCACGGATACGCGGAGCGTGAAGCCGCTCGTTTGTCGGACCAGGCCGAGACCCTGGCGGAATTGCTCCACCACGACACGGCTTTCCCCCGGGGGAGCCGCGTGTTGGAGGCCGGGTGCGGCACAGGCGCCCAGACGATCTACCTTGCCCGGTCCAGCCCCCTGGCCGCCATCACGTCCATCGATCTTTCCGAGGACTCCTTGCGGGAGGCACGTGCACGGACCCAGAGGTTGGGCATTACCAACGTCCAATTCCAGCAGGCGGACGTGTATGAACCGCCTTTTGCTCCCGCGAGTTTTGACCATGTTTTCATTTGCTTCGTGCTCGAGCATCTCCGGGAACCTCTCCTCGCGCTGCGGAAGCTGAAGCGCCTCCTCAAAGCGGGTGGAACCCTCACGGCCATTGAAGGGGACCACGGGTCGGCCTTCTTCCATCCACGTAGTGACGCCGCCCAGCACGCCATTCGATGTCAGGTGGACCTGCAGGCAGCCGCCGGCGGCAACGCCCTGATCGGACGCGAACTCTATCCCCTTCTGACTCAGGCCGGCTTCACCCGGGTGCGCGTTTCGCCCCGGATGGTCTACGTGGATGCCGGCAAACCCCGTTTGGTGGAGGGCTTCATCAAGAACACCTTCACGGCCATGATTGAAGGAATCCGGGAGAAGGCTCTGAAAGCGAACCTCATCGAGGAAACCGTATTCGACGCGGGCATTCGGGATCTCTACCGGACGGCGCAGCCCGACGGGGTTTTCTGCTACACGTTTTTCAAGGCGGTGGCGAGGCTCTGAGAGGGCGGCCCATCCCGGGATTCCCGTTCAAAGGCCTCGCCGCCACGGCACGCCCCCGTGCGAGCAGGTCTTGAAACCTCTGCCGATTGGTTCCTTTGCCTTGTGCGGAACTCGTGCAACCGCAGGTTCGCCGTGCGTGGGAAGCGGTCGGTCCCGATGGACCGAATAACGGGGGAGAGGGCGTCGGCGGATACTCAGGAAGGATACCCATGGCCTCCGTGCGGATCGGCACCTCTGGCTGGGCATACGCGGACTGGCGGGGAACGTTCTACTCGGACCACCTGCCCGCTCGCCGATTCCTGGAATTCTACGCGACGGAATTCTCCACCGTCGAGGTGAACGCCTCCTTCTACCGACTGCCGAAACCGGAAACGTATGCCCGATGGTCCATGCAGGTGCCGGACGGGTTCGTGTTCGCCGTCAAAGCGAATCGGTCCATCACGCACATCAGGCGACTCAAGGATGTGGAACCGCTCTGGGAGGAATTCATGAGCGGCGCACGTTCGCTTGGAGCCCGGCTGGGACCGATCCTGCTCCAATTCCCTTCGAGCTTCCGATACGATCCCCACCGCCTGGACGCCTTTCTGCGTGCGTCCGCAACGCAGAGCGTCCGGTTGGCGTTCGAGTTTCGCCACCCTTCCTGGATGAACGACGAAGCCTGCCGCCTCTTGAGCGCCCACAACGCGGCCCTTTGCATCTCGGATTCGCCCGGGTATCCGCGCTCCGATGTGTGGACGGCCGACTTCGCCTATGTGCGCTTTCACGGACGCGAGCGATTGTTTTTTTCCCGCTACTCCGACGCACAACTCACCGAAGAAGCGGACAAGATCCGACGCTGCCTGGAAAGCGGTCGTGACGTGTTCGTTTACTTCAACAACACGGCGGGGGGCCATGCGGTGCAGAACGCAAGAACCCTGATGAGGCTCCTGTGAAGGAGCCGCGATCGATCGGATGGCGAGACCAGTCGGGGGCGAGAGAGTGCTTCCCTGATCCCAACCCTTCGGCTCCAGGCCGACTCCGCTTTTCATGAAGCGCCCCTCCGAACGCACCCCGTCCCCGCGCACGATGCGGCATGGGAACGGTTGAGGCGGCCGGTCCATCGTTGCCGTATCCGGCCACAATTTGACGTTGACACCCTCCTTGCACATTCCCTATTGTAGCGCCCGGTGCAGGATTGCGACTCCCACTCAGCTCAAGGAGGCTAGGATGTACGTCGGCTGGCACATGAAGACCACGCTCCACACCGTGACCCCCGAAACGTCCGTCTTTAAGGCTCGTGAGATCATGGACCAACACAAGATCTCCCACCTCCCGGTCACGGACGGCAAGGCGCGTCTCCAGGGCATCGTGACGGATCGCGATCTCAAGGAAGCGTGGGCATCGCCGGCCACGACTCTGAGCATCCACGAACTGTCCTACGTCCTCCAGAAACTGACCGTCGGAAACATCATGACGAAGAAGGTCACGACGGCCACACCCAACATGAGCATCGAGCGCGCGGCGCACATCATCCATGACCAGCGCATCGGCGCCCTCCCGGTCCTGAAGGGGGACAAGCTGGTGGGCATCATCACCACCACCGACCTCATGGAAGTCCTCCTCATGTCCCTTGGACTTGGGGACGACACCAAGCGCCTCGTGGTGTTCGTCAGTGATCGGATCGAGGCGTTGGCCAAGCTGACCCGGGTCATGCAGGAGGAAGGCGTCATCATTTCGAGTACCATGACCGTCCCGCTCCGCGGCCACAAGGACGTCTGGCAGGTCATCGTGCGGTTGCCGCTGAGCGACTACAAGAAGGCCGTCGCGGGACTGGAACGGAACGGAATGAAAGTGCTGACCGACTATGTGGAAGATCTCACTCCCTTTCTCCCGCCGCGCGTGTGATTTCCGTCCCCTCTCCGTCACGGCGCGGAGCGGGGCGTCTCAGAGGAATGAGGGTCGGGGGACATCGGCGAAACATACCTGACGGGAAGGCTTTCCATGGCGCTCGAGGAGCTAAGGGACCCGGACTGTCGGCGCCGACGATCCGGCGCAGGGTGATGGTCGTCCGTCGGGCCCGGACAGGATCATGGCCCGGGGAGAAATGCCCACGGACACAACATGCCCATCAGGAACGACACCGTGGCGGACATCATCGACATCATCGGGCGACGCCGCCCCCAGGACAACCTGATCGCGGCCCATCCCCTCGAATTCCGCCGGGGCGACTGGCAAAGCGGGTACGCCATGCTCTGCACGAAGCGGGAATCGGCTCGCTATGAAGCCCATCGCAATGAAGTCCTCTCGACCCCCGGCCATCACCACGTGGCCTTTGTTCCCAACCACTTCACCCTGGACGATGGCTGCCATTACACGACGATCGGCCTGTTCCGATATCGGAACGACGAAGGGATGATGCGCCGGGTCTATCGGCTGGCGGGATGGATGGAATGCGTCACGAACGCTCCCTCCCCCATCCTGAGGACGGATCTGCTTCGTCGCTTCTACAAGTCCATCCTGGAGGAGCGGGACGCACTCAATGTGGTATGGCGCGGCAATGTTCGCTTTTTCTTGTTGCCCCTGCACGCCACCCACTACAATCCCAACCTCTTCTTGCACCGCATCTCTCTGGCCGAATCACTGAAGGATCTGTTTGAGGCCATCGAGTCCGAGACCAACGCCCAGTTCGATGCCCTAATGCAGCACTATGTGTTTTACATGCCGGAATCCCTTGCACACTGAGGAGCCCGCGCCCCAGCCCACAAACACTCGGAATACCCGAAACGGATCTCACGTCATGGAATCGCGAATCGCCAAGATGGCGGACTCCCTGTTCCTCGGCGTTGACATTGGCGGTACTCACCTGCGGGCGGGTTTGATCGACGCCGATGGGCAGGTTCTTCGTCGTACTAAGGCGGCTACGGGCGGTGAGTACGGCCCGGAGGCCGTTTTGGAGCGCTTGCTGGCTTCATGCCGGACCTTGATGGAAAACGCCGCACCGGGGGGGCGGCGGATTGCGGCCGTCGGCTTGGGCGTCGCTGGAAAGATCGACCGGGCCGCTGGGACCGTCGTCTTCTCCCCCAACCTGCGTGCCCTCGACGGTTTTCCGATTGCGCGCAGGCTTGAGAACGCCATCGGCCTTCCGGTGATCTTGGAAAACGATGCCAACGTTTTCGGGCTGGGGGAGGGCTGGAGGGGAGCCGCTCGAGACATCGAAAACTGGGTGGGCCTCACCCTGGGCACGGGCGTAGGCGGCGTTCTCATCCTGGGCGGGCGCCTGTGGACGGGCGACAATCTGGGCTTTGAAGGCGAAATCGGCCACATGATCGTGGACCCGCACGGGCCCTGGTGCATCTGCGGCCTGCGCGGCTGCCTGGAGGCGCACGCGTCGGGCCGGGCCTTGAGCAACGGCGTTCAGGAAGCGATCGATGCCGGCGTCCCTTGCGAAAGCGCGCTGGTGGAGCTCAGCCGTTCGGGACGACTCTCGCCTGAAACCGTGTATGCGCGCGCCACTTCCGGCGACGCCCTGGCGATACGCCTTTTCGACCGCATGGGGTGGGCCTTGGGGCTCGCCTTGGCGAACCTATTCACCGCGCTTGGCATCCGCCACGCGGTCCTCGGGGGAGGGGTTTCCGCCGCCTGGGACCGGTTCATCGACCCACTGCACCGATCCCTACGGGCCCATTCGGCCATGTTGGATGCGGATTCGGCCGTCATCCGCAAAGCCGCTTTGGGCGACGATGCCGCCCTCTTGGGCGCCGCACGCCTAGCCAGCCTCAGGACAGCTCCGTGACCAGGTAGCCCGGAGCCGCATCGCTCCCCCCTGAACAACACGCAGTCGCTCCTTCCCTGAGCTCCACGGGGAAGGCCGCAAAGCTTTACAGGATTCCATGTTCCCACGAAGGAGCACCTCCGTTCTCAACCGGTTCTACGAACACAAGCCCCGATTCTGTAGGTCACTTGCGGCGCTTTGAGACGAGCCCCTGATGAGGATTTCCACGCGGATCGACGGTCGGCAAGCTGCGGCGTGGAAAGAGACACTCTCCATCCGATGAACCCTGGGGTGCCGGATTCTTGACCCTAGGTCATTCCAATTGGACTGATCTTTAACGGTTCTGAAAAGGATTGAGTCATGCCAAGGACATACCTATGTTCAAGACCTCCTTGGCGCTCCATTTTTCTTTCCTGCGTTAGCGGGACCGCAAGAGGTGAACTCGCGGAGGGTCGGCGGAAGCGTCGAGCCGACGGTGTGATCCCGGGTGTGACCCTCGAGGGTAAGGGCGAGGATCCCGCTCCTTGGAACGGGGCGGCAAAAGTGAAAAGGTAGGAAGCATGGTCGGATCATGACCACGAGAAACGAAAAAAGAGGCCGACCGTTCCGTCTGACCTCTTGAATTTACTGGGGTGAGTGATGGGACTCGAACCCACAGCCTCTGGGGCCACAACCCAGTGCTCTAACCGTTGAGCTACACCCACCGCAACTCGCGTTTAGATCAAGATGGGCTAACTACCACGCCCGTCCGCAAACATCAAGAAAAAAGTCGGAATCGGCGCCGGCCGTGCATCCGGACCACTGGATTGCGCCACCGGAGAAACTTTGATACAACCCCCGGGTACCGGGCGGCGGCGAAGGCGAAGGGCCTCCGCGTCGCTTCCAAGACACGCCCTAAATAGTCCGAAGATACACTGAAGAAACCGTTGCGGCCTTCGCAGGTAATCCGTCACCGTCACCCCCCGAACGAGCGGGAATCCAGTTCTCTCGAAGGCTCTCGGGCCCCCGCCGCTGCGGGATTGACGGCATTGGTGAGTGTTGAGACCGCTTCTGAGCGACAGGGTGCTCGAGGTCTCCTCCCCGGAGGAAACGACGAGCGACGTGAAGTCGATTGTCAATGCATCGAGGCGTTTGATGATTCCGTTTGTTCATCTGCACGTACACACGCAATACAGCCTGCTGGACGGGGCCATCCGTTTCAAGGACCTGTTCAAGACGGCGAAAGAATACGGCATGCCCGCCGTGACTCTCACCGACCACGGGAACATGTACGGGGCCCTCGAATTCTACGAGGCGGCCAAGAAAGCGGGGCTCAAGCCCATCATCGGCTGCGAGGTCTACCTCGCTCCCCGGAGCCGTTTCGACCGTCAGACCAAGGCCGATCCCCAGTCCCCCGGCGAGGAAGACCGCAGCTACCACCTGGTCTTACTGGCCCGGGATCTCACGGGATACCAGAACCTCATGAAGCTTGTCACGGCGGCTTCCCTCGAGGGATTTTACTACAAGCCGCGCATCGACAAGGAGCTCTTGCGCCGGCACAGCGAGGGGCTCATCGGGCTCTCCAGCTGCCTCAAAGGGGAAGTCGCCGGTCACATCCTGCGCAACAACCTCGAGGCTGCGCGACGCAGCGCCCTCGAGTATGCCGAGATCCTCGGGCCGGGGAACTTCTACCTGGAACTTCAGGCCAACGGCATTCCGGAACAAACCGTCGTGAACGAGGCCCTGATCGGATTGGGGCGAGAGACGGGCCTGCCCCTCGTTGCGACCAACGACTGCCATTACCTCAAAAGAGGCGATTCCAGGGCCCACGAAATCCTGCTCTGCATCCAGACCGGCAAGACGGTCCTGGATGAAAAGCGCATGAAATTCCAGACGGACCAGCTCTACTTCAAATCACCCGATGAAATGGCCCGTGCGTTCGCCCACATCCCTGAAGCCCTGGAAAACACCGTGGCCATTGCCGAGCGCTGCAACCTCGAGCTGAAGCTGGGTGATTACCACTTCCCCGTCTTTCCCGTCGAACCGGGGGAAACCCTCGAAGACCGCTTCGAAAAGACCGTCCAAGAAGGGTTTCAGGAACGCCTGCAGCTCATCCGAAAACGGCGCCCCGACTTTTCCGCGGCAGATGAAGCCGATTACGCCGCGCGTTTGCGCTACGAGCTCGACGTGATCAAGCAGATGGGATTCGCCGCGTATTTTCTCATTGTGGCGGATTTCATCAATTACGGAAAGCGCAACAAAATCCCGGTCGGTCCCGGGCGGGGGTCGGCGGCGGGGAGCCTCGTGGCCTATGTGATGAAGATCACAGACCTCGACCCCATCGAGCACGGGCTGATCTTTGAGCGGTTCCTCAACGCCGAGCGCATCAGCATGCCGGACATCGACGTGGACTTCTGCGTGAACGGGCGCGAGCGTGTCCTGCAGTACGTGACCGAAAAGTACGGCAAGGACCGCGTGGCCCAGATCGCGACTTTCGGCACCATGCAGGCGCGCGCCGTCATCCGCGACGTGGGGCGGGCCCTGGCCATGCCGTACAACGAGGTCGACCGCATCGCCAAGCTCATTCCTGCCTCCCCCGGCATGACCCTCGAAAAGGCGTTCCAACAGGAGCCGCGCCTGACGGAGGTCCAGCGCGAGGACCCACAGCTTCGCGAGCTGTTCGAGATCGCCTTCGCCCTCGAGGGCCTCACCCGCCACGCCTCGACCCATGCGGCGGGCGTCGTCATGGCCGACAAACCCATCGTGGAGTACATGCCCCTCTACCGCGGCCAGGATGATGAAATCGTCACCCAGTATCCCATGAAGCAAGTGGAAAAGGCCGGTCTCATCAAATTCGACTTCCTTGGCCTGCGCAACCTCACCGTCATCGACAACGCCGTCCACCTGATCCGGAAAAACCACGGCATCGAACTCGTCATCGACGAGCTCCCCCTGGACGATCCCGAAACCTACGCACTCCTCAGCCGAGCCGACACCACGGGCGTCTTCCAGCTGGAAAGCTCCGGGATGCGGGACATCCTCGTGCGACTCCGCCCCGAAACCTTCGCCGACATCGTGGCCCTCGTCGCCCTCTACCGCCCCGGCCCGCTGGAGAGCGGCATGGTGGAAAACTACATCGACGGGAAACACGGCCGGGTCGAGCCCACGTACGAACTCGAAGAGCTGCGTCCCATCCTGGAGGAAACCTATGGGGTGATCCTCTATCAGGAACAGGTCATGAAGATCGCGAGCGTGCTCGCCAACTACACGCTGGGGGAGGCCGACATCCTCCGGCGCGCCATGGGCAA
>CAZGQL010000088.1:13629-14812 GCA_964527905.1 uncultured Syntrophobacteraceae bacterium
CATGGCGGCCCAGCGCGACCGATTCCTCGCCGGGGCAAGGCAAAACGGGCACGATCTCGCCAAGGCCAATCACATCTTCGACCTCATGGAAAAGTTCGCCGGGTACGGCTTCAACAAGTCCCACAGCGCCGCCTACGCCCTCATCGCCTACCAGACCGCCTACCTGAAGGCCCATTTCCCTGTCGAATTCATGGCGGCCCTCCTGAACAGCTTCCTCAGCAACACGGACCAGGTGGTGAAGCTGATCAACGAATGCCGCGAGAAAAACATCGAAATCCTGCCGCCCGACATCAACGCCAGCGAGAAGGATTTCACCGTCGTGGAGGGCAAGATCCGGTTCGGCCTGGGTGCCGTGAAAAACGTCGGGGAAGCCGCCATCGAGGTCATCCTGGCGAGCCGGGACCACCAGGGTCCCTACCGATCCCTCCACGACCTGTGTCAGCGTGTGGACAGCCAGAAGGTCAACCGAAGGGTGATCGAGCAGCTCATCAAGTGTGGGGCCTTCGACGGCCTCGAGCCTGACCGTGCCCGGCTGTTTGCGGCCATCGACGGCGCCCTCGAGCGGGCCCAGATCGTCCAGCGGGACCGGCAATCGGGCCAGATGAATCTCTTTGAGCTTCTGAGGGCGAAGAAGGACGCGAAACCGGCAGAACCACCGCTCCCGAGCGCTCCCGAGTGGGACAACCGCACCAAGATCCAGTATGAAAAAGAGGCCTTGGGCTTCTACATTTCCGGCCATCCGCTGGATTTTTACGCAGACCGGATCGCCTCCCTGTGTACGACCCCGACCCAGGCTGCCCGGGAACGGCGCGAGGGAACGGAGATCGTGCTGTGCGGGATGGTGAGCCTCATCAAGGAGCTCACCACCAAGAAAGGCGACCGGATGGCGTTCCTTAGCCTGGAAGACAAGGAGGGCCTGATCGAGATCGTCTCGTTTTCGGAGACCTATGCCCAGGCCAGGGACCTGCTCGCCGACGACGCGCCCCTGGTGGTGATCGGAAAGGTGCAGCACGACGAGAAGGGAAGCAAGGTCATTGCAAGCCGGGTCATTACCCTGGAGGAGGCCCAGGTGCAGACCGTGGAAGCCGTCCACATCCGCCTGGACGCGGACCAGCTGGACCGCGATGCTCTGAACCGGCTGCGCCACCTGATCATGACGCACCCTGGGGACTGCAAAACGGTT
>CAZGQL010000088.1:14831-17952 GCA_964527905.1 uncultured Syntrophobacteraceae bacterium
CCGAGGCGGTGATCGCCCTCAGCCCCAAGCTTCACGTGAGCCCGACGGCGGCCTTTTTCGAAGCCATGCACCAGCATTTCGGACCGGGGTCGACGGAGCCGGTCTTGAAAAGCTGCTACGTCCCACAGCCATCGACCGGATCCTGACGGAAGGCTCTCCCCGTGTCCGCCGCGCCCGCCGCGTGAGATCCGGCAGGCTCCGGCAGGAACCTCACGAAAGCCGCGAGCCCAGCGCCGGCGACCATCACCGCCCCGTAGACGATGAACCCGAGGGGGAAAAACCCTCTTTCAGCCAATAACCCAAGCCCGGACGGAACCACCCCCGCACCCGACAGGATGGCCATCGACGAGCAGATGGCGACCGTCATGGCCCCCTGGGACAAGGGCACGACGCGAGCCAGCGCCGCGTAGCCGGCCGGGAAGAAGCACACCGACAGGACCGCTTGCAGGGTTACGACCACGGGAACCAGACGGCCCACATCCAAACCCAACAGGAGGGTCGAAAGGCCGGTCGCCGCACAGAAAATCCCTATGGAGCGTCGAATTCCCAGGCGGTCCACAATCCAGCCCGCAATCAGCGCCATGGCCACCCCGGGGATCCGCGAGAGGGCCACCAGCTGGTTGGCCGCCTCCCGCTCCAAACCCCGCTCCGTCACCAGGAACAGGGGCACCATCGTGTAGACCCCGAGACTCGCCCCCACCGAGAGAACGAACAGCAGTGCCATGATCCAGAAGGACCCGCTGGTGAGGATCCCGGCGATGTTCTCACTACTGGGCCGCTCCCCCCTCACGTTTCGGCCGGCGCCGGTGCCCAGGAACAGGAGCGCCGCGACGAAGCTCATCCCCCCGAACCCGAACACGATGCTGCGCCAGGTGACGAAACGGATCAGAAGCTCGGCCAGCAGCGGCGCCAGCACGAACCCCATGTTGGGGGCGAGCTCGTGGATGGCCAGGGCCTTCCCCCAGTCCGCGCGCCGCACCAAAGACGTGATGGTCGCGATCCCGGACGGGAAATACAGCCCGGCCCCAAAGCCCAGCAGGATGAGGTTGGCTCGGAGCGCAGCGGGATGGACGCTGAGCGACACCGCCATGGCCGCGGCCCCGATGAACACCGTGGCCAGAAAAATCGTCCACCGGTAGGCCCACCGCGCCGAAATCCAGCCGGACCCCAGCAGTCCGAAGAACACGCCGGCGGAAATGTAGGCAAACAGGGAGCCGGCTTCGGCATGACCCAACTGGAGGTCCGTTTCGATGGTCAGCAGCAGCGGTGCCAGGATGATCCGGGACATGAAACTGAAGAAGAAAAGCCCCGCCAGAATCAGCAGGGGAAGGACCTGCGACCGTAGGTCCGATCCGGCTTCAGGAAATCCCCCGTCCGATTGCTTCATGCCTGCCCCATCCTGGTTGATCCGGTTCCACACACCCCCTGGCCCTCGACTCCAGAGGCCGAAGGCCATCCCATAACCCGAGACGCATTCGCAATCCAGAAAAAAGGCTCCGGCGCCCCTGACCAGGGGGCGTCCATGCAAGGCCTGTCGCCGTTTCAGGTTTTCTCCCGTGGGACAGCATTCGGCTTTTCCGCGCATCCCTCGTCTGTGCTACGATTCATGGACCGCTTTGGGCACAGCACGCCCTGCGGGATGGACCCCACAAGCACGGCACAGGAGCGGACATGCCGGCCGATTCCCTCAACATCCTCGTCATCGACGACGAGGTCAACATCCGGAAAACCTTGTCCCTCTGCCTCGAAGCCGAGGGCCATGCGGTGGTTGCGGTGAGCAATTTCGACGACGCCGTGGCCGAAGCCTCGCGGCGCTCCTTCGACCTCGCCTTTGTGGACCTGCGGCTGGGGGCCGCCAGCGGGCTGGATCTCATTCCCGCCCTCCTGTCGGCGGCGCCCTGGATCAAAATCCTCGTCATCACGGCCTTCGCGTCCATCGAGACCGCCGTCGAGGCCATGCGGCGCGGGGCGGCGGATTACCTTCCCAAGCCCTTCACCCCCGCCCAGGTCGGGCTTGCAATTCGCAAGGTGATGGAGGTGCGCGGCCTGGAGCAGCGAATCGCCAGCCTCCAGGAAGACATCGGACGGTCTCGCCCGGAAGTGGACTTCAGCACGGAAAGCGGAGCCATGCGGCGGGTCCTGAGCCTCGCCCGTCAGGCCGCGCCCACGGACGCGACGGTGCTCCTCTGCGGCGAGAGCGGAACGGGCAAGACCCTGCTGGCTCGGGCGATTCACCGGTGGAGCGACCGGGCGGCGAAACCCATGGCCACCGTTTCCTGCCCGTCCCTGTCCGGTGAGCTCCTCGAGAGCGAGCTTTTCGGACACGCGAAGGGCGCCTTCACGGGGGCGGTCCGGGACAACCCCGGGCGCATTGCGGCCTGTGAAGGGGGGACGCTTTTCCTGGACGAGATCGGGGAGCTTCCGCTTGCCCTCCAGCCCAAGCTGCTCCGCTTTCTGCAGGACCGGGAGTTCGAGCGCCTCGGCGATCCCGTCACGCGGCACGCCAATGTCCGCGTCATCGCCGCCACCAACTCGGATCTCAACGCGGCGGTCCGCGAGGGCCGCTTTCGGGAGGACCTTTACTACCGCCTCAACGTGGTCCGGATTGTCCTGCCCCCCCTTCGGGAGAGGATCGAAGACATCGGCCCGCTGGCAGAGCGTCTTCTGGCGTTTTATGGCAGGCAACGGCACCGGACGGCCCTCGGTTTCACGGAAGAGGCCCTCGAGGTGCTCAGGCGCTATCGGTGGCCCGGAAACCTTCGGGAGCTGCACAATGTGGTCGAGCGCGCCGCCATCTTGTGCGGGCAGGACCGGGTGGGGGTCGAATGCTTTCCCGAGGACCTGATTCCCCGGGAGAGGACCGCGAGCATCGGGGACCCCGTGCCTCTGGAAAAGATCGAGGAGCTGCACATCCGCCGTGTCCTGGCCACGTCGAAGTCCCTTCAGGAGGCGGCCGACGTCCTGGGCATGGATCAGGCCACGCTCTGGCGGCGTCGTAAGAAGTACGGGATCTGATCCCCCCGCGTTCCCCCACCCCTACCCTTGCGATCCGCAACGCCTCGGATCGGAATTCCTTGCGATCTGCAAGGCGCCTCAAAACCAACAAACTCAAAAACCAATT
>CAZGQL010000089.1:0-2549 GCA_964527905.1 uncultured Syntrophobacteraceae bacterium
CAGCACCGGCACCATCCAGTCCCGGTGGAAGAAGGTACGCTCCGCCAGGGCCTCGGACCCCACCTGGGGAGCGACCCAGGCCGGGATGTGCTGCGCCAGGCCAAGCATCTGTGCCGCTTCGGACTGGACCAGGTACTGGTTCCAGAGCAGACCGGAAAACGGGGACGCCATGGCGGCTCCGGCCATGTAGTACAGAACAAAGATTTCCTGCTGACGGAGCTTCGTGTAGGCGCGCTTGGCGATTTCCGCGAACAGGATGATCGTAACCCAGCGGGCCGCTGGTCCGATGCCGGTCCCGATGACGAGCCCCAAGTACATGGAGCCGGGCATCATTAGAAAACCGATGAAGATCGCTCCAATGATGGATTTCCACCCGAAGCCCTCCTCGAAGCTGGCAGGGGGCGGCAGCAAATCACGGTATTCCTGAAGCTCCTTATCTTCGTACATTTCCCCTTCCCAAGGGCGGTGGGGCTTCCAGTCCCGAGCGGCCTCGTCAGAGCGGCAGCACGTGGTAACTGATGGAAGCAAACCATCCGATCACGAGCCAAAAAAAGGCCATGAGTACATCGCCCACCACCATCCCGATGAACAGCCGTCGGGCTTCCCGGAACTGGTTCACCCCGCCGTACCGGAGCACCAGTACATTGCAAAGCCATCCGAAAAAGAAGCCGAACCACAGCATGTCCATGGCGGTGCTGTAAGTCGTCAGGTATCCGATGGGATGCAAGGGCCACCAGATAAAATGATGGTACCCCAAGACGAGGAGCAGCATCACGCTGGCCCCGATGGCCGTGAAGATGATGCTCCACTCCTTCGGTGCCTCCGGGTGCGTCAGGAGCTGCAACACATTCTCATGCACCCGGCGCGTGGTTTCGAGCGCCCAATCGTCCGGGAGCGCGGCCGCCCCATACTTGTGGTACAAGATCATCATCCCCACGAACGAAGCCGTCAGCCCGATCCCCAACGCTCCCAGGACCCCCCAGAGGAACCGACTCTTGGGCTCGGATCCGTCGGAAAGCTTCGAACAGTGGAACAGCGAGGGCATGGCGGACTCCCGCAGGTCCACGAAGGCGACCTTCTGGATCACGGGAGCCAAGGACAGGCTCGCAGGAGGGATGAGGCGGGTGCTCAGAAAAGCAAGAAACCCGTCGGTCGGAGCCAGGGCCAGGGTGAAATACGGCAGCCCTCCCTGGCAGATGAGCCGCGAGGCAACCACTTGAAACACCATACAAACCGAAAGAAACAAGCAGGCCGAAAGCAGATCCATCCCAAAAAACACCAGCCAACCGGTCAATCCCGCGAAACCCACCGCGAATATGCCGAAGGCGCGACGGGCCGCCAGAAACCCATGGGGATCTTCGAGGATCTCATCCCGGCTGACAAGCGATTTCAACATCAGCATAAGGTGCGCCCGCGCGAGCCAGATGACGAAGAAATAAAACACGGCGAACGCGCCGACCATCTGCATTTCCTCCACGTTCGAAAGACCAGGTCCGAAGGTGGTCCCGAGGGCGGCTGCGGGGAGGCGCCAGCCAAGGGACTGCAGCAGTCCGGGGAGAAGCCCCCCCGCCAGATAAAACCCCCAGAGGCTGAAGGAAATCTGTTTGGAGGCCAGAAAGGCAAACCCGATGAACGCCGGGTAAATGTAGATCTTCGCTTTGTAGTATCCCGAGAGCAGTCCCTCTTTGGGAATGTAAGGCTGCGCCAGAAAAACCGTGGGGATCTGGGGCACTTCCGGGAAATAGGTGTGGGCCCCATTGAAGGCGTGCAGCAGGACCGGGATGCTCAAGCCCAGGAGAAAATAACGATGCCCCAAAAAGGACGCGAGCGATCCTTGTTCGGCTTGTTCACTCAGAATCGCCTGGACGCGAAGGAGCGGAAAATTCATCTTCTCGTTCTCGATCCACTGGTGCGAGAAGACTCCGACCGTGCCGATCAACGCCATGCACAGCAACACCACGAAAAGACCCCACCAGGCAATGGGCCCCAGCCACGCCGACCAGGGAATTGCAAGAACCACCTGCCACCAGGTCATGTCCAGACCGCCTTCGATGCCGCTGTACACGGCCCGCGTGATGGAGGGATCACTCGGGAAAAGGGATGCGGGCAGCATGGGTTGCAGGGTGCGTCCCGGATCGCCCGATGTGGAGGCGAAGTAGGCGGGGGTCGTGATGTTGAGGATGAAAGTCCGCATGAATCCCGTGTACGCGACGCCGGTCGCCACGGTGACCATGCACCACACCAGGAGCAACTCCTCCGAGTGGAGTCGCCAGTGGCGCCGCACCTTGCCCAGCAGGGGGTTGACCAGGATGAGCAGAAAAAGGAAGCAGATGAAGGCGGCAAGGGGGAAATGCCCGCCAGCCAATGGGCTGTTCTGGAGTCTGATGTTGTTGTACGGGGTGAAGGCGCCGCAGAGGCAGGCTAGCACCAGACCTACGAGCACAGCGGGCCAGCGCAACCGGTTCCTTTCCATCGAACCTTCCCCTTCCTTCACTCCGCACCCGCCCCAGCCATCGAGCCTCACCTCGTCACCGCCGCCCATTCGCTCG
>CAZGQL010000089.1:2585-11250 GCA_964527905.1 uncultured Syntrophobacteraceae bacterium
AAAACTGTCCGCTCCGATTTGGAACGATTGGAAAAAAAACGGCTTCATGCATCGCACGAGATGTGCTAGAGAGTAATATTTCCGCATCCGGTGGTGTTTCAACGAAAATCCGTCTGGGTTTCCCTAAGCCTCACGACCGGTTTAGCGGTGATCCACTGACTCTCTCACCCTGCAAGGAGGTCCAAAAAAGCGATGGCCCTGATCGTTCAAAAATACGGGGGAACATCCGTTGCCAACGCCGAGCGGATTCGGGCGGTTGCCGAGCGGGTGATCCAAAGGACCCGCCAAGGGGACAAGCTCGTCGTCGTGCTCTCTGCGCGCGCCGGGGATACGGATGGATTGATTCGACTCGCCAAGGAAGTCACACCGACCCCCGACCCCCGGGAACTCGACGTGCTGCTGGCCACCGGCGAGCAGATCACGATCGCTCTGTTTTGCATGGCCGTGAAAGCAATGGGATTGGAAGCCGTCTCCATGACCGGATACCAGGCGGGCATCATCACCGACCGCAACTATGGCCAGGCCCGCATCCATTGGATCGAGACCCTTCCGATCGTGGACAAGCTGCAAGAAGGAAAGATCGTCGTCGTGGCGGGGTTCCAGGGGTATGACGACGAGGGGAACATCACGACCTTGGGCCGCGGCGGGTCCGACACGACCGCGGTCGCGCTGGCCGCCGCTTTGAGCGCGGATGTCTGCGAGATCTACACGGACGTCGAAGGCGTCTTCACCGCGGACCCCAACATTTATTCAAAAGCCAGAAAACTGGAAAAGATCAGTTACGAAGAGATGCTCGAGATGGCCAGCATGGGAGCCAAGGTGCTCCACCTGCGCTCGGTGGAATTCGGCATGAAGTATCATGTTCCCATCATGGTTCTGTCCTCGTTTATCGACGCTCCCGGCACGCTCGTCACGAAGGAGGATGAAGAAATGGAACAAGTGGTGGTCTCCGGCATCACCTACAACCGAAACGAAGCACGCATCACCATCACCAACGTCCCCGATGTTCCCGGTATGGCCGCCAAGCTCTTCCGCCCCATCTCCGATGCGAAAATCAATGTGGACCTCATCGTCCAGGGGAGCGGCAGCATCCCCGGACGCGCCGACATGTCCTTCACGGTCCCCAAGCCTGATTATGAGAAGGCCTTTCAGCTCGCCGAAAAAGTCGCCCAAGAGATCGGGGCGGGAAAGGTGCACAGCAACCCGAACATCGCCAAGATCTCGGTGATCGGCCTGGGGATGCGCAGCCACAGCGGCGTGGCCTGCAAGATCTTCGAGACGCTCTCCAGCCAGAACATCAACATTAAAATGATCTCTACTTCCGAGATCAAGGTCTCCTGTGTGATCGATGAAAAATACACCGAGCTGGCGGTTCGCGTCCTGCATGACGCTTTCGAACTGGAAAAGGTTCCCCCTCCAGGGACCGTCAAGATCGAGGAAGAACGGCAACCTTGAGTCCGGTTTGGGGTCTGCCCTTCCGGGCGCCCCGCACCGCATCTTCCGCCTCCTCAACCTTCAAAGGATCCGGTGATGCAAGAAGTCAAGATTTACGACACCACATTGCGTGATGGGACGCAAGCCGAAGATTTCACCCTGTCCATGGAGGACAAGGTCCGGATCGCGTTGAAGCTCGATGACCTCGGCTTCCACTACATCGAAGGGGGCTGGCCCGGCTCCAACCCCAAGGACGCCGGCTTCTTTGAGGAGATCCGCAATTACCAGCTTCGCCACGCAAGGATCGCCGCCTTCGGGGCCACCCATCACCATGCCAAGACGGCCCACACGGACGAGAATCTCAAGGCTCTGCTTGCCGCCAAGACCCCCGTGATCACCCTTTTCGGCAAGAGCTGGACGGTTCATGTGCGCGACGCCCTGCACACGACCCTCGAACGGAATCTCGAGCTCATCCGGGACAGTCTGGCCTATCTTCGCCAGCACACGGAAACCCTGTTTTACGACGCCGAGCATTTCTTTGACGGCTTCAAGGACAATCCCGACTACGCATTGGCAACCTTGGGCAAGGCCGTCGAGGGCGGCGCCGAGTGTTTGATTCTGTGCGATACGAACGGAGGCAATCTCCCCGGGAAGAT
The DNA here is from genome assembly GCA_964527905.1 of uncultured Syntrophobacteraceae bacterium. GTDB lineage: Bacteria > Desulfobacterota > Syntrophobacteria > Syntrophobacterales > Syntrophobacteraceae > CALBZH01. The sequence goes on from CAZGQL010000089.1 coordinate 4,676, forward strand.
CCGAGAGATCATCGAGATCGTGAAGACCCGGTTTCCCAATGTTCCCCTCGGCATCCACGTTCACAACGACGGAGACCTTGCGGTCGCCAACTCTCTGGCGGCCGTCGAAGCCGGGGTCGTGCAAGTCCAGGGGACCATCAACGGTGTGGGCGAGCGATGCGGCAACGCCAATCTGTGTTCCATCATCCCGAACCTTTGTCTCAAGATGGGCATCCAGTGCCTGTCTCCCGAGAACCTGAAAAAACTCAGGCCCGTCAGCCGTTACGTCCTTGAGCTCGCCAACGTCACGGGGAACCGTTATCAACCGTTCGTGGGGCGCAGCGCCTTCGCCCACAAGGGGGGCGTTCACATCAGCGCCGTGGAAAAGAACCCGAGCACTTACGAGCACATCGATCCGGCTCTGATCGGAAACCAGAGGCGCGTCCTAGTATCCGATCTGTCGGGGCGCGCGACCATCCGCCGTAAGGCCGAGGACTACGGAATCAATTTGAACAAGTCCGATCCCGTGGCGCTTCAGGTTCTGGAGGAGCTCAAGGAGCTGGAAAATCAGGGGTTCCAGTTCGAAGCGGCGGAGGCGAGCTTCGAGCTCCTGATCAACAAGGCCATGGGGCGAAGCAAGCGGTATTTCGAGCTCGTGGGGTTCCGTGTGATCGACCAGAAGATGCGCGATGACGGCAGTCCCGTGGCGGAGGCTACGATCCGGGTGAAGGTGGGCGGGAGCGAGGAGCACACCGCAGCTTTGGGCAAAGGTCCCGTGAATGCCCTCGATAATGCCCTGCGCAAGGCACTGGAGAATTTCTACCCCGAGCTTAAGGACATGGAGCTCAGCGATTACAAGGTCCGCGTGCTGCCTGGACGGGACGGAACAGCCGCCCGAGTCCGGGTGCTCATCGAATCGACGGACGGGGTGGACCAGTGGGGTACCGTCGGCGTCTCGCATGACATCATCGAGGCCAGCTGGCAGGCGTTGGTCGATAGCGTGAACTACAAAATGTATAAGACGGAAAAACAGAAGCAGGCGTGTTGACCCTTCCCTTTCCCGAACGAACTTGGGCGGCCGCGATCATCCTGGCCGCCTTCATTTTCGTCTTCCTCGTCCATCCTACCTCGAATCGTGAGCCTGCCTCGCCCGCTCCCGAGGTGCTCCCGGTTGTGGTCGAGATCCAGGGCGACGTCAGATTTCCGGACCGCTACGTCCTTCCGGGACCAAAGGCCACCCTCGGCGAGGTTCTTCGGGCAGCGGGTGGAGTCCGGAGTGGAGCCGGGGAGCGCCTTTCAGACGATTTTCTCCATCAGCTGGTTTCAAACGGCATGGTCATTCGAGTCAGCCGGACCGGGAGCGGTGCCAATCAATTCACGATGGAGCCCATGTCTGCCTCCATGCGTCTACTCCTGGGGATCCGCCTCGACGTCAACGAGGCAACCTTCGAGGAACTGCTCTCTATCCCGCGCATGAAGCCGGATGTGGCCAGGGCGATCGTCGAACTGCGGCATGAAAGACCCCTGCGCAACATGGAGGAGCTGGTACGCATACCGGGGGTCGGCCCCCGAACGGTGGAACGATGGCGGTCTTTTCTGTGGGTCCGATCCGAGCGCTGACTCCCGCACGGTTCCCATTATGCGGCCTGGGGCGCGTACGGCAAAGACGCCTGTGCGAGCGCCAATTGTATTTGTTAGCCCCTCATCCTTGCGGTATACTGCAGTTCAACCCCCGACTGTGTTTCTATCCTCGATCTCCCAGGTCCGGACCTTTGCCGCTTGCCTGCATCACTGAACGGCACCGCGCCGGAGCTCTGCAATTCCGGGATCCCCGAGGGCTTCCCGGTCCACGGACGGAGCAGGGGGCGAGCAATGGGAGGGAAGCCCACAGTCACACATAGTAGCGATTTGGAGGTGCTATCCCTTGGACCTTGGGATATTCGGAGCCATTCATTTCGACTGGGCGTTCTTTTCCGGACTGCTGAGCATCGTCATCATCGATCTCATTCTGGCCGGGGACAACGCTGTGGTCATCGCCATGGCGGTTCGATCCCTTCCCAGGGAGCAGCGGCGCAAGGGGATCCTCCTGGGGGCTGGAGCTGCGGTGCTGTTGAGGGTCATCCTGACCTTCTTTGTGTCACAGATGCTTCAAATCCATTATCTCAAGCTGGTTGGAGGGGCGCTGATCCTGTGGATCGCCGTCAAGCTCTTTGTCGAGGGCGCCCCGGAGGCGACCCACGAACGCACAGCCGCCAGCATCGCGCAAGCAATCAGAATCATTGTCATCGCGGACATCACCATGGCTCTCGACAACATGCTCGCCGTCGCCGGGGCTTCGCATGGGAACCTTTTCCTGCTCCTATTCGGTCTCGGGTTGAGCATCCCTTTGGTGGTCTTCACAAGCAATCTGCTTTCCCTCCTCATGGACCGTTATCCCATCATCATCTATGTCGGGGCGGCCATCCTGGGCAAGGTAGGTGGGGAAATGATCGTCACGGACCCCGTCGTCGCTGGACTGCTGGCACCGAGTAAGCCGCTCCAGCATGTCGTCGAGGCTCTGTTCGCCGTCGGCGTTATTCTCGCCGGAAAGCTCTGGATGCGATGGCTCATCCGAAGGGATCTGTCCCTCCATGGCCGGTGCGACCAGGGGGCAGTTGCTGTTCAGACCGAGAAAAGTGAGTGAGGTGTTATGGGGATCCTGACCATATCCAGGGAGTGCGGCAGCGGGGGTCGCGAAATCGGCCGTATGGTCGCCTCGGCCATGGGCTACGACTACGTGGACAAGGAAAAAATCACCGGGGAGGTCCGTCAGCTCGGGCACAAATGGAGCCTGTGGAGCGAGGAGCTCGATGAGCACGCGCCGTCCGTGTGGGAGCGATACGATTGGTCCTTTCGGGGCTTCACGGCCCTCATGGAGCACATCATCTGGAAGTTCGCCCTGCAAGATCGGGTCATCCTCATGGGACGGGGGGCCAATCACATCCTCAAGTCCGTGCCCCACGCCCTTCGGATCCGCATCGTCGCCCCTCTGGAGTCCAGGATCACCCGGGTCATGGACCGGGAATCGGTGAGCCGTGAAACGGCCCGGTGGATGATTCAAAAGATTGACCAAGACCGCGCGGGCTTTGTGTACTCCGCCTTCGGAAAACCGTGGGACGATCAGGCCGACTACGACTACACCTTGAACACCGGGTTCAAGTCCCTGGAGGAAACCGCTCAAGCCGTCATAGGGTTACTCCAAGAGCGGGAGAAGCTCCTGGACGACTCCGTCCGCCGATCTATGGAACAACGTGCGGAAGCGGCGCGCATCAAAGCCGGGCTCCTGTCAAATCCCGCCATCTTTGTTCCGACCCTGGAGGTCTTCTTCGATGGCAGACAAGTCGTCCTGCGCGGCATCATTCACAACCCGAAGGAGCATCAACGGGTCGAAAACGAAGCCAGGAAGCTGGCGGGTAATACCCCCATCCGCTGCGAGCTCCACTATCGCGGTTAGGCGTTTAGAGCAGAACCGGTGGGATCAGACAGCGAGTGTGAAGCGCCACTTGCAGAAGTGGTCGTCTGGATGGGGGTCGGGGGGCGCATACAGGCATTCGACCCGAATGGCGGGGTCGATTTCCCGGGCGAAGTTGGCGAATTCGTCCCGATGCATCTCCTTGCATTCGTAAGGGCCGATCCCACGCCGCAGCCGTGCTTCTTGGGGCGGGCAATGGGGGGCCGTGAGAATGAGCTCGTCGGGGTTTTCCTGGATCTCGTATCCGACGATGGGCGTCCAGGGATAAAGGCGCAGCGCGTCAAGAAAACCTTTCAATCCTTGGTTTCGACAGGCCGCGAACCGCTTCCTCATGTCTTTGGCCGCCATCCCCGAGACTTTTCCCCAAACCCGCTGGTTGATCGCCTCCGCTGTCGACAGACTGAATTGCTCCTCTACATAGAGAAACCAGAAGGCATCGACCACGCGGTAGTGCCACAGCAGAAATTCGACGTATTCCCTAAGCTCCGGTGCCTCCATGGTTTCGAAAACGCGAAGATCCATGCCCCTGTCCTTTCCTGACGACCACACCAGTGCATCCCAACGCGTCACACTCGGGTTCCCGATCGTCCTTGGCCACAAGAACTTCAGCAGGACCCGTTCGCCCAATCACCCTACAAAATATCAACCGCCTCTTCAATCCCTCAGAGCGACGTGGTACCTTCCGGAGACACGCAGCCGAGACGGATGCAGTTCCCTTACTGTGAAACCGTGCCGCGCAATTTCGTGACAATCTGCGCCGTAGCCCCGCACCCGATGGGCGAGCTTGATGCGATGGCCCTGGAGCCAAGTAGAAAACCCACTTCCGAAGCAGACCCTTTCATCGTCATGGAGGGACTCACCCGGCTTTACAGTTTGGGGGGGGCCGAGGTCGTGGGCGTTCGGGACATCCATCTGGAGATTGCCCCCGGAGATCTGGTGGTGCTCAAGGGCGACAGCGGCTCGGGCAAGTCGACTCTGCTCGCCCTTCTGGCGGGCCTGGATCAACCGACACGGGGTCGCCTGATCGTCGGAAGCCGGAATCTTGCTCTTGCGACCGAAGAGGACATGACGCGCTACCGGCGTCAAACCATCGGCATGGTCTTCCAGTCCTTCAACCTGCTGCCGACCCTCACCGCCCTGGAAAACGTCTGTCTTCCCGCACTCCTCGCCGGCAAAGGGGAAAGCGTCACACGGTCAAGGGCCCGCGAACTTCTCAGCTGGCTGAACCTTTCCGAGCGTGCCGGCCACCTCCCCGCGCAGCTCTCCGGGGGCGAGATGCAGCGCACCGCCATTGCCCGGGCACTGATCAACGATCCCGCACTCATTTTAGCCGACGAGCCGACGGGTAACCTCGACTCCCAAAATGGGGCCATCGTCATCGGACTCCTAAAGGAGCTGAATCGATCTTGGAAACGAACAGTCGTGATCGCCACCCACAGCCATTTGGTGGACGAGTACGCCAGCTTGATCGTCACGCTGAAAGACGGGATGATCGCTGAGACGGTGAGGGTCCCGTGAGGTTTTTCCTGAGCCTTTGCTGCTGGTTCAGCCTTCGCCACGCCAGGCATCATCCTTGGCGCGTTGTGGCCGTGGTGCTCGGGATCGGACTGGGGGCCGCCGTGTTCACCAGCGTTCGCCTGGCTGTGGAGGCTTCGGTGGTCTCGTTCACTTCAAGCATCGACCTCCTGGCGGGCAAAGCGGACCGAGTGGTCGTGGCACCGGGTGGTCGCGTTCCGGAAGCAGTGGTCCCACTCCTGCTCCGAATGCCCGCTGTTCGAACGGCCTCTCCTGTGATCAGTGCCTATGTCAAAGCCGATGCCTCCCCTATCCCGTTTCTGCTTCTTGGCTTGGATCCGCTGCTGGACCACCCTCTGCGGACATGGAGAATCGAGGACTCCTCCGAATCGACGCTCCCGCGTCTTGACCTGATCGCCGATCCCGCCACGCTCTTCGTCACGGAAACCCTCTCGAGGCGCCTGGCACTGAACGGCAGGGAGACCGTTGTCCTTGCCTCAGCCAGCAGGGTGGAAACGTTTCGCATTGCCGGCGTGCTGCGGGGTGAGGGGCTCGCCCTGGCGGAAGGGGGCCTGATCGCATTTTGCGACATTGCAACACTCCAGGAGTTTTTGGACATTCAGGGCATGGTGGACCGTGTGGACGTGATGTTCCGACCCGGAGCGACGGCCGACGACGTGTCCTCCATCCGTGAGGTCCTGCCGGAGGGCTGCGTGCTGGAGGAGCCGGGGGAAGCCCGGGAGGGCGGGAGGCGCCTCATCCGCTCCTACCAGCTCAACTTGTCCGTGCTCAGTTTCGTGTCGCTCTTTGTCGGAATGTTTCTGGTTTACAGCCTGGTGGCCCTGAACGCCTCGGCCCGCCATGCCGAGGTCGCCATCCTCCGGTCCATCGGCGCCTCGCCTTCCCTGGTTTTTTCCCTGTTCCTGGCCGAAGGCGTGTTTCTCGGACTCCTGGGTTGGGTCCTGGCGCTGCCGATCGGGCTGGTTCTTGTTCAGGAGATGCTCAAGGCGGTGAGCGCGACCATTTCGCTCCTCTTTGTTCGCACGCATGTCGAAGGCGTTTCGGTTGCGCCCCTGGAAGTCCTGTTCTCGTTCCTGATGACGGTGCTGGTTTCGGCGATCGCCGCCGTCCAGCCGGCCCTCGAAGCCAGACGGGTCCCGCCCCGGGAAGCGATGAGCATTCTGGAAACCGCAGCGGTTCGTGGGGGCAGGCACCGCCTTCTCGCCTGCGCGGGCATACTCCTGATTGTGGCCTGCTGGCCCCTTTCGGTTCTGCCGTCTCCGGTGGGAATTCCGCTGCCTGGATACACCGCCACGTTCGTTCTGTTTCTCGGCTTTTCCCTGCTTTCTCCCTGGATCTTGAGGATGCTGGGGACAGTGCTGCCCCCGGTCCTGCGGCGACTCGGCGGGGAGCCGGCGTATCTCGGGGGCCGATACGTGCGGGATGCCGGTCCGCGCATCGCCATTTCCTCGGGAGCGCTGATCACTGCGGTCGGCCTCTTCGTCGCCCTGGTGGTCATGGTGCACAGTTTTCGGAGCACGGTGGAGAGCTGGGTCTCCCAGAGCATTCA
>CAZGQL010000089.1:11286-17758 GCA_964527905.1 uncultured Syntrophobacteraceae bacterium
GCTTCCATCAACCGTTACCGGGAGCCTTTGCCGCGCCTCGTGGTGGATCTACTGATGCAGGAAAACGATCGAGGCACGCTGGATCTTACACCGTATCGGCGCATCCCGCTCCACTACGGGACTGTGCCTTATCAGCTGGAAACCATCGATTTCGAGCGTTTCTTGAAGCATTCCCGTTTCCTGATGCTGCACGGCGATCTGGAGGCCGGTCTGCCGGCTCTCATTCGCGGTGAAGGTGTGCTCATTTCAGAGGTTTTCGCCAACCAGACGGGACTCGGCGTGGGAAACACCTTTTCCACCCAGGCCGCCGGTATTTTCTTTCAGCTGCCGGTGTTGGGGATATTCCGAGATTATCGGACTCACGGTGGAGTCGTCCACTATTCGCTGCCGGATTTCGTCCGTCGCACGGGGGACGCATCCTGGTCCGGCACACGAATCCACTTTGCCGGAGAGCCCATGGATCGGAACGCGGCGATGGAGCACTTGAGGGCGAGAATTCTCGACGTGTCTGCACGACATGAGCTTTCCGTGGAGGTGACGACAGGGCCGGAACTAAGGCGTGAAATCCTTCGCATTTTCGACGAGACTTTTGCCGTCACGACGGCGCTGCTGATCATCGCGTTGCTGGTGGCCACCCTCGGCATGGCCACGACGCTCAGCGTCCTGGTCCTGGAGCGGACTCGTCAAATCCATACGCTCCTTGCCTGCGGTGCCAGCCGCATTCAGGTTCGTGCGATGATCGTGTGGGAAGCGACGTTGATGCTCCTCGGTGGCCAAGGCATGGGAATGTCTTGCGGTTTTTTGCTCTCGTTCCTGCTGATTTACGTCATCAACAAGCAGTCTTTTGGGTGGACCTTCGTTTACGGGGTGGATTGGGCGAGTCTCGCCCTTTCCGTACCGCTCATTGCGGCCACCGCGCTCTTCGCCGCCCTGCCGGCGACCCAGCGTGTCTTCAGGCACTCACCGGCTCAGGTCCTCAGGGAACGATGAGATGGATCCTTCACCCAGACCGTTCCGACGGCTGCACTCCGGCGGAAAGCGATTCCGACTGTCCATCGCGGCTTGCTTGTTCCTCTTCCTGTGGGTCATTCCTTTCCACGGGTTCGGCGAGGTTCAGGGCAATTCGGAAAACGCATTCCCTTCCATCACCGGGCCGTGCTACCCGCAATTCCCGCGCGATCACGGCGAACACGCCGAGCACCGCACGGAGTGGTGGTACTATACGGGAAATCTCACAACGGACAACGGCTCGCCTTACGGTTTCCAGCTCACGTTCTTCCGAAGCAGGATGCGTCCGGCGGCCGCCCGGAGGCACTGGCCCCCCTCCCACTCCGCCTGGCGAACCTCCCAACTCTACCTGGCCCACGCAGCCCTGACGGACATCAAAGGCGGCCGGTTCTTCCACGCCGAAACCCTTGCGCGGGGGGCCCTCGACATGGCGGGCGTTCGCTCCGAATCGACTGCTCAAACCATTTTCGTGCGCAACTGGACGGCACGCATCGACCCGGAAGCCCATCGACTGCATGCCACTGCGGATGAATTCTCACTGGATCTCATCCTCACCCCGGTCAAACCACCCGTGGCCCACGGAGTGCATGGATACAGCCTGAAAGGCAGCTCCCCGGAACGTGCCAGCTGCTATTATTCACTGACCCGGTTGCGGACGGTGGGGACATTGAGCGTCCTGGGGACGACGATCCCGGTCCAGGGTGAGAGCTGGATGGACCACGAGTACAGCTCGGCTCCGCTGGAGCAGGGCATCGTGGGATGGGACTGGTTCAGTCTGCAGTTGTCGAACGGATCCGAGCTGATGGTTTATTTCCTGCGGGAGCAGGCTGGCACGGTGCATCACGCTTCGAGCGGGACGTTCGTGCCGGAGTCGGGCGAACGCACCCACCTCAGACGAGACGAGATTCGAATCGAGGTGCTGGACCACTGGACAAGTCGAAAGACCGGGGCACGCTACCCCTCCTCCTGGCGCCTCAAAGTCCCTGCCTTGGATCTGGATCTCCTGGTCACACCCAACCATCTGGACCAGGAGCTGATCACCCCGGAGAGCACCCGTGTTACCTACTGGGAGGGAAGCGTGAACGCCGGCGGGACGATGGGCCAACGGCCCGTGCGGGGGCATGGATACGTGGAGCTGACCGGATATGCCCATCCGCTCGATGCGCGCTTTTGATCGATTGGGCAGCCAACCCATCGCCGCAGCGCATCGCCCCTCAGAGGCTTCTCGCCACGGATGCGCGTCCTCCACCCGCGAGCCAGGCAAGAAGCGCGGCACTCTCCCCTTCCAACAATGGATAGGTGCAGGGTCGGCCCAGCCAGTCCCGGAACCTCAGGCAATCGGAGCGCACGTCCTCGATATAAGTCGGTACCAGGGGCACCTTTCCCTGGCCCCCAGGCAAGTCAATGACGAAATGGGGCACGGCAAGACCCGAAATACGATTTCGTAATCCAAGAAGGATTTCAAGGCCCTGATGGATGGGAGTTCGGAAGTGACTGGTGCCTCGCGTCAGATCCATCTGCATCAGGTAATAAGGTCGCACGCGCAGCCGCAGCAACTGTTGGAATAGCTCGGCCAGGATGTCGACCTGATCGTTGACACCTTTGAGGAGCACGGTCTGACTGCCAAGCGGAATTCCGGCGTTGGCAAGAAGTGTGCAAGCGTGTGCGGACTCCGGCGTGATTTCCAGCGGATGATTGAAATGCACATTGACGTAGAGTGGGTGGTGGCGGGCCAGCATGCAGGCGAGCTCAGCGGTCACCACCCCGGGAAGAAACACGGGCACACGGGTCCCGATCCGGATGATTTCCACATGGGGGATGGCCCGGAGCGAGGCCAGGATCTCTTCGAGCCTCTCCGGTGCGAAGAGCAAAGGATCTCCGCCCGAGAGCAGCACGTCGTTCACTTCCCGATGGGCGCGGATGTAGTCCAGCCCGGATCGGATCAATTCCGGGGTGAGCCCAACGGCATTTTTCCATCGCCGTTTCCTTGTGCAGAAGCGGCAGTGGACCGCGCAGGCGTTCGATACGAGCCACAAGACGCGATGGGGATATCGATGAACCAAGTTGGGCCTGGCGGAAAGCATCTCTTCGGCGAGGGGATCCTCGAACCCCGTGTCATCCTCGATCTCTCTCGCGTCGGGCACGATTTGCAGGGCGATTGGATCGCCCTTGGAGCCCATCAGACTCATGGCATAGGCGGAGACGCGAAGCGGGTATTGTCTATGAACGTTCATCAGCGCGTCGCGATCCAACGACCAGCGCCGGCAGAGGGAATCCAGATCGGGACAGTCATTCCATTCCATGGGCGTTTCCAAAATGTCCAAAAGAGCAATCATCTCGCGGGGAAGACCTCCTCCAGGCCGGGTCTGAGCTCTTTTGTGCTTGTCCCGATGCCGTTTTCATCCACCGGTCTGTGCCGCGACCGGTTCTGCTCTTAACATGAGGAACCGCAAAAGCGTACTGGATTTGTGCTGACGGTCCGCCGGCATGTTTTTTGATTTATGTCGGAGTGACAGCGAGCCGTAAGGAAAAGGGAAAAGACATCATCCGATTGCTGGAGCCTGCCGCCTAAGCGACAGAACGCTTCGGATACGATCGTGGGGGTTGCACAAGCATGGCGGAGCTCACAAGGGAACAATTGCTCAGCGCGGTGATATCGGGAAGGGGACCTGCCTATTTGATCGGGGTCGATCTTTCCCGTATGGATCTTTCCGGGGCCGGTTGGCTGATCGAGGCCGACCTGCGCAACGCCAATCTGTCTCACGCCAATCTCAGCGGCGCGAACTTGAAGCGCGCGCGGCTTGAACGTGCGAACCTCGATGGCGCCATCCTGGCCGCGACGAAATTGGACGACGCGGACTTGACAGGCGCAAAACTGACCGTGGCCAACCTTCGAAAAGCGAGTCTCAAAAACGCCAACCTCGAAGGAGCGCGGCTGATTGGGGCCACACTGGTACAAAGCAATCTAGAAGGCGCCAACCTGGGGAACTCCGACCTGGAGGGGGCGAATCTGGAGGGGGCTTGCCTGAGGAGTGCCAACTTCAGTGGAGCGAATCTGAGGCTGGCCAATATGAGGGGTGTGGAGCTCGATCCGGACAACCTTTCGGTTGCGGCGAACGTCTCCGGACTCGATTCGAGTGATTCCCTTTACCTGTCCAAGGGTTTTGACGGTTCCGTCAATGCCGTCGCTTTGGTGGACGTGATCCAGATTCTGTGCCTGGCACAATCGACCCTACGCATCAGGGTGATAGCCCCGCAGAACGAGGGGTCCGTGTTCCTGCAATCCGGCCGGGTCATGCACGCGGAAACCAACGGCCACAAAGGGGAACCGGCCTTCGTGGAGATGTTGACGTGGCAGAACGGCACGTTCCACACGCTTCCCCTGGAGGGCGATTTCCCGACGACCGTGCACAAACCCTTGGAGCACTTATTGGTCGAAGCGCTACGACAGCAGGATGAGCGGTGCCTTGACAGTCCTTGAGGCGACCGAGTGAAACGGGAGCGCCTCATCGGAATCCGGCCCAAAACTTGCAAACTCAAGAAACAAGGGCATCATTGGGATGAGACTCCAACAGACGTCTCGCTCGCCGGTGTTTTTGACAACGCTGGCCAGGAGACATCCCGACGCGACATGCATGCTGCTCCGCACTGTCCAAGCTGTTGAACTCCCGTTACGAAAGGACTGTCGGAATCCTGACTTGCATGGGTCTCACTTCACCGGGCCCAACCGTGTCGGGCGGTTGGCGGTGGATTCCAGGTAATGCTTCGGGAAGCTCCTGCCGATAAGCAAGCTCGGAAGCAGCACACCCTATTCGAGCACTCGGCAGTTCAGGTCCATCTGATACGTTTCATACCAGGGAATCAAACCGTATCGTCAACTCGAAGGATGAACGAGTAATGAACCTTATCCTCACACAAAATGAGACCAACAGACTGGAGGACATCGTCAAGCGTGAGCTCATCAGCGCGGGCGCCAACCACGTGATTATCGTCGATATATCTGGAAACCTCATTTTCGAGCGCGGTTCCCTTCAGGTGACGGACATCCTCTCTCTCGCGGTGCTGCTTGCCGCCAACTTCGCCGCAACGGCGGAAATCGCCCGGCAAATCGGCGAAACGGACTTCTCACTGCTCTTTCATAAAGGCGACAAGACGAACATCCATTTTAGCAAGCTGGGAGCTCATCACATCATCATCACGCTTTTCGAGGACAGCGTCTCGCTGGGGTTGATTCGACTTCGGTCCACCAGCGCCATTCAACAACTCGCAGCCATTCTTGACGGACAGGAAGGGAAACAGCGGTGGCCTTCATAGATCTGGGCAAGCGCGAAATTCAGGTAAAGGTCGTCTACTACGGTCCCGGCCGCGGAGGGAAAACGACCAACCTGCTGATGGTCCATGAATCCATGTCCAAGCAGGTGTGCGGTAAAATGGTCACCATCGACACCAAGGGAGACCGGACGCTCTTTTTTGATTTTCTCCCGTTGAGCTTGGGCAAAGTCCTCGGCCTGACCGTTCGCATTCAGTTGTATACCGTCCCCGGCCAGGTCATGTACAACACGACCCGGAAGCTGGTCTTGCGTGGTGTGGACGGGGTCGTGTTCGTCGCCGATTCCTTGAGGATCCAAAGGCAGAAGAACGTCGAAAGCATTCTGAACCTGGCCGAGAACCTTGCGGATGAAGGCCTCGACATTCGTAAAATCCCGCTCGTACTGCAATACAACAAACGGGACTTGGCGCAATCCAACGTTCCACTGCTCACCATCCAGGAGATGGAAGAGGACCTCAACAAGGACCTGGGCGTGCCAACTTTTGAAGCGAGTGCGGTCAAGGGGCCCGGAGTCTATGAGACCTTGCGGGAGATCAGCAAACGAACGGTCAAGAGTGTGGTCCAGAAGGTCCTTGGTGACAAACAGCCGTAGGGAACCGCGCGGAGGGACATGGGGCGTAGCACGTCCGGTAAGCGGATCGATCGAACGGTATTGAGGGAGGTCAGACAGCATGCAGGATTTGAGGATGGCAGCAGAAAAAGATCAAAGTGTGGAGCTGGATCTTGAGGCTTTCGAGCAGGAGATCGGCAAGGAAATCGACGCGCTTTTCATTCCGGCCGGAATGGCTGACGAAGGGATGGAAGCCGTTTCCGGCGCCAAGGCCGAGCAGTTTGAACTCGAGCTGCCTCGCAAACCCGAGGAGGCTCAGAAGACGACCCCAGCGAAGGAACCGGAAACCCAGGTCTCCCTCGAGGAGGCGTTCTCTCTCGATTTTCCTCCCATGACACCGCCGTCAAAAGCTCAACCGGAAGAACCCGAACCCGTTTCCCTTGCGGGATTCGAAGCCCCGGCCCCGAGCACGTCCACCCCTTCTCCGGAGCCTCCGTCCGCCTATGGCCGTGCCGAAGAGATCAAGAAGCTGGATGCAGCCGTGTCCTCTGCTTTCGATATTGCCTTCGTATTCAACAAATACA